>CAZJDU010000149.1:0-8018 GCA_964544855.1 uncultured Nocardioides sp.
CCGGCGTCGATGGCCGCGGTCAGCGTGGCGAGCTGACCGCCGGGCGTGTCGTGGGTGTGCAGGTGCACCGGCAGGTCGAACCGCTCCCGCAGCGCGGTCACCAGGCGGCGCGCCGCAGGAGCGCGCAGCAGCCCCGCCATGTCCTTGATCGCCAGCACGTGCGCGCCGGCGTCGACGATCTGCTCGGCCAGACGGAGGTAGTAGTCGAGCGTGTAGAGCCGCTCGCCGGGGTCGGAGAGGTCGCCGGTGTAGCACAGCGCGACCTCGGCGACCGCCGTGCCGGTCTCGCGGACCGCCTCGATCGCCGGCCGCATCTGGCTGACGTCGTTGAGCGCGTCGAAGATCCGGAACACGTCGAGCCCGGTGGCGACCGCCTCCTCGACGAACGCGGAGGTCACCTCGGTCGGGTAGGGCGTGTAGCCGACGGTGTTGCGGCCGCGCAGCAGCATCTGCAGGCAGACGTTGGGCAGCGTCTCCCGCATCGCAGCGAGCCGCTCCCAGGGGTCCTCGGCGAGGAACCGCAGCGCGACGTCGTACGTCGCCCCGCCCCAGGCCTCGACCGACCACAGCTGCGGCGTCAGCCGCGCGACGTGCCCGGCGGCGCCGAGCAGGTCGGTGGTGCGCACCCGGGTGGCCAGCAGGCTCTGGTGGGCGTCGCGGAACGTGGTGTCGGTGACCGCGACCGTCTCCCGGGCGCGCAGCCGACGGGCGAACTCCTCGGGCCCGACCTCCAGCAGCAGCTGCCGGGTGCCGTCCGGCGGCGGCGTGGCGAGGTCGACCGGCGGCAGCTTGTCGGCCGGCCGCAGCGAGACCGGCGCGTCGCCGTACGGCTTGTTGACCGTCACGTCGGCGAGGTAGTGCAGCAGCCGGGAGCCGCGGTCGGCCGAGGACCGGGCGGTCAGCAGCTGCGGGTGGGTCTCGATGAAGGAGGTGGTGACCTCGCCGGCGACGAAGTCCGGGTCGGCCAGCAGCGCCTGCAGGAAGCCGATGTTGGTGGCCACCCCCCGGATCCGGAACTCGGCGAGCGCCCGCTGCGCCTTCTCGGTCGCCTTCGCGTGCGTCAGGCCACGGCAGGTGAGCTTGGCCAGCATCGAGTCGAAGTGCGGGCTCACCTCGGCGCCGGTGTAGGTGGTGCCGCCGTCGATCCGCACGCCATGGCCGCCGGGGGAGCGGTACGTCGTGATCTTGCCGGTGTCGGGGCGGAACTCGTTGGCCGGGTCCTCGGTGGTGATCCGGCACTGCAGCGCCGCTCCGCGCAGCCGGATCATCTCCTGGCTCAACCCGAGGTCGGCGAGCGTCTCCCCGGAGGCGATCCGCAGCTGCGACTGCACCAGATCCACGTCGGTGACCTCCTCGGTCACCGTGTGCTCCACCTGGATCCGCGGGTTCATCTCGATGAAGACGTAGTTGCCGTCCCGGTCGAGCAGGAACTCCACGGTGCCGGCGTTCTTGTAGCCGATCGACGCGGCGAACCGCACCGCGTCGGCGCACATCCGGTCCCGGATCCCCGGGTCCAGGTGCGGTGCCGGGGCGATCTCCACGACCTTCTGGTGGCGTCGCTGGACCGAGCAGTCCCGCTCGAAGAGGTGGACGGTGCCGTCCGGACCGGTGCCGTCGGCCAGCACCTGCACCTCGATGTGGCGCGGGTCCACGACGGCCTGCTCCACGAAGACCGTCGGGTCACCGAAGGCGGCCTCGCCCTCCCGCATGCAGGTCTCCACGGCCTCGCGCAGCTGCGCCGGGTCGTCCACGCGCCGCATGCCGCGACCGCCGCCGCCTGCGACCGCCTTGACGAAGACCGGGAACGGCAGCTCGGCGGCCGCCGCGACCAGCGCTTCGGCATCGGTGGTCGGAGGCACGCTCTGCAGCGTCGGCACCCCGGCCTCCTTCGCCGCGGCGATCGCGCGCGCCTTGTTGCCGGTCAGGGTGAGTACGTCGGCGCCGGGGCCGACGAACGTGATCCCGGCCTCGGCGCAGGCCTCCGCGAGCGTCGGGTTCTCCGACAGGAAGCCGTAGCCGGGGTAGATCGCATCCGCGCCGCACTGCACGGCCGTGGCCACGATCGCCTCGGGGTCGAGGTAGCTGCGCACGGGGTGCCCGCGCTCGCCGATCTCGTACGCCTCGTCCGCGCGCAGCCGGTGCTCGGACCACCGGTCCTCGTAGGGAAAGACCGCCACGGTCCGTGCGCCCATCTCATACGCCGCCCGGAACGCTCGGATCGCGATCTCGCCCCGGTTGGCGACCAACACCTTGGAGAACATGCCCTGCACCCTAGGGCGCGGTGCCGTCGGGCGGCCTGGTGCCTCACCGTACGGATGGGTAACCGTCGCTGGTGGTCGGTGGGTGGGTGATCGTCACAAGAGAAATCGTCGGGTTGCGGCCGGTTTCGCGACGATTTCTCTTGTGACGATCCGTTAGGCCCGCGCGCGAGGAGTCGCCGCGACGAAATCCTCGAGCAGGCCGGGGGTGGCGGTGCGGGCGAGGGTGAGCGCGGTGGACTCGGGGACGTCGAGGACCGTGACCCGCTGGTCGCCGCCGGCGATCGTCGCCGTGGCCTCGGTGAGGCCCGCGCGACGCTGGAACCACGACGCGCGGAAGGTCCAGCCGATGACGTGCTCGGTGGCGAGCACGTCGCGCCGGCGCGTCACCGAGCCGGAGCGGCTGGTCAGCAGTCCCTCGGAGAGGAGGTGACCGAGGTTGCGTGCCCGGTCCCGGGCGAGCCCCGCGGCGCCCACGAGGAGGACGGGCGCCGCGGCGAGGAGCCACCAGGTCCCGGTGAGTGCCGCGGTCGCCACGGCCGCGGCGGCGAGCAGCCCCGCCGGGATCAGCGCCCGGGTGTAACGACGCGTCGTCGCCCGCGGGCCGTGTCCGGTCAGCGGGCGTCGTACGACGTCGGGCGCGGCGAGCAGGGTGCTGGCGACCCCCTGCGCCACTGTCCGCGGGGCGGGAGGGACCACCGTGGCGCCCGGTGCCTGGTCGTTGCCCGCCCCCGCGCGGATGCCGGTGACGATCGCCTGCAACCGGGCTCCCCGCGCCCAACGGAGCGGCAGCGGCTCCCGCAGCGTCACCCCGGAGAGCCGGTCCGGGTCGATGCTGGTCTCCCGGGTCGTGAAGAGCCCCCGGCGGATCCGCCAGGGCGCGTCGGTGCCGGTGCGCGTCACGGTCATGCCCCAGTACGCCGCGGCATAGGCGATCACGGTGAGCGCGCCGATGAGCAGCACGGCCACCAGCGCGAACGCCCACCACCACTCGAGGTAGGGCGGGGCGCTCTCGGTGGTGTCGATCTCCACCCCGGGCACGACCTGGGTGGTGACCGCCACCAGAGCGCCCGCGACCGCGAGCCCGCCGGACGTGAACGGCGCGTAGGCGAGCCAGCCGGGGGAGAACCGTGCCACCACGAGGGTCGCGGGCTCCGGCGCCGTGTGGTCGGGCACGTCGCCGGGCGCGGCCTCGAGCAGCCGGCTCCGCAGCGCCTCTGCCTGCGGGGTGGGGATGCCGTCGAGGTCGATCCGCTCGTCGGCGGCGGTGGAGGCGGTGCCGGTCCCGATCCGCACGGTGCTCAGGCCGAGCATCCGGTGGATCGGGGACGCCGTCAGGTCGACGGTGCGCACCCGGTCGAGCGGGGTCGAGAGCAGGTGTCGCTCGACGACGCCGCGGCGCAGCTCGACCCGGTCGCCGGTGATGCGGAAGCTCGTCGTCAGGTAGCGCGCCACCCCGAGCGCCACGGGGATCGCGATGCCGATCAGCGCCCAGGGCCCGCCGGTGGCGCTGCCGAAGATCACCAGCCCGAGCAGCACCGGCAGGAACCGGACCAGCTCCTGCGCCGGCTGCACCAGCAGCATCCGCTGGTCGAGCCGGAGCCACGGGTGCGGCCCGACCGGCCCGGGGGACGGTGCAGGGACCGGCTCTCGCGCGCTGAGCGGGTCCGACTCCGGGTCGGACTCCGGGTCCGACGACGGCGTCGCCGTCACGTCGCGTCTCCTGGCACCGCGTGTGCCTGCCGGGTCAGGTCGTCGGCGAGCGACTGCGCGCGGGGCGCCTCGAGCCCGGCGATCTCCAGGGCGCCGGCCGCCGAAGCGGTGGTCACGGTCACCGTCGCGAGCCCGAAGAGCCGCTCCAGCGCGCCCTGGGAGTAGTCGACGGTCTGGATCCGCGACATCGGCGCGATGCGGCGCTCGCGGGTCCACCAGCCGGTCTGGGTGTAGACCGCGGTGTCGGTGACCTCCCAGCGGTGCACGGCGTAGCGCCACTGCGGCACCACGACGACGTACGCCGCCGCCACGGCAGCGACCACCACCAGCAGCCACCACGGCCAGGCGCGCCACCACAGGACGCCGGCGGTGACGGCGAGGAGCACCGCGGAGCCGAGCAGCTCCTCGATCACCCACATCAGGCGCGCGCGCGGGCTGAGCCGCTCCGCCGGGTCGCGTAGCTCGTGGTCGATCACGGTGCCGACAGTACGACGCTCCACCTACCGCTGCCGTTCGGCGTCGGTGACGGTCAGGCCGCCACCGCGGCCTGCGCGCGCCACCAGTCGACCGTGGTCCGGATCGCCTCGTCGAACGGCGTCGGCCGCAGCCCCAGCCGCTCCTCGCTCCGGGAGGAGTCGAGCACGAACGGCGCCGTGAACTGGTGGGTGAGCTCGGCCAGCTCCCGGGTGTCGCGGTGGACCAGCCCCACCCCACGCACCGCCCAGGCAGGGATGGTGCCGGAGCGCGGGACGGCGACCCCCGCCGCGTCGGCGTAGGCCGCGATCAGCTCGCGCTGGGTGAGTGCCGGCGCCGTCGGGGCGTGCAGGAAGGAGTCCCACAGCTCGGGCATCGCGGCCGCGCGGACCATCGCGGCGGCCAGGTCGGGGACATAGGTGAAGGAGTGCGGCTGGTCGAGGCTGCCGAGCACCCGCACGGTGCGGCCGGCCAGCACGGTCGGCACCATCCGCTCGCCGGCGTGCGCGTTGCGGACCAGCGGACCGAAGAAGTCCGAGGCGGCGACGCTGATGGTCGGCGTGGCTGATGCCTCCCGAGCGCGGAGCAGGTCGGCGCGCACCCCCTGCTTGCCGTGGCGGGCCTCGCGGGGGAGGTCCTCGGTGATCGGCCGGTCGACCTCGCCGTAGGCGTAGAGGCTCTCGGGGAAGACGACGACCGCACCGATGCGTCCGGCGGCGGCGAGCACCGCCTGCTCGGCCTGCGGCAGCTCCGCCCGCCAGATGGCGGCGTCGTACCGCGACCCGTGGATGCAGTGGTGCACGGCGGCGGCGCCGGCGAACGCATCGTCCAGCAGGTCGGCGCGGGAGACGTCGACCCGCCGCCGCTCGATCGAGGGGTGCTGGGGACCGCTCCCCGAGCGGGTGAGCAGCCGCACCTGCTGGCCCTGCTCGGCCAGCTGGAGCGCGATGGTGCTGCCGACGGGGCCGGCTCCGGTGACGACGTGGATCTGGTTCATGAGGTCTCTCCGTGATCGATGGACGTTGATGAGAGCACTGCTCTCGTCACGAGTGTGCGCCATCGCCGCGGGAAAAGCAAGAGCGATGCTCTCTAAGGTTGACGGTGCTCACGTACCGCGGCACGATGGCGGGCATGCCGACACCCCGGGAGCGCGCCCGCGCCCAGACCATGCGCGACATCGTCCGGATCGGGCGGGAGCACCTCGCCGAGCACGGGGCGGCCGCGCTGTCGCTGCGCGCCGTGGCGCGGGATCTCGGCGTGGTCTCCTCGGCCGTCTACCGCTACGTCAAGGACCGTGACGAGCTGCTGACGCTGCTCGTCGTCGACGGGTACGACGAGCTCGGCGACGCCGTCGACGCGGCACTGGCCGGGGTCGCCGACCGCGACCATCGCGAGCGGTTCCGCGCGCTGGGGCGGGCGGTGCGGACCTGGGCGCTGGCCGCGCCGGCGACGTACGCGCTGCTCTTCGGCTCTCCCGTGCCGGGATACGCCGCTCCTGTGGAGCAGACCACGCAGCCGGGCACCCGGGTGCCGACGGCGCTGCTCGTCCTCACCGCCGACGCGGACGCTGCCGGGGTGCTGGCCGTGCCGGACGTGGTGGACCCGGTGACGCCGGAGCTGGCCGTCGGCCTGGCCGGCATCCGCGACCAGCTCGAGGTCGAGCTGCCCGATGCGGTGCTGACCCGTGGCGTGCTGGTGTGGGCCTCACTCTTCGGCTGCGTGAGCTTCGAGGTCTTCGGACAGTACGGCCCCGACGGCCTGGGCGATCCGGCGGCGCTCTTCGAGCACCACCTCACCCGGCTCGCCGACGAGCTCGGACTGCCGTAGCGCCCGACCGGGGTGCTACCCCTTCAGCTCGCAGAGCACCTCGCCGTTGCCGACGGTGGCGCCGACCTCGGCGGACAGGCCGGTCACGGTGCCACCCTTGTGGGCCTTGAGCGGCTGCTCCATCTTCATCGCCTCGATGACCACCACGGTGTCGCCCTCGGCGACCTCCTGGCCCTCCTCGACGGCGATCTTGACGATGGTGCCCTGCATCGGGCTCGCCACGGCGTCGCCGCTCGCGGCCGCACCGGCCTTCTTGCCGCCCTTGCGCTTCGGCTTCTTCGCACCGCCGCCGGAGGAGGACGCGAGCCCCCCGAGGCCGGCGGGGATCACCACGTCGAGGCGGCGGCCGCCGACCTCGACCACGACGGTCTGCCGCTCGGCGGGCTCCTCGCCCTGCCCGTCCCCACTGCCGGCGTACGGCGTGATCCGGTTGTCGAAGTCGGTCTCGATCCAGGTGGTGTAGACGTCGAAGGAGCCCTCGCCGGTGGGGGTCGAGGCGCCGACGTACGCCGGGTCGTCGACCACGGCGCGGTGGAACGGGATCACCGTGGGCATGCCGTCGACGACGAACTCGTCGAGCGCGCGCCGCGAGCGCTCCAGCGCCTGCTGCCGGTCGCGGCCGGTGACGATGAGCTTGGCGACCAGCGAGTCGAACGCGCCCGGGATCGTCTCGCCGTTCTCGTAGCCGGAGTCGAGCCGGATGCCGGGGCCGCTCGGCGGGGCCCACGCGGTGAGGGTGCCGGGGGCCGGCATGAAGTTCATGCCGCCGTCCTCGGCGTTGATCCGGAACTCGATGGAGTGGCCACGGATCTCCGGGTCGTCGTACCCGAGCTCCTCGCCGGCGGCGATGCGGAACATCTCGCGGACCAGGTCGATGCCGGTGACCTCCTCCGAGACCGGGTGCTCGACCTGGAGGCGGGTGTTGACCTCGAGGAAGGAGATGGTGCCGTCGGCGGCGACGAGGAACTCGCAGGTGCCGGCGCCGACGTACCCCGCCTCCTTGAGGATCGCCTTGGACGACTCGTAGAGCTTGGTCATCTGCTCGTCTGTGAGGAACGGCGCGGGGGCCTCCTCGACGAGCTTCTGGTGGCGGCGCTGAAGCGAGCAGTCGCGCGTGGAGACCACCACGACGTTGCCGTGGGAGTCGGCCAGGCACTGGGTCTCGACGTGACGCGGGCGGTCGAGGAACTTCTCGACGAAGCACTCGCCGCGGCCGAAGGCGGAGACGGCCTCGCGGACGGCGGAGTCGTACTGGTCGGCGACCTCCTCCATCGTGCGCGCGACCTTGAGCCCGCGGCCGCCGCCGCCGAACGCCGCCTTGATCGCGATCGGGACGCCGACCTCCTCGGCGAACCTCACGACGTCCTCGGCGGACTCGACCGGGTCCTGGGTGCCGGGCGCGAGTGGGGCGCCGACCTTCTCGGCGATGTGGCGCGCCTTGACCTTGTCGCCGAGGCTGTCGATCGCCTCCGGCGGCGGGCCGATCCAGATCAGGCCGGCGTCGATGACCGCCCGGGCGAAGTCGGAGTTCTCGGCGAGGAAGCCGTAGCCGGGGTGGACCGAGTCGGCGCCGGTGCGCTGCGCGACGTCGATGATCTTGGCGATGTCGAGGTAGGAGTCGGCGGGCGTGGCGCCGCCGAGGGAGTGGGCCTCGTCGGCGATCCGGACGAAGACGGCGTCGCGGTCGGGCTCGGCGTAGACGGCGACGCTGCCGATGCCGGCGTCCTTGCAGGCGCGGATCACCCG
>CAZJDU010000150.1:0-7964 GCA_964544855.1 uncultured Nocardioides sp.
GATCGCGTTGCGGAACAGCTGCTCGCGGGACTCCTCGAACGCGAGGAACAGCACCCGCTCGCCGGCCTCGAGGCCGCCCGCGATGAAGTGCATGGCGGTGAGGGTCTTGCCGGTGCCAGTGGCGCCCGACACGAGGATGATCGAGTCGCGGAAGAACCCGCCGCCGAGCATGCGGTCGAGCTCGACCGAGCCCGACGAGGCCCGGACGTTGGAGGACGGCTGCTTCAGCTCGATCGACGAGAGCGGGATCGCGATGATCCCCCGGCCGTCGGCGATGGTGAAGGGGTACTCGCCCTTCATGTGCGTGGTGCCGCGGAACTTCAGCACCTCGATCGTGCGGCGGCGCTTCTCCTCCTCGAGCACGTTGCGCAGGATGACGACGTTGTCGGCGACGAACTCCTCGATCCCGAACCGGGCGATCGGGCCGTACTCCTCCTCGCGCTCGGCGGTGAGGACGGCGGTCACGTCCATCTTGCGCAGTGCACCGGCGATGCGCCGCAGCTCGTGCCGCACCGTCCGGCCGTCGTCGAAGTGGGCGAACACAGCCCCGAGGGAGTCCAGCGCGACGCGCTTGGCCCCGGTGAGACGCACCGCGTGCTCGATGCGCGTCATCAGCGCCCCGAGGTCGAACGCCCCGGCGAAGATGGCCTCCTGCTCGGGCGATGGCGACACGTCGACGAACGCGAAGTCGTCGTTGGCCTCCCACTCCTCGATCGGCCACCCCAGCGACGCCACGTTGCGCCGGATGTCGTCCGGCGACTCCTCGAACGTGACGAACACGCCGGCCTCGTCCCTGGTGTCGATCCCGCTGGTGAGGAACTGCAGCGCGAAGATCGTCTTGGCCGACCCGGCGGAGCCGGCGACGAGCGTCGTCCTGCTCTCGGGCAGGCCGCCCATCATGACGTCGTCGACGCCCTGGATCCCGGTTGGGGTCTTGGTGATGTCCATGTGACGGTTCCGGTCGGACATGGGTGCTGGTGCACCCGTGGATGGTCAATCGGACTTGAGGTCGAGGCCGAGCAGGACCTGCTCCCGGTCGCTGAGGTCCCCGATGATCCGCCGCAGCGGCGGCGGCAGTTCCTTGATCAGCGTGGGCGTCGCCACGATGCGCTCGTCCTCGGCCAGCTGGGGCCGTTCGAGGACGTCGACGACGTCGAGGTCGTACTCGCCGCCGAGCTCCTGCTCCATGATGTCGTGGAGGTTCGCGATGGCCTGCTCGGACCGGGGTGTGCGACCGGTCACGTACAGGCGGAGGATGTAACGGTGCTCAGTCACGAGCTGTCCTTGTCAGCAGCGCTCCGGGCGCGACGAGCGTCGTTGGCACGCTCGCCGGACCCGGAGCCGATGGAGCGGTCACGGTAGTAGGCGGCCAATCGGCCCATGAGTTGCAGCACGAGCACGCGGCCCTCCTCGACCGCGGCCGACGCGAGCGACGGTGGGGCCGCGCGCACAACCTCCCGCAGGCACCGGGTGTGCAGCTCGATCACGTCCCGTGGACCGGCACCGAGGTACCCCAGCACGGCGGCGAGGCTGCGCAGGTCCTCGGCCACGGTCTCGTCGCCGCGGAAGGCCTGCTCGTCCATTGACTTGCGGATGATGCGGCCGTACTCGCCGACGAGCTCGTCGTCGTAGCGCTCGCCCATGTGGTCGGCGACGGAGCGGGCCCCGAGCATCTCGGCGCTGACCGAGGTCGTCCCCCCGTCGGCTGCCAGCCGCTCCATGCGCCGGAGCTCGCGCTCTCGCTCCTCGCCCCGACGCGCGCGTTCGAGGTCGTCGACGAGCCGAGCACGCGTGACGCCGTACATCACGACGCGGGTGACCAGCTGGGGCGTCATGTCCTCCTTGACCACGTAGTCCTGCGCACCGATCTCCAGCGCCTGTGCGGCCATCGACTGGTCCCGCATGGCCGTGAAGACCACCACGGCGGTGGGTGGGTCGACCACGTCGAGGACCTGCCGGGCCGTGCGGAGCCCGTCGGAGTCGGGCAACCCCAGGTCGACGAGGACGGCGTGGTGCCGTTCCGCTCGCAGGTGACCGAGCGCGTCGGCGAGCGATGTCGCCCGGGTCGTGGTCGTGGCGTAGTCCGGGTTGTCGGCGAACACCTTCTCCAGCAGTGCCGCGTAGTCGTCGTCGTCCTCGACGACGAGCAGCGAGAGGCTCTCGGGGTCCGCGCGCGTGACGGGGAGGTTCATGGCCCGTCCTCGTCGTCGAACAGCGATCCGAGACGGTCGGACTCGGTGGTGTCCAGGTGGTGGGGGACGCCCATCACGATGCCGCCGACGCGCTGGAAGACCCGACCGATGTGGATCCCACCGTCGTCGATCGTGAACTCCCGGATGGCCTTGTCGTGCCCGGAGCCGCGCATCTTCAGCACGGCGAGGCCGCGCCGCATCTCGCCGGCCACCTCGACGTAGCGCAGCAGCAGGATCAGGTCGGTGAGGGTCGAGATGTGGCCCTCGGTGACGGTCGCGGCACCCGAGAGCTCCGCCGAGGAGGAGGTCAACAGCGACAGGATCCCCCGGGTCTTGACCAGCGCCACCAGCGCGATGGCGAACTCACGGAAGGCGTGGCGGGAGCCGCCCCGCTCCAACGCCGACAGCGAGTCGACGACCAGTCGGTCCGGCTGGAACTCGTCGACGAGGCGCGTGATCCGGGCGAGGTGGCGCTGCAGCGACATGCCCTCGGGGTAGGTGCACTCCACCCGGAGCAGCCCGTCGTCGACGAGCTGGTCGAAGTCCATCCCCCAGCCGCGCGCGTTGCGGAACAGCTGGTCCTCGGACTCCTCGTACGCGAGCAGCAGGACCCTCTCGCCGGCCTTCGCCCCGCCGTCGACGAAGTGGGACGACACCAGCGTCTTGCCGGTCCCGGTGGCTCCGGAGACCAGCGTCACGGTCTCACGGAACATGCCGCCGCCGAGCATGGCGTCGAGCTCCTCGGACCCCGACCCGACCCGGTCGTCGGAGGACGGCGTGACGAGGTCCATCTCGCCCAGCGGCAGGACAGCCATCCCCGACGTGGGCAGGATCGAGAAGGCGAACTGCCCCTCGAGGTGGTCCGCCCCGCGGAACTTCAGCACCTCCACCGTGCGGCGCCGGCGCTCGCCGTCCAGCGCGTTGCGCAGCCGCATGACGTTGTCGGCGATGTACTCCTCGAGCTGGTGGTCCACCTCGGGCGTCACCTCGTCGGTGCGCTCACTGGTCATCACGGTCGTGAGCCCGGCCTCGCGCAGCGAGTCGGCGAGCTGGCGCAACCCGGTGCGCATCTGGAGCCGCTGCTCCGGGCTGGCGAGGCCGAGGCGGGCCAGGAGGGCGCCGAGCGAGTCGAGGGCCACCCGCGCAGCCCCGATCTCCGAGGCCAGGTGCTTGATCCGCTCTGCCAGGGCACTGAGGTCGAAGCCGCCGACGATGCGTCCCTCGCCCCCGCGGAACGCGGTGACGTCGACGAAGCGCAGCAGGTCGCGCTCGACGAGGTCCGGAAGGTCCCAGCCGAACGAGTGCATGTTCCCGGCGATGGCCTCCGGCTGGTCCTCGAACGTGACGAACACCCCCGGTACCCCCTGCGCCGCGCCGGCCGCCAGGAACTGCATCGCGAAGACCGTCTTGCCGCTGCCCGGCCCACCCGTGACGAGGGTGATGCGACGCGTGGGGAGCCCCCCCGCCGTGATCACGTCGAGGCCGCGGATGCCGGTGGGCTGCTTGACCGGGACGTCGGGGATCATGATTCGGCCACCTCGGCGTCCGGGAGCAGGATGCTGTCGAGCCCGAGGGCGACCGCGACGCGGGCGCCCTCCGCGAGGTCGCCGATCACGCGGGTGCCGGGCGGGGGCAGGTCCCGTACGAGCGTCGGTGTGGCGAAGACGCTGTCGCGCTCGGCACGCGCTGGGTCCTCGAGGACGTCCACCACGTCGACGTAGACCTCCGCGTCGAGGCGCTCGACGAGACCGTCGAGACGCCGCTTCGCGGCGAGTGACCGGACGGTGCCCGACCCGGCGAGGTACAGCGTGAGATGGATGCGCACGCTGTCCCCCCTCGAACGATCCGCCCGGTGCGACAGCGCGTCAGCATAGGCCGTCACGAGGACCCTTCGACCGACTCGTCGGCCACCCCGGACGACTCGTCCGACTTGTCGGTTCTGGCCGCTGCAGGCCGGTTCAGCGAGCTCGTCCGGTAGCGGGCGGCGAGTGCTCCCATGAGCTCGAGGACCCGCACGCGGACCTCACCGAGGAGCTCGATGCGCTCACGTCCGTGCACGGTCGCGGCCAGTCCGTCCACGACCTCCCCGTGGAGCCGCATGACGTCGCCCGGGCCGGCGTGCGCCCACGCCAGCAGGTCGGCCAGCGACCGCAGGTCACCGCTGGGGTCACCCTCGACACGGAAGTGCAGCTGTTCGACGGCGAGCCGGAGGATCCGCCGGTAGTCGGCCACGACGCGCCGCCAGAACCCGGGTGCCCGCACGGCCAGCGGACCCTGCTCGAGCATCTCGGCGCTCGTCGCCGTCCCGGGCTGCACGGCAACGAGCCGCCGCAGCTCGCGCTCGTGCAGCGCGACGGCACGCGCAGCGTCGAGCTCCCGACGCAGCCTGCCGCGCTCGAGCACCGCCCCGAGCACCCGTCCGACGAGGGCCCGATCGGTCAGGGCCTCGCGGTGGAGCACGTCCACGGCCCCGACGGAGACCGCCGCGGCGCGCGCCGACCAGTCCGCGTCGTCGTCGACCACGACGACCGGCACCGGGTGGGCCGCGTCCACGAGCTGCGAGAGACCGGACCGGTCCGGGAGGTCCCTGGCCGCGAGCACGACCAGGTCGGGGCAGTCACTCGCGTCGAGGTCGAGGAGGGCGAGCTCGATCGTCGGGACGGAGCGCACCGCACACCGGAGGGAGCGTCCGGGCTCGTCCGCGGGGAACCCGGGCTCCAGCGCCGTCACCCATGGCACCGACGAGCCCACGGCGAGCACGACGACCGTGCCCTCCATGCCAGCGGTCCGGATCTCCACGAGCGTCCCCCGTGCCACCCGGCGGTCGTCCGACGCCGGCCGACCGAACGTACGCCCGGGAGCACGACGGGCCCAGTGCTCGCGGGCCGGGTCACTCCGAGTCGGTGACAACGTCCGATCGGCCGAGGAACCGGCTCGCGCCGTCGTCGAGGACCAGCGTCCGGATGGGCCACGGGATCGTCATCCCGGCGTCCTCGATGGCCCGCTTCGCCGCGCCGAGCACCCGGTCCCGCACCACGATGACCTGCGCCTGCTCCGGCGACGTCCAGTAGAGGACCTCGAAGTCGACGCTCGAGGAGTTCAGCTCCACCAGCAGCACCTGCGGGGGTGGGGTGCCCAGCACACCCTCGACCTCGCCGACCGCCGTACGCAGCACCTCGCGTGCCGCGTCGTGGTCGTCGCGGTACTCCACGCCGACGACGACGCGTGTCCTGCGACGGCCGCGCTCGGTCGTGTTCACGATCGGGTCCGAGAACACCTGGCTGTTGGGGAGCAGCACCTTCTCGCCGTCGTAGTCCACCAGCGTCGTGACGCGGAGGTTGACGTCCGAGACCGTGCCCTCGTAGTCCCCCAGTCGGACCTGGTCACCGGGGCGGAACGGACGCCGGATGAGGATCAGGATCCCGGCGATGAAGTTCTCCAGGATCGACTGGACCGCGAACGCGATCGCGAGGCCGGCGATCCCGAGGGCAGCCAGCGCCGACCCGATGTTGACGCCGGCGACGGACAGCGCCATGAGGATCACCACGACCACGAGCACGACCCGACTCATGGTCTGGATCAGCTTCGCCACGGCCGCGTCCACGCGGCTGCGCTCGGTCGCCGACACAACGCCCCGCTGCGCCACGCCGACGAGGAGCAGCCCGACGGCGAGCACGACCCCGGCGAGCAGGACCAGCGGCACGGCCTGGACGATCGCCTCGAGCAGCTCCGAGACGGCGTCCCGCAGCAGCCCCGCGACCTCGCCCCAGTCGGTGAGGTCGACGTCCGGCCGCTCGACGATCGGGCCGGTCGAGGGGGCAGGCACCGGCGTCGTCGACGTCGCCACCCACTCCCCCGTTGCCTGGACTCGCCCCGACCGTAGCCCGGACGGCCGGCACGGACGTGCTGGCCTCCACGGGCGTGGCGAGGTCGCTGGCTACCGTCGAGCGGGACCGCCTGCCGCCCATCCGAGCCGAGGCCCCGCACCGTGAGCGAGTACCGCGCCGGCAACATCTCGGTCCTGAAGGGCCTCGAGGGCGTCCGTCGTCGTCCCGCGATGTACATCGGCTCGACCGACCGGCGCGGCCTGCACCACCTCGTCTGGGAGGTCGTCGACAACGCCGTCGACGAGCACCTCGCCGGGTACTGCGGGACGATCAGCGTGCGACTGCTCGCCGACGGCGGCTGCGAGGTCACCGACGACGGCCGCGGCATCCCCGTCGACATCCACGAGGAGGAGGGCCGCTCGGGCGTCGAGCTCGCGCTGACCACGCTGCACGCCGGCGGCAAGTTCGACTCCCAGACCTACGCCGTCTCGGGTGGGCTGCACGGCGTCGGCGTCTCGGTCGTCAACGCCCTGTCCACGCGCACCGAGGTGGAGGTCGTCCGCGACGGGCACCTCCACACCATCGCGTTCGAGCGCGGCCCCGTCGTCGACGAGCTGGCCCAGGGGGCCAAGCGGTCGGGTCATGGCACGACCGTGCGCTTCTGGCCCGACGACGAGATCTTCGACACCACGCGGTTCCGGTGGGACCCGATCGCCGAGCGCCTGCGCGAGACGGCGTTCCTCAACCCGGGCCTGTCGTGCCGGCTGGTCGACGAGCGCGAGGGCGACAAGCGGTCGACGACGTTCCGCTTCGACGACGGACTCAGCGACTTCGTCGAGCTGCTGCTCCACGGCAACAGCCCGATGGTCCCCACGGTCCGCTTCCACGACGCGCGCGAGATCGACGGCGAGCCCGTCGCGCTGGACGTCGCGCTGACCTGGACCACGGGCTTCCACGACGAGCGCCTGCGCAGCTACGTCAACGTCGTGCGCACCGCCGACGGGGGCACCCACGAGGAGGGCTTCCGGCGGGCGCTGACCGAGTCCTTCAAGGACTACGCCAAGACCTCACGGGCCAAGACGAAGAAGGACCCTGACCTGGAGGGCTCCGACCTGCGCGAGGGGCTGGTGGCGGTCATCTCGCTGAAGCTGCCCGACCCGCAGTTCGAGGGCCAGACCAAGGGACGCCTCGGCTCGTCGATGGCACGCACCTACGTCCAGCAGGTCGTCGGCGAGCACCTCCAGGACTGGATCAACGCGCACGGCTCCCAGGCGGCCAAGGTCGTCAAGCGTGCGGTGCTCGCGGCCCGGTCACGCACCGCGGCGCGGGCCGCCCGGGACCTCACCCGGCGCAAGGGGCTGCTCGACAACCAGTCGGCCGGCCTGCCCGGCAAGCTCGCCGACTGCACCAGCCGCGACCCCGAGGAGACCGAGCTCTACATCGTGGAGGGCGACTCGGCCGGCGGCTCCTCCAAGCAGGCGCGCGACCGCCAGACGCAGGCGATCCTGCCGCTGCGCGGCAAGGTCCTGAACGTCGAGAAGGCCCAGCTGCGACGGGTGCTGGAGAACAACGAGATCCAGGCGCTCATCAAGGCCATCGGCACCGGCGTGGAACCCGAGTTCGACCGGGACAAGCTGCGCTACCACAAGATCGTGCTGATGGCGGACGCCGACATCGACGGCGGCCACATCACGACGCTGCTGCTGACCTTCTTCTACCGCCTGATGCGGCCGCTGATCGAGGAGGGTCGCCTGTTCCTCGCCCAGCCGCCCCTCTACCAGCTGCGCAAGGGTGACCGCATCGCCTACGCGATGACCGAGAGGGAGCGCGAACAGCTGGTCCGCACCGAGTTCAAGTCGCAGAAGGTGGACGTGCAGCGCTTCAAGGGACTCGGCGAGATGGACGCCGAGCAGCTGTGGGCGACCACGATGGACCCGGCGCGGCG
>CAZJDU010000151.1:0-7719 GCA_964544855.1 uncultured Nocardioides sp.
CGACCGTGGCTCGACCGGCGACGTCGCGCCAGGGCCCCCCGGGCGCACTCACAGCAAGTCCTCAGCCGGATCTGAGGAACTCTCCAGGGAGGTCGGATGAAATCGTGGCATGCCGACTTCCGACGAGAACCCGACGCAGCAGTACCAGCAGCTCCCGCCGCCGCCCCCGGCGCCGCCCGCGGCGTACGGCTATCCGCAGCCGCCGCAGCAGAAGCGACGCAACCTGGCCCTCCCGATCGGCCTGGCCGCCGCTGTCACCGGCGCTGTCCTCGGCGGCGCGGTGGCCGCACCGGTCACCTGGGCCCTCGCGGAGCAGCACGCGGCCGGCAGCTCAGACCAGGGCGGCGCATACGCCCTTCCGGAGCAGCCCGGCGACGACAGCGGCAGTGACGGCTCCGGCGGCCTGTCGCCGGACGAGCTCGGCCCGTGGTCGGGCACGGTGCCCGGCCAGCCCGGTGAGAGCTCGAACCGCAGCTTCGAGGACGCGACCGCGGAGGAGTCCACCGGCGTGGTGCTCATCGACACCACGACGCCCGCCGGGCGCGGTGCCGGCACGGGGTGGGTGGTCGACGCGTCCGGAACCGTCGTCACCAACTATCACGTGGTGAGCAGCAGCACGCAGGTCACCGTCACCGATCCGGCCACCGGTGAGTCCTACGACGCCGACGTGGTGGGACGCGACGCGAGCGCCGACGTGGCGCTGCTGAAGGTCGCCGACGCCTCCGACCTCGCCACGGTGGACCTCGACGACGACGGCGACCCCGTCGTGGGTGACGAGGTGACCGCGGTCGGCAACCCGAACGGGCAGGGCCACCTGTCGTCGTCGGCCGGCACCGTGGTGGCGCTCGACCAGAACATCACGACGCGCAACGCGCAGGGCGGCTCGCCGCAGCCGCTCGAGGGCCTGATCCAGACCGACGCCTATGTCGTCGGCGGCTTCTCCGGCGGCGTGCTCCTCGACGACGAGGACGAGGTCGTCGGCATCACCACCGCCGCCTCCGCCGGAGGACCCACCGAGAGCTACGCGGTGCCGATCGAGGACGCCATCGACGTGGTCGAGCAGATCGTCGAGGGTGACGAGAGCGGTGACGTCGTGATCGGTCCGGGCGCCTATCTCGGCATCACCGTGGCCGACTCCTCGGGCCCGGTCACCGTTGCCGAGGCGGAGGCCGACGGCCCGGCGACGGAGGCCGGTGTGACCTCCGGCGACACGATCGTCGCCCTCGACGGCACCCGGGTCGGCTCGCTCGCCGACCTGCGCGAGGTCCTCGCCGGCCTCGAGCCCGGTGACGACGTGTCGATGACCTGGACCGACGGCGCCGGCGGCCAGCAGCAGGGCACGGTGACCCTGGGCGAGTCGCCACTCAACTGACGGTCACTGAGCGTGCGACCGCCCGACGCGGTAGGGGTCGGGCGGTCGGGCATGCCACTGCCCGTCGCGGCACCTCGGAGTTCAGCGGACCGCCGATCTTGCGCGCTGGCCCGACGTGCGGGCGCGGCAGGCGTCCGCTGAGATCTTGGGGTGGCTCCCCGATGCCCGTGTCCCCGGGTCCACCTAGGTTCGGTCGGCAGGGCACGGACCTTCCGACGGTCCGCCCTCCGGCGTCTCCGTGAGGGGGATGACCGGCCGAACGGGTGGCCCAGGTGGGGTGGCCCCGGACGAAGGGGGACCATGGTCGGGCAACGACTCGGAGGGCTGCTGGCCTTCGGAATGGCACTGAGCGTCGGAGTGGCGACCGTCGGGGTCGTCCCGACATCGGCTGCGACCTGGCCCGGGCCCGTGGTGGTCTCGGATACGAACGTACGTGCCCACGACCCGCAGGTCGCGGTCGGTGCGAACGGCACCACCGCGGTGTCCTGGCACCTCCTGGGCGACGACGATCTGGTCAAGACCGCCGTGCGTGCTCCGCGGAGTGCGTGGGGTGCTGCCGTCAGGGTGTCCGATCCCGTGGAGTACGGCTCCGTCTCGGATGTCGCCGTGGCGCCGAACGGCACGGTGATCGCCGTCTGGCTCGCCGGCGACGAGGGTGAGACGCGGGTCCGGTCGGCGTTCCGAGCGCCGGGCGAGAGCTGGAGCACCCCGGTGGATCTGGAAACGCTGGGTGCTGGCGAGTGGTCGGACTCTCCGTCGGTGGTCGCCGGACCTGACGGGGCGGCGACGGTCGCCTGGTCGCACTACGACGGGAGTGATCTGGTGGTCCGGTCGGCGGTCCGCACGTCGGGCGGCTCGTGGGGTGCGCCGATCGTCGTCTCCCCCGAGGACGCCGAAGAGCCCAGGATGGCGGTCGGGCCGGAGGGCACCGTCGCGATCGTGTGGTCCCGTTCCGTCGCCCGGGACGGCTCGCGGATCGAGGGGATCACCCGCGCGCAGGGCGGCGCCTGGAAGTCCCCGGTCGTGATCTCCGACCACACCGCGGACTCCGAGGTCGGGAGCGCCGAGGTGGCGGTCGGGCGAGGGGGCGCCGTCACCGTGGTGTGGTCCCGCTTCGACCTCACCTCACAGGTGGTCATCCAGCGCCGCGTCCGGTCAGCCGGCGGGAGCTGGGGTGCGATCCGGAACGTCTCGGGATCCGGGGGTTCCGTCGAGGATCCCGCGGTCGCGATGGGGACGGACGGCACGACGGCGGTGGTGTGGTTGCGTCGAGACATCACCGACAAGGTCCCGCCCGTCGACCGGCAGGTCGAGGCCAGCACCAAGATGCCCGGAGCCTCCTGGTCGGCGCCGACGGTGATCGGCTCGCCGGCCGCCTACGGTGAGGACCCGGCGGTGGCCGTGGGGCCGGACAGCACTGCGGTCGCGATCTGGGAGCGCTCCGAGGCAGGTCACGCGCGGCTCCAGACGTCGGAGCGTGAACGCGGTGGCGGGTGGGACCAACCTACCGACGTCCAGGATCCCGGCGCTGATGACAGCGCCGAGCCTCGCCTCGAGATCGGAGCCGACGGCACCCTGGCCGCCGTGTGGAAGCGGTGGGTGGGGGCCACCTACACGGCTGCGGCGGTCGTGATCGATCAGGCGTACGCGAAGCCGGTGCGGCCGAGGACGAGCCGCATCCGGGGGAAGCGGAAGATCGTGAAGCCCCGGATCGGCGCGTACCGTTTCACCGCAGCTCCAGCGGGTGCGTCGTTCCGATGCAAGGTCACGACCGGGCAGCTGAAGAAGGTGAAGCGGCAGCTCAGGACGGCCACCGGGGCGAAGAAGAAGCGCCTGCGGCGGTACAAGAGGCGCCTCGTGAGATTGCGGAGCTGGCGGACGTGCAGCTCGCCCTACAAGATCAGGTCGGGCAAGCTCCCGACCGGGCGCTACCGGTTGAAGGTGCGCGCGGTCAAGGACGGGCTGGTCGACCGGACCCCGTCGACCAAGCGGATCAGGATCCGGCCACGGCGCCGCTGACTGCCGCGACGGTGCGGGCCCGTCAGCGCAGGGCAGCGGCGAGGTCGGCCCGGGAGCCGATCCCGAGCTTGCGGTAGCACGCGGAGAGGTGGACCTCCACTGTCTTCCGGGTCACGAAGAGGGTCGCGGCGATCTCCGGGTTGGAGAGTCCGTTGACGGCGAGATCGGCGACTCTGCGTTCTGACGGTGTCAGCGCGTCGAGACCACTGACGGCGGCGGAGGGGCGCCGGGCGCCGGCGACTCGAAGCTCGGCCTCGGCATGCTCGGCAAGGAGACGGGCTCCCGATGCGCGGGCGAGCGCCAGTCCTTCCCGTAGGTACTCGCGCGCCTCACGCCGGCGGCGACCTCGCCGGAGGGCTGCTCCGAGATCCACCAGTACTCCGGCGCGGGCCAGGCGTGGCCCGTCGGCCACCAGTGGGAGTGCTGTGGTCAGCCGCTCGACGGCGTCGAGGTCCGGCGCGAGTCTGGCTCGCACGCGCTGTGCCTCGGCGATCGCACGTGGCGCACCGAACTCCTCCGCGAGCCGCAGCTCCTCGTCCGCCAGGTCGACCGCCTCGCCGTGATCGCCGAGCGCCTCATGAGCCAGGGCAGCTCCGGCCCGCCATGGGCAGTACGCCGCCGGACCGCCCGCTGCGAGGAAGCTGCGGCCGGCCTCGGCGAAGGCAGCGCGCGCCCCGCTGGCGTCGCCGCGGTGCAGGGCGAGGCGGCCGGTCGCCTCGAGGTGCCAACCACGCAGGATCGACCCACGCCACCCTCCCGCTGGATCCGGCACGTCGAGTGCCTCGCCGGCGCGGTCCGGGTCACCGCGGAGCAGCGAGGCGTTCACGATCACGTAGCGCGCGGCAGCGGTCTGGCCCGGTGCCGTCGGGATCTCCTCGGAGAGCCGCAGTGCCTCGGTGCCGTCCGCCACCGCCCCCCTCAGGTCCCCGGTCGCCAGGTTGACGAGCCCGCGGAGGGTGAAGAGAGAGGCATTGGCCGGGAGCTCCCCCCGCTCGGCGGCCGTCCGGAGCAGACGGTCGAGGAGGTTGCTCGCCAGCTCGAACTCCTCGGCGATCAACAGGCTCAGTGCCAGCGGCTCGAGCACAGCCGTTCCGAGCTCGAGCGGCAGCGGCTCCCCCTCGAGCGCGCAGCGGGCACGCTCACCCACGACGGCACGGCGTCGCTGCTCAGCCGGCACCGCGACACCGAAGGCGTGTTGACCTGCGACCAGACACAGCACCGCGCGGCTCGCCAGCGCTCGCTGACCAGCGGTGGCGGCCGCGTCGCTCAGCACGTGCTCCACGCGGGTCGGACGAGAGCCCAGGAGCATGCCCGCCATGTCGAGCCCCACCATCAGCTGTGCCTCCACGAGCGACTCACCGGGAGCGCTCGGCGCGGCGTCGAGCAGGTCGAGCCCGCGATCGAAGGCAGCAGCGGCCTCCGCGAAGTGCCCGGCGGCGTACCACGCCTCGCCGATGTCGCGGGCGACGATGGCGTCCTGCTGCCCGGGTGACAGTGAGCCCAGTACCTGGCGGAAGCGCGCCAATGCCCACGTCGAGCCACCCGCCGCTGCCTCGGCGCGAGCGAGCTCCACGAGCAGCCGGACGTCCGGTTCGTGGCCTTCCTCGGCCCGGAGCGCGGCCGCCAGCAGCGTCTGGGCACGGTCTGGTGCCCCCTGTCGAAGCGCTTCTCGCGCGGCGCCGCGAAGGACAGGGACCGCCCACTCCTCGGTGAGTCCGCCGGCCAGGACGTGTGCGGCGACCTCGGACGGCTCCGCCCCGTCGCGGTGCAGGATCCGTGCCGCCTCGCGGTGGCTGCTCGCACGGCGACCCGGCCCGAGGTCGGCATACACGGTCTCGCGCACGATCGGATGGGCGAAGTCGAGACCAGCGGGACCGACCACGAGGACGTCCTCAGTCACCAGCAGGTCGATGGCCTCACAGGCGTCGCCCGTGCTGAGATCGGCCAGCTGCGTGATCCGCGCGATCGGGGAGCCGGTTCCGAGGACCGCGGCCGCTGCGGCCATCGCTCGTGCGTCCTCTCCGAGCTGCCCGAGTCGGACCAACAGCGAGGCACGGATGCCGGCGTGGCGGAGCGACGCGAGCCGACGAGTCCCCTGGTCGGTCGGTGCGAGTCCCTCCGCTCGGGCCGTCGCCATCATCTCCCGACACAGGAACGGGTTGCCTCCGGTCGCCTCGTGGATCGCGCCACAGAAGTCCTCGGTCGCCCCGGGCATCACGGCACGGACGAGGTCGGCGACCGCCGTCCTGCTCAGCGCGTCGATCCGCCGCACCGTGGTGGACTGTGCACGGACGATCCGCGATGCCAGGTCGGCGCCGGTCGTCATCGGTTGGCGGCCGGTGCGCGTGGCCAGCGCCAGCCCCACCGCCAACCCCTGGGTGCGGTTGAGCAGGAACGCGAGAAACCGGAGACTCTGCGGATCGCTCCACTGCAGGTCGTCCAGGACCAACAGCTGGGGCTCCGTCGCGGCCAGCTGCGCGGTCAAGGCGTGCAGCCCGTGCAGGAGCGGGAACACATCCCGACTGGCGGCATCGTCGCCCGACAGGTCCAGATCGGGTGCGAAGACCGGACGGGCGAGAGCAGCGGTGCCGGTCAGCTGGTCGGCAGTGACGTCGCCGAACAGTCGCCGTACCATGCCCCAGGGCAGCTGGGTCTCGAGGTCGTCCCCGATCGCTCGCCGTACCCGGACACCTCGCTCGCCTGCCGCGGCGGTCGCGCACTCGAGGAGGCTGGTCTTGCCGATACCGGCAGGCCCCTCGAGCAGCAGGCAACGCAGGTCTCCCTCGCCGATCCGCGCCACGAGGTCGTCGATGGCGGCGAGGTGGGGGCGACGCTCGATCAGCTCCGCGGGCCCGTCGCCGCTGCTGGCAGGCCCCCCATGCCCCATGTCCATGACCTTCCCGATCCTAGTCGGCGCACCCCGTGGCGTCCGGAGATGTGCGAAAAGTCCGGCGGGCGGCTGTGCCACGCGCGGCCCTGCGCACCCGCGGGACCACCGGGGTGATTCGTGGCGGTGATCGAGGTAGTGATCGAGGCGGGGCGCCTCCCCATTCGTCGCCTGCGCGACCATTGGCTAGACTTGTCTTCCGGTGGTTCGCCGACTCATCTCAGACGCAGGTCCAAGCACGGGATCTGTGCCCGTGCGCACTTGCGTCGGATGCCGACAGCGGGCCACCAAACGCGAGTTGTTGCGGGTGACCGCCGGCTCGGATGAGGACGGCCGTGCGGCCGTCGTCCCCGATCCGTCGGCCACTGCACCCGGACGCGGGGCGCACCTGCACCCCACGCCCGAGTGCTACGACCTCGCGGTGCGACGGAAGGCCTTCCCACGAGCCCTGCGGCTCGGAGGAGGGTGCTCCACCGCACCGGTGGGGGAGTACATCGCGACGCACGCCGACCGTGATCAGTCCGACAGGAACCGGAGCAACAGCTCATGAGCACTCGATGAGTACCTCGCGATGAGCGTGTTCAACCCCCACCTACGGTCGTAAGCGCCCCGGACCGGGTCCTACGGCCAGAAGGAGAGAAGTGGCCAAGACCCGAGTCCACGAACTCGCCAAGGAGTTCGGAGTCGAGAGCAAGTTCGTTCTCGAGAAGTTCAAGGAGATGGGGGAGTTCGTCAAGTCGGCGAGCTCCACCGTCGAGCTGCCGGCGGAGATGCGCTTCCGCAAGGAGTACGGCGAGAAGCTGAACGCCGGGCCGGCGGCCGCGCCGGCTGACGGCGCCGCTGCCGAGAAGGCACCCGCCAAGAAGGCTCCCGCCAAGAAGGCTCCGGCCAAGAAGACGACCGAGAAGAAGGTCGTCGAGGAGTCCGCGCCGCAGGTCGCCGAGGCCCAGGCCGCCGACACCGTCGAGCCGGATGCTGTCGAGCCGGATGCTGTGGCACCGGCGCCGCCGAAGCCGGCAGCACCGAAGCCCGGCCCCAAGCCCGGCCCCAAGCCGGCACAGCCCAAGGCGCCGGCCGAGGAGAAGCCGGCACCTGCTGCCGAGCCCGAGGCCAAGCCCCAGGCCAAGCCGGGGCCCAAGCCCGGCCCCAAGCCGGGCCCCAAGCCCAAGGCGCCCGCGCCGCGTCCGGTGGGCAAGCCGAGCGGCACGCCGCGACCGGGCAACAACCCGTTCGCGTCCAGCCAGGGCATGGGTCGCAAGCCGGCCCCGCCCAAGCGCGACAGCGGCGGCGACAGCCGTCCCCCGCGCCGCGAGGGCGGCGGTCAGGGCGGCAGCCAGGGCGGTCGCTCGGGCATGCCGCGCCCCAACCCGGCGATGATGCCCAAGTCCCCGGCCGCGTTCGGCTCCGGGCCGGGTGCGCGCCAGGGTGGTGGACCCGGTGG
>CAZJDU010000152.1:0-7683 GCA_964544855.1 uncultured Nocardioides sp.
CGACTCAACCTCAGTCGGCCAGCGCCTGGGTCGCTGCCGTCCGGGCGGCCGCCGGGGTGGCCGCGGCGAGAGCGGCGGCGGCAGCGGCCTCGCAGCGGGCGAGGGTCACCCCGCTCAGCCGAGCACCGACGGGGCGCACCGCGGCGGCGGCCATCGAGAGCGACGTGATGCCGAGACCCACGAGCACCGCGGCGAGCTGGGGGTCGGCGGCCGCCTCGCCGCAGACACCGACGGGCTTGCCGGCCTCGCGGCCGGCGGTCGCGGTCATCGCGACCAGGTGGAGCACGGCTGGCTGCCAGGGGTCGGTGAGGTGGGCCAGGTCGGAGGCCATCCGGTCGGCCGCCATCGTGTACTGCGTGAGGTCGTTGGTGCCGATCGAGAGGAAGTCGACCTCGGCCAGGATCTGCCGCGCCTGGATCGCGGCGCTGGGCACCTCGATCATGACGCCGGCGCGCAGGCCGCGCTCGCGGACCCGGCCGGCGAAGTCGCGTGCCTCGGCCGTGGTCGCGACCATCGGTGCCATCACCCAGGTCTCGGTGCCGGTCCGCTCCGCCGCACCGGCGATGGCATCGAGCTGCCGGTCGATCAGTCCCGGGTTGCCGGCGCAGAGCCGATAGCCGCGCACGCCCAGGGCCGGGTTGTCCTCGTCGGGCTGGGAGGCGAAGCTGATCGGCTTGTCCGAGCCGGCGTCGAGCGTCCGGACCACGACCTGCCGGTCCGCGGCGTACGGCGCCAGCACGCCGGCGTAGATCTCCACCTGCTCGTCGACACCGGGCTCGCTGTCACGGTTGAGGAAGCACAGCTCGGTGCGGAACAGCCCGACGCCGGCCACCGGACCGGACGCGGCGGCGACCGACGACTCGCCGTCGGCGACGTTGGCCATCAGCTTCACGGGGTGGTCGTCGGCCGTGCGGCCCGGCCCGGTCCATGCCGCCAGTGCGGAGCGCTCCTCCCGGTCGCGCGCCACGCGTGCCTCGGCCTTCTCCGCGTCGGGTCCCACCTCGACCGCACCGGTGGTGCCGTCGACGAGGAGGCGGTGGTCGGCGGCGGCTGCGACCACGCCGGTCGCGCCGACGACACAGGGGATGCCGAGCTGGCGGGCGATGATCGCGGTGTGGCTGGTCGGGCCGCCGCGCTCGGTCACGATCGCCACCACGCGCTCGGGGTCGAGCCCGGCGGTGTCGGCGGGTGCCAGGTCGTCGGCGACCAGCACGGATGGCTCGTCGGGGGTCGGGACGCCGGGCTCGGGCTCGCCGACCAGACGGGCGAGGATCCGGCCGTGGATGTCGCGCAGATCAGTGGCGCGCTCGGCCATCAGCCCGCCCTGCGTGGTGAAGATGGTGACGAACTGGTCGATCGCCGCCTCGACGGCGGCGAGCAGGTCGTCCCCGGACCGGAGGTGCTTGCGGACGGCGGACCGCAGGCCGCGGTCGGTGGTGAGACCTGCGCTCGCGGTGAGCACCTCGGCGGTGGCGCCGGACGTGCCCGCAGCGCGGCGCTGCAGACCGTCGGCGACCGCCGCCGTGGCGACGTCGTACGCCGCGAGCGCGGCGTCGGTGTCGGCATGACCGCCGTCGCCGTACCGCTGGATCGCGTCGGGGGAGACGGTGGCGGTCGCGACCAGTGCGGGACCGAACGCGACGCCAGGAACGACCGGGGTGCCGTGGATCGTGGTGACCATGGTCACAACTCAACCACGGCGACCCCTTGACATGCAACAAAAACAGGCATAAAACAACATAAACACAGATCGTGACCGTCGACACAGGAGTTCCAGGTGATCCTCACCGTCACCCCCAACCCCAGCATCGACCGGACCGTGGTGCTCCCCGGTCGGCTGGAGCGGGGAGCCGTGCACCGCGTCGAGTCCGTGCTCTCCCAACCCGGCGGCAAGGGCGTGAACATCTCCCGCGCCTGCGTCGCCGCCGGGGAGCGCACGATCGCGGTGCTGCCCGTGGCCGCGGACGACCCGTTCGTCCGCGAGCTCACCGCCCTCGGGGTCGCCTGCGCACCGGTGCCGCCGGCCGGGCCGATGCGGGTCAACCTCACCGTCACCGAGCCCGACGGCGTCACGACCAAGCTCAACACCGCCGGCCCGGCCACCACCGGCGCCGATCTCGCTGCGCTCGCCGACACCGTGCTCGCGCACGAGGCCGACTGGGTCGTCGTCGCGGGCTCGTTGCCGCCCGGTGCGCCCGCCACCTGGCCGGTCGACCTGGTCGCGCGACTCCGAGACGCCGGCCGGCGGGTCGCGGTCGACACCAGCGAGGCGGCGCTCGAGGCCGTGGTCGGCGCTCTGGCGACGTCGACCACCGGCTGCCTGCTCAAGCCCAACGCCGAGGAGCTGGCCACCGTCACCGGGTCCGACCCGGAGCGGCTGGAGGCCGACCCCGCCGCGGCCGCGGCCGCCGCGCAGCTGCTGCTCGACCGCGGGGCAGGTGCCGTGCTCGCCACCCTGGGCGGCACCGGTGCCGTGCTGGCTGATGCGAGCGGAGCCTGGCACGCCGTACCACCACCCACCACCGTCGTCAGCACGGTGGGTGCGGGCGATGCGAGCCTCTTCGGCTACCTGCTCGCCGACCGGCGTGGCCTCCCGGCGCCCGAACGGCTCGCCAGCGCCGTGGCCTACGGCAGCGCCGCCGCGGGTCTCCCCGGCACCACCGTGCCGACCCCCACCGACGTGCGGACCGACCTGGTCCGCGTCGTCGCTCTCGCCCCGTCCCCGTCCACCACCTGAAGGACCCGTTATGACCGACCTGATGACCACCGACCTGGTCGCCCTCGATGCCGACCTCGGTGCCGACAAGGAGGCCGTGATCGGCGCGCTCGCCGGTGTCGTCACCGGCGCCGGGCGGGCCGGTGACACGGCCCAGCTGCTGCGCGATCTCCTGGAGCGCGAGGCCAAGGCCGCGACCGGGATGAAGGACGGGATCGCGATCCCGCACTGCCGCTCCACCGCCGTCGCCGAGCCGACCCTCGCCTTCGCCCGGCTCGCCGAGGGCGTGGACTTCGGCGCGAAGGACGGTCCGGCGCAGCTGGTCTTCCTGATCGCGGCCCCCGAGGGCGGCGGCAACATGCACATGAAGATCCTCACGCAGCTCGCCCGGGCGCTGGTCAAGCCGGAGTTCACCGACGCTCTCCGGGAAGCGGAGACGGCCGAGCAGGTGGTCGCCATCGTGTCCGACGTGGTGGCTCCGGCTCCTGTCCCCGCCACCGCCGATGGCGCACCGGCACCGACTCCGGCTCCGGCAGCGGCACCGACGCGCCGGCTGGTCGGCGTCACCTCCTGCCCGACCGGGATCGCCCACACCTACATGGCCGCGGAGGCGCTCGAGGCGGCCGCCGAGCGGGCCGGCGTCGAGATCGCTGTCGAGACCCAGGGCTCCGCCGGCTCCACGCCGTTGTCGCGCGCCACCATCGACGCGGCCGACGCGGTCATCTTCGCCGCCGACGTGGGCGTCCGCGACCGTGCCCGCTTCGCCGGCAAGCCGCTGGTCTCCTCCGGGGTCAAGCGGCCGATCGACGAGGGCGACGCGATGATCGCCGAGGCGTTGGAGTACGCCGGCGCCGAGCATCCGCCGCGCGTGGAGACGACCGGCGACGGCGGTGCGGCCGACGACGCGAGCGCCGGTGCGGGGGAGTCGTGGGGTGGTCGGGTCCGGCGGGTGCTGATGACCGGCGTGTCCTACATGATCCCCTTCGTCGCGGCCGGTGGTCTGCTGATCGCGCTCGGCTTCCTGCTCGGTGGCTACGACAGCGCCAACGTCGCCGGCGACATCCTGGTCAACCACTCCCTGATCGACCCGCCCTCGCCCGCGGCGTACGGACTCGAGCACGTGCCGTTCGGCTCCGGGATCCTGCTCTATCTCGGCGTGCTGTTCTTCGTCATCGGCAAGGCGGCGTTCGCGCTGTTCGTGCCGGCGCTCGCCGGCTACATCGCGTTCGCCATCGCGGACCGTCCCGGTCTGGCGCCCGGCTTCGTGATGGGCGCGTTGGCCACCAACCTCGCGGGCTTCGCCGGTGCCGAGGGGGAGGCGGCGCCGCAGACGGGCTTCATCGGCGCCATCGTGGGCGGTGTGCTCGCCGGGGTCATCGCGCTGTGGGTCTCGCGCTGGCGGGTTCCGGCCTGGGCCCGTGGCCTGATGCCGGTGCTGGTGATCCCGCTGGTCACCTCGATCATCGCGGGTCTCACCATGCTGGTGCTGCTCGGACGCCCGATCACCTGGCTGATGACCCAGCTCGAGTCCGGCCTCAACAGCCTCGACGGCTCCAACGCCGTCATCCTCGGTGTCGTCCTGGGGCTGATGATGGCCTTCGACATGGGAGGCCCGCTCAACAAGGTCGCCTACAGCTTCGCCGTCGTCGGCGTGGGTGGGGCCGAGCTCGCCACCGGCTCCCCCGAGCTGAAGATCATGGCGGCGGTCATGCTGGCCGGGATGGTGCCACCGCTGGCGCTCGCCCTGGCCACCGTGATCCGGCCCCGGCTGTTCACCCCCGCCGAGCGCGAGAACGGCAAGGCGGGCTGGCTGCTGGGCGCATCCTTCATCACCGAGGGCGCCATCCCGTTCGCCGCCGCCGACCCGTTGCGTGTGATCCCGGCGATCATGCTCGGCAGCGCGGTCACCGGCGGCCTGGCCCAGGCGCTCGACGTCGGCGTCCGTGCCCCGCACGGCGGGATCTTCGTGCTCTTCGCCGTCAGCAACATCATCGGCTGGCTGATCGCCCTGGCCGCCGGCATGGTGGTCGGTGCCCTCGCGGTCGTCGTGCTCAAGTCGCTCGGTCGTACGACGCCCGAGACGTCGGCCGCCGAGGACCGCGCCGCCGAGCCGGTCGCCGCCTGATCCGCCCGAGTCGACATCATCATCAACGAGAGGAACTCCATGCCCACCAAGACCGTCGTCGTCGGCTCCGCCGTCGGCCTCCACGCCCGCCCCGCAGCGATCATCTCCGAGGCCGCCGCCGACCTCGACTCCGACGTGCTGATCGGCATCCCGGGCGACGAGCCCGTCGACGCCGCGTCGTCGCTGATGATCATGACCCTGGGCGCCGAGCGCGGCGCCACGGTGGAGGTCTCCGGCGACTCCGAGCCGGACGTCGCCAAGATCGCCGCCCTGGTCGAGCAGGACCTCGACGCGGAGTAGCGGGTTGAGTCGGGGGTTTTCGGGAGTCGAATCCGGGGCCTCGCGGGTCGAGTCGGGGCTTCTCGGCACGACACCCGCAAGACCCCGGATTCGACTCCCGAAAACCCCGATTCAACGTCAGTCGAAGTGGAGCCGGAAGTCGACCATCCGGAACGTGCCGAGCTGACGAGCGCCACGGAGGAAGGCGAGCGGGCCGTCGGCGGCCAGCCGCCACCGGCCGCGGCACGGCAGTGCCCGGGCGTTGCCGCTCATCACCACGTGCGCGGTGTCCGGGTGGTCGGGGATGCCCGGCTGTTCCACCCGGCCCCGGAACGGGACGCGCGGCGCGAGGCGCGAGATGTCGGTGAAGTCGGCGGCCGCCACCGGCCGGCCGTCGACGCTCGCCTCCCACCGCGTCCGGTCGATCCCTCGCTCCCGGGCCGTCGCCCGCTCGAAGGAGCACAGCCCCTTCGGGATCGCCCACAGCTCACGACCGCCGGCCCTGGACGCGGGGGAGTCGACCCAGATGTCGGTGATGGTGACGGCGCGCTCGCCCTCTGCGTCGGTCATCGACCGTGCGACCAGGAGCTCGCCGTAGGTCAGCGGGCTCGGCTCCTGGTAGTCGACGAGGGCAGCGCCGTAGATGCCGGCAGGGTGCCGCTCGTCGGCGGCCTCGCCCAGCCGGAAGACGCTGAGCCACATCGAGCCGTGCATCCTCCAGGGCGCGGGCGGGTAGGCGTGGTCGCTCACTCCGGCGTCCTCTCCTCGACGGGCCGGACGGGGATCTCGGTGAGCTCCTCCTCGTCGAGGAACAGGTCGCCGGCCTCCAGGATCTCGGTCTCGAGTGCCTCAGGGAGGTCCTCGGTGAGCTCGTCGCCGGTCGCCTGGCGGGGGCCGAGGGTCTCCATCGCCTTGTCGATCGCGCCGGACACGTCGATCAGCCGGGCGGCACGCACGTAGGGCTTCTCGATCTCCCGGGCGACGTAGCGCGAGACGAAGCGCTTCAGCTCACCCTCGACGCCGGCGGCCCGCTGCATGATCGAGGCGCGGAGGCCCTTGGCCTCGAGATGGACGACCACCTGGTGCGGATGGGGCGGGGTGATGTCGAGCGCGATCGCGAGGTCGGCCCGGGCGTGGGCGATGATCTCCAGCGGCACCGAGATCTCGGCGGCGAAGCGCTGCTTGTCCATCCCGAGGTCGATGACGAACTCCAGCGACACGGGCAGCGTCACCGCGCAGGTCACCGGCCGGTCCTCGACGCGGTGGCCGGTCGCGGTGCCGATCTCGCCGCGCGCGCGGACCTTGGCGATCCGACCGGGGCCGACGCCGAGCGGCCCGACGTCGATCGGCTGGCCGGCGAGCACGTTGACTCCCGCGAGGATCCGCTCGGCGGTCACCGCGGTGTCGTAGAACCGCTCGCCCCAGGTCGCGTAGTCGATGACGTCGTCGGTCACCCGCGTCACCCTAGTGGGCGCGCTCGGCCGGCACGCGGCCCGGTCGCGAGGCCGACGGCGATCAGCGCCAGGGTGCGCTCGATCGCCGTCTCACGCTCCTGCTGGGTCAGCCGCCGCAGCGGACCGTCGACCAGCAGCAGCGCGAGCCCGTGCACGGCCGACCAGGGGCCGGCCTCGGCGCCCGGACGGTCCTCCGGAGCCAGGTAGCCGACGTCGACCAGCCGGTCGAGCATCTCACCGAGGAGTGCGTACGGCGCCTTCTCGGCGAGCTGCAGCGCGTCGGGCATCTCCTCGCCCGGCGCCACCAGGCCGCCGGTGAAGCAGGTCTTGAAGATCCCCGGCTGCTGCAGCGCGAACCGGATGTAGCCGCGGCCGGTCGAGAGCATCCGGTCCAGCGCGATCTGCACCTCGTCGCCCTCGGCGGGGACCTGGGCGAGGTAGTCGGCCATCGCCTCGGTCATCCCGGCCATCGCCTGCTCCTTCGCAGCGTGGAAGAGATCGGCCTGGTTCGCGAAGTGGCGGTAGGCCGCCGTCGGGGTCACACCGACCTCGCGAGCGGCGCCACGGATGGTCACCGCCTCGGGGCCGCCCGTGGCCGCGAGGTCGGCGGCCGCTCGGGCCAGCGCCTCGCGCAGGTTGCCGTGGTGGTAGCCGCGGCGCGGCGTTTCCGAAGTCGTCACGCGGAACATGTTGACACCTGCCCACATCCGTGCAAAGTTAACGGTCGCAAAGTTTACGCCCGTGCACATCCTCTGTCATTTCGGAGTCCACATGTTCCATCGCATCGGCACCCTGGTCACGACCCGCGCGCGCACCGTGCTGGTCGTCGGCGCACTCGCGCTGATCGCCGCCGCCTACCTGGGTCTGACGGCCTTCGCCAAGCTCCAGGCCGAGGGGTTCGACGACCCGGCCGCGGAGAGCACCCGTGCCGCCGAGGTGCTGGCCGAGGAGTACGGCGGCTCGGCCGACTACGTCTTCGTCGTCAGCGCCGAGGACGGCACGCTGGCCGCCGGCGGGATGAGGGACGGGACAGCGCTGACCGAGCAGCTCACCGCCGATCCCGGCCTCGTCGACGTCACGTCGTACTTCACCACCGAGGCGCCGTCCCT
>CAZJDU010000153.1:0-7608 GCA_964544855.1 uncultured Nocardioides sp.
CTGGCTGGGGGAGAGCCCGGAGGGGGACTACCGGGTGTTGATGGGGGCGACGACGTACCGGTTGATGCACGGCTTCACGAAGGAGGGTGAGCCGGGCACCGACGTGCTGGGCGGGATGGACAAGGTCGTCTTCTCCAACACCCTCACCGAGCCGCTGGAGTGGCAGAACTCGACGTTGGTGACCGGGGACGCCGCGGAGGCGGTGCGGAGGATGAAGGCGGACGGGGAGCGGTCGTTGCGCACGATCGGCAGTCTGTCGCTGTGCCGCTCGCTGCTGCGCGCCGGTGTCGTGGACCGCTTCCGGGTCGTGATGTTCCCGGTGATCACCGGTGCGACCGGTCGGGAGCGGATCTACGACGGCTACCCGGATGTCGCCCTGGACATGGTGGACAGCCGCACCTTCGACGGCCGGATCCAGCTCGTCGACTACGTGCCCCGGGTGCTGGACGGTCCGCCCGCCACTGGCTGAACGCCGCCGCGAGGTGTCAGGTGGGCGGCGTACGGATGCCGTGGGCATGATGGCGGGGTGGGAGCCACGGTGATCACTGTCGGTGGCCACGTCATCTCGGACGCCGACCTGACGTGGCGCTTCTCCCGTTCCTCGGGCCCGGGTGGTCAGCACGTGAACACCACTGACACCCGGGTGCAGCTGTCCTTCGACCTCGCCGGGTCGGAGGCGTTCCCCGAGGACCTCAAGCAGCGGATGCTCAGCCGCCTTGGCGGTGAGGTCGTGGTCGCGGCATCGGAGCATCGCACGCAGTTGCGCAACCGCCGCGCGGCGGAGGACCGGCTGGTGGAGGTGCTGGAGGAGGCGATGAGGCCGCCGCCTCCGCGACGGGTGCCGACCAAGCCGTCGAAGGGTGCCCAGCAGCGGCGCATCCGGGAGAAGAAGAAGCGCGGAGAGACCAAGCGGCTGCGCGGCCGACCCACGGACTGACCGCGCGGGTGGAGCGATCTCCGACCGCGCTCAGGCCTTGAAGACGAGCGCCCGCTTGACCCAGTCGAGGGTCTCGTCCGCCCAGGCGAGCGTCTCGAGGCCCGGGCTGATGTTCTGGGGTGGGTTGCGGAGGAGCGTGTCGCGGTGGATCAGCCGGTTCATGTCCACGACGACCGGGTCGGGCCGCTCCTCGCCCCTGCGGTCGAAGAACGGCACGCCGGCGAGGCGCATGATGTTGATGACCTCCTGGGCGACGATCCCGTAGCCGACCGTGGTCGGGTGCACCCCGTCGAGTGAGAACAGTCCGCCCATGCCGCGACCGCCCTCGCCGTCGCTGGTGAGGAAGCGCGAGTCCGGGACCGGGTCCAGGGCTCGGAGAGTCGGCGGGAGCGGGTACGGCGTCCACCACTCGGGGCGGGCGTTGGGGTCGGTGAGGTAGCGGCGTGAGGCCAGTCGGTCGAGGTAGCCGCCGACGTCGAGGAGATACCAGTCGCGCTGGTCGTCGCCGGTCGCGCTGCGGGCTGCACGGACCGCGCCTTCGATGTGGTCGTTGTAGCAGTCGATGGCGTAGTCGACGGCACGGGCCTCGGCTCCGGTGATGGACGGGTCCTGGTGCGGGTCGAAGGTCGCGTCGTCGATCCACGGCCGTGTGTAGAAGGGGTAGTAGCGCGATCCCGGCTTCAGCTTGCCGCCGACGCCACGGGCGATCGGCGCGATGGTGACGTGGGGGACGGTGCACCAGATGACGTGGCGCGCCTTGATCTGCTGGACCTCGGCCACGATCTCGTCGAACTCCGAGCTGAAGTGCTGGGGCTGCCACACGGTGGCACCGTTCTTCTTCCGCAGGTCCTTGAAGTGGTCGTCGGACCAGACGACCCGGAGGTCCGTGACCGACTGGAGCGCATTGTTGGAGCCCAGGAAGACGACGAGGGTCTCGATGCCGCACTCCGTCGTCTCCCCGTGGTCCTCTCCCAGGTCTCGGGCGACGTCGAAGACGGTCTTGTCCTTGTCCTCGTCGGCCATCGGATAGACGAGGAGGGCGGCGCGCTCGCCGTTGTTCTCGACGATCTGGTTGAGGAAGGCGTCCCGCGGCTCCTCGATCGTCGAGCGACAGATCGCGGCCGTCTTCGACAGGGCGTCGCGCAGGTCCCAGCCGTAGATGCCGAGCACGTGCATGTGCCCTGCGACGGCGGTGGGGTGGGCACCGGGGCCTCGCTCCCAGTAGTCCTCGATCTCGTCCATCAGCGCACGCGCCCGGAAGAGGGCGAACGGGAACTCCCAGAAGGACAGGGTCGATCCGTAGCGGTGCTCGAGATCGCGCAGCAGCATCTCGACGTTGAGGGGCAGGCCCCCGGGTCCGCCGTACCGGGGGTAGCGCAGGCCGGACCACCCCAGCTCGTGCGCGACGATCGCCGCCCAGGACAGGTCGGTGTTGTAGATCGCACCGCTCTGGAAGCCGTGGGTGAGCGAGTCGCCGATGGCGACGAGCCGGTGCGGGGGCGTGCCGGTGGGCTCGACCGTGACGGAGACACCGAGCGTCGGGTCGAAGCTCGGGACGCGGGCCTTGCCGACTCGCTTCTTGACCTCGCTGGGTGCGTTGGCGGGTACCGGGTCCTCGGTCGATGGCATGGCGTGTCCTTTCGGCAGGCAGCTCCGGCTGCAGCTCCCCTGACGAGAAGAGCGCGCGCCGGCCGCCGGTGATACGCATCGCGGCCACCCGCGACGCGTGTGCCTCGACGTTTGGGACCGTCGGTCCCATGCGCCTGGGTCATCGGGACGGTGAGTCTGGACCGACCACCGATCGACTCAGGAGGTTCCGATGGCCACAACAGCCGACACCCGCACCCCGACGAGGCGGCGCGATCTGAGCCGGTACGCCGGCATCGCGTTCGCCGTCTTCTTCATCACCGGCTTCGTGCTGTGGACGATGCCGCCGTACACGTTCGACAACGAGCCGGAGCGGTGGGCGGAGGAGTTCACCAGCGACGCTCGCCGTACCCAGATCGCCCTGCTGGCGCATCTGTTCTGGCCGGTCGCGGGGGCGCTGCTCCTGGTGGCGGTGGCGCGCATCCGCTCGGCGCTGGACGCCGGCCGGGCGACGCCGTCGGTGGCGGGCCGGGTGGCCGGCGGGAGCGCGGTGATGATGGCGGTGGGCATCGCAACGATGGCGGGCGCGCTCTCCGCCGGTGAGCGGGTCACCACGGGCGGCTTCGGCGACTCCGGCTTCCCGGCGGACATCGCCGGCGGCTACGCCCTCACCCTCTTCGCGGCGACGCTGGGCAACTCCGTCCTCTGGGGCGGCGCCGTCCTCATGGTCGCCGTCGGGGTCGCGGCCGGCCGGCGTGGTGTGCTGCCCGGCTGGCTGGTGTGGAGCGGGTACGTCGTCGCGCCGCTGATCATCGCGGCCTGGTACTACGGCCTCCCGATGGTGCTGTTCGCCCTCTGGGTCGCGGTGGCGGGGTTCTGGGTGCACACTGATTCCGTCCCCGAGTGAGCGCACGAAGGGGGGCGGCATGAGGTCCTACGGGTCCGCCGGCGGCTGGGCGTGGGGGATCGTCGCGATGGTCACGATCTCGCAGGCGGGATGGGTGGCGCTGCTCGCAGCGAACCGCACGCGCGTCCCCGAGCAGGTGGCCGACCAGCTGCCGATCCAGGCCGAGGCCGCGGTCGTGGTCGCGGTCGTCGCGGTGCTCGGCGCGTTGATCGTCGGACGGCATCCGCGCCATCCGGTGGGCTGGATCATGTGTGGGACCGCGGGGAGTGTCGTCGTCGACGCGGTCGCCCGTGCGTACGCCGTGGACGGCCTCTACCTGCGTCCCGGCGTGCTCACCGGCCCGGAGTACGCCGCGTGGGTGACCGAGTGGATCTGGTTCCCGTCGATCTTCTGCCTGCTGATCTTCCTCCCGCTGTACTTCCCCGACGGCCGGCTGCCGAGCCCGCGGTGGCGGCCCGTCGCCCTCGGGTTGGCGGCCTGGCTGGTGCTGACGAGCATCGGCTACGCGTTCGTGCCGACGGAGCCGGTGGACTTCCCGGTGGAGAAGGCGCTCCAGTTCGGGCCGGCCATCGTCCTCGCGGTCGGGATGCTGGCGACGCCGGTCGCGATCGGGATCGCGGTCGCCGCGGTCGTCGTACGCCGTCGTCGGGCCGTCGGCGCCGAGCGGGAGCAGCTGCGCTGGTTCCTCTACGCCGTCGGGGTGGCCGCCGTGGGGTGGGCGCTGTCGTTCGGGATCGGCACCCTCGGCGACGGCGGGTTCGACCTGCTGGGGGTCGTACTGACCCACGGTCCGATCCTGCTGATCATGGGCGCCATCGCGATCGCGATCCTGCGATACCGGCTCTACGACATCGACCTGCTGATCAACCGCACCCTGGTCTACGGCGGGCTGACCGCGGCGGCGCTGCTCGTGTACGGCGTCGTGGTGCTGGTCGTCTCGCGGTTGACCACGGCCACCGTCGAGTGGCGCGGCTCGCTGGTGGTGGTGGCCGTGGTGGCGATCGCGGCGTATCCGCTGCGGGAGTGGCTGCAGAAGGTCATCAATCGCTTCACGTACGGCGACCGCGACGATCCGGCACGGGCGATGTCGCGGCTGAGCCGTCGGGTCTCGGACTCCCTCACGCCTGCCGGGTTGCTGCCGGCCGTGGCGGAGACGCTGGGTCAGGCGCTGCGGCTGCCGTACGTCGCCATCCAGCTGCCGGGCGCCGCCGCAGCCGTGGTGTACGGCGCGGAGGGCTCGCCCTCCGAACGGTTCCCGCTCGTCCATCAGGGTGAGCCGGTCGGCACCCTGCTGGTCGGCCGCCGCGCCGAGAACGAGCAGTTCACCGCAGCGGACCTCCGGGTCCTGGAGGACCTCTCCCGGCAGGTCGCGGCCGCAGCGTATGCGGTGCAGCTGTCCGCCGAGCTGCAGCGCTCCCGGGAGCGCCTGGTGCTGGCTCGCGAGGAGGAGCGGCTGCGGCTGCGGCGCGACCTGCACGACGGCGTGGGGTCCGCACTGGCCGGGTTGGCCCTGCACGCCGGCAACGCTCGCCGGTCGCTGCCGGAGGATCCCGAGGCGGCTGCGCGGTGGGTCTCCGGGGTGGAGGAGGGGATCCGATCGGCGGTGCTCGACATCCGCCGGATCGTCGACGACCTGCGACCGCCCTCGCTGGACGAGCTGGGGTTGGCGTCGGCGTTGGAGGAGCGGGCCGACGCGTTGCTGCCCGGGATGGTCACGGTGACGGTGGAGACGGGGGCGACGCGCCTGCCCGCGGCGGTCGAGGTGGCGGCGTACCGGATCGCGACGGAGGCGATGACCAACGCCGCGCGCCACGCACACGCCGGCGCCGTCACGCTCGAGGTCACGGTGGACGCTCGCTGGCTGGTCGTCGTGATCACCGACGACGGTCGCGGCCTTCCCGCACGGCTCACGCCGGGCGTCGGGCTGTCGTCGATGAGGGAGCGCGCGGCGGAGCTCGGCGGCACGTGTCGGGTCGGGTCGGAGCCGGACGGCGGTACGACGGTGCGCGCGCTGTTGCCGCTGACCGAGGAGGAGGGCACGGATGGATGAGGAGCTGATCCGGGTGCTGGTCGTCGACGACCATCCGGTGTTCCGCGACGGGATGGCGGGAGCCATCGACGCTGCCGGCGATCTCGACGCCGTCGGGTCGTGCCAGGACGGGGCGGAGGCGGTGGCCGAGGCGCGCGAGCAGCAGCCGGACGTCGTGCTGATGGACCTCAACCTGCCCGAGCTCGGCGGCATCGACGCGACCCGGCAGATCGTCCACGACAGCCCCCATGTCGCGGTGCTGGTGCTCACCATGCTCGACGACCAGGACTCGGTCTTCGCCGCGATGCGCGCCGGCGCCCGCGGCTACCTGCTCAAGGGCGCGACCCCGGAGGAGATCGTCAGCGGGGTCCGGGCCGTGGCCCGCGGCGAGGCGGTCTTCGGTCCGGGCATCGCCGACCGGGTGCTCCGCTACTTCTCCGAGGCGCACGGCCAGCCGCAGCCGACTCCGTTCCCCGAGCTCACCCCTCGTGAGCGGGAGCTTCTCGCGCTGATCGCCGCGGGCACGTCCAACGCCGACATCGCCCGGCAGCTCTTCATCAGCCCCAAGACGGTGCGCAACCACATCTCCAACATCTTCACCAAGCTCCAGGTGGCCGACCGTGCCGCCGCGATCGCCAAGGCGCGGCAGGCGGGTCTGAGCGCGGCCGAGTCGGGCTGAGATCCGGCGGCGTTGTGGGAAGCGGGCGTGTGGGGCACGGTGACGGGATGGACGACGTCGAGCACCTTCTGGTGCGTGCCGCGCGTGCTGCTGGGGAGCACCGGAGAACGGTCGGCGATCGCTCCGTCGCTCCCCGCCTGTCGCCGGAGCGCATCCGAGCGGCGTTCGCCGTCCCGCTCGCCGACGAGCCGACGGACCCCGAGGACGTCCTGACCAGGCTCCTGCAGGCGGCCGACGGTGCTGTCACGGGCACGGTGGGGCCGCGCTACTTCGGGTTCGTCATCGGTGGTGCGCTGCCGGCGGCGAGCGCCGCCGACGTCCTCACGACCGGGTGGGACCAGGCGGCCTACAACGACGTACTGTCGCCGGCCGCGGGTGCGGCCGAGCGTGCCGCCGGCGGGTGGGCGAAGGAGCTGCTCGGCCTGCCGAGTGAGTCGTCGGTGGCCTTCGTGACCGGTGCTCAGGCGGGCAACACCGTCGGCCTGGCGGTCGGGAGGAACGAGGTGCTCGCCCGGGCAGGGTGGGACGTCGCCCGTGACGGACTGTACGGCGCCCCGCAGGTCCGTGTGGTCGCCAGCGAGGAACGCCACGCCACGGTCGACCGTGCGCTGCGGCTGCTCGGCATGGGGACGGCCAGCATCCACCCGGTGCGTGCCGGCGACGACGGCGCGATCGAAGTGGACCACTTGGGGGAGGTCGTGGAGAGCGGCCACGGTGTCCCCACGATCGTCTGCCTCCAGGCGGGCAACGTGAACACCGGGGCATGCGACGACTTCGAGCGGGCCATCCCGCTGGCGCGTCGTCACGACGCGTGGGTGCACGTCGACGGGGCCTTCGGTCTCTGGGCGGGTGCGAGCCCGCGGTCTGCGCATCTGACCCGAGGGGTGGAGCTCGCGGACTCGTGGAGCACCGACGCCCACAAGTGGCTCAACGTTCCGTATGACTCCGGCCTGGCCTTCTGCCGCGACGCGGACGCGCATGCCGCCGCGATGTCGTACGCCGCCGCCTACTTGACCGGCTCGGGCGGCACCGATCACGTGCTCGGTGATGTGACGCCCGAGTCGTCGCGCCGGGCTCGTGGCTTCGCGGTGTGGGCGGCCCTCCAGGAGCTGGGGCGCAGCGGCGTCGCGGACCTGGTCGACCGATCCTGCGCCCACGCCCGACGCATGGCCGACCTGCTGGTCTCCGGCGGAGCGACGATCTACAACGAGGTGGTGCTCAACCAGGTGCTCGTCGGCTTCGGCGACCTGTCGCGCACCGATGCCATCGTCGAGGCGGTGCAGCGTGATGGCACCTGCTGGCTGGGCGCCACCACCTGGCAGGGCAAGCGCCTGCTCCGGATCTCGGTGTCGAACTGGACCACGACCGCCTCAGACATCGAACGCTCCGCCGACGCCATCCTGCGCGCCGCGGGATCGGCCTGACGCGGCCGCGTTGACCCGGGTACTGGACGGTCCGCCCGCCACTGG
>CAZJDU010000154.1:0-6015 GCA_964544855.1 uncultured Nocardioides sp.
CTCGAGCGGCTCCGTCAGGTCCCACTCGACGCTGCGTCCCGCGTCGAGCCCGTGAACGGAGTGGTCCCTGCCGTCGACGCGGACGCTACAGCCGGTCGCGAGCATGAGGATCCCGAGGACGGCCGCCGCTGGGAGCAGCAGCCTTCGTCGTACGCCGACGGGTCGGTCGCGTCTGGTCGGTACGTCGATCCTCAGGGTCGTCCGCACGGCCTGTCAGTCCTGGCGCGCGGGGGTGTTCGGTCCTCCTCCAACGGCGGGATGCGGACTCCTCTCGCCCCGATTCAGGCGCATCACACCGAGTACGACGTGGTGAACCAGTGGTTCGTTGCCGAGCAACCCGGTGAGCAGCGACCGACGTAGACCTTGATGAACCCGGTGACCGCGGCTGAGACCGTTCTCCGGAACGAGTGCGTGGTGTTGCAGCCGTCGCTGTTCCGCTCCCAGAAGTTGCGGGTGCTGTCGAACTCGAAGCGCAGCGCCGGGCCCTTGTCATCGCACTTCCGGTCGGTGATCTTGCCCCAGATGACGACCTCGTTGCTCGACGGCAAGCTCTTGATCGAGACGGTCCAGCTGGCCCAGGTGTAGGTGCGGGTCTTTCCGCTCACGTCGGCCTGGGCAGGGGTCGCGCCCGGCCCCGCCATCATCACCGAGGCGGCGATCAGGGTCGCAGCTCCGGCGAGCCAGCGGCGAAGCGTGAGGTTCAGTCGAGGCATGTGAGCCCTCCTGTCGGCTGCCGCGACACGGTGCCGCGTGCGGGAGGATCGTGGCAACCAGGCTCGGAGCCGGGCAAGGACGGTTCAACTGCGCGGCTGTGGGCTCTCGGGTTGGACGCGGCGTCGTACGTCGCGACGAGACTGCCTGCGGCGGGCCTTCGATCAGTAGTGGAAGCTGACGCCGTACGACGTCGGGCTCAGGTCCGCGACCGTCACTCTCGTCGGTAGTGGCGCGCCGGTCGCGGGTGCGTTCCTGGGGTCGGCGAAGCCGGCGGCTCCGTTGGTCGCAGCGCCCTCGATCGCGGACTGGGCGCGAACGTCGCTCGCGTCGAGCACCCGGTCAGGACCGGCGGCATCGATCGCGTCGGCCAGGTCCTTCACCGCGACCGGCTCACCCGCGAGGCTCGTCCCCGTGAAGGTCCACAGGAGGCGGTCGGCCTGGCCGACCCCGGCGTCCACCAACTCCCCGTCGACCGCCTCCAACACCCGTTCGAAGGCATCCCGGCGGCCGAGATCGTCGCTGCGAGCATGCGGATACGCGAGCGCCGCACCGACGGCATCCGGATCGAACTCGTCGGTCTCCACCGTTGTGCTGCCGCGGATCACCAGAGACGCGCCCGGCGGCGGTACGCCGTCGGGGGTGATCTGGCTGCTCAGGTGGGTCGACGGCACGTCTGGCCAGACTGTGTAAGCGGCTGCATCTCCGCTCACCCCGTACAGGAAGCCGTAGACGGTCGTCGCCGCCGCAGCGGTGCTGGTCGCGGGCGCGGGCGCCCCCGACGGTTCACCGAGCATCTGGGCGTACTGCTCCTCCAACTGGGCCACCGTGTCGGGGTCAACCGGCGGCATCTGCGCACCGAGGAGCCCCGCGACATGCTCTTGATCCGGCTGCAGCATGTCCGCATGTGTAGCTTCACAGCCCGTGAGCGCCGTGGCGGCGGCGACGGCGACGGAGGTCGCGGCGACCGTACGGCGGGCCGGCCTCGTGGTCGGGCGGTGTCCGGCCTGCGTGTCCATGGTGATCCTCCCGATCGACATCCCTCAATCGGGTCGCAGCGTGCTCCGCCCCGTGGCCAGCGGTCAACGCGCGTTCAACGAGCGATGTCTGCGGGCATCCTGGCGTCGGCCGCCGGGGAGACGGGCGCCTGATCCGACGGGAACCCTCGTCGTCGGCCCTCGAGGCGCCCTCGCGCACGCCTCTGTCCAGCTACGGACGGTCCCGCGTGGCGTCGGCCCGGGTCGGAGTTCCGGCCCCGCGACAGGTCACCTGGTCGCCCGGAGAAGGTCGCACAACCGTGAATGGCGCGGATCCGGGCCGGCACCCAACACTGGCGGCTCGAACGGCTCACGACACTCGAATTCACTAGAGGAGTTCACGATGACCACCAAGAGACCTCAGGTGCTGGCCGCGTTGATTGTCGGGTTCGCGATCCTGGTGACCTCACTCGCCGCTATCACAGCCTCACCCGCACAGGCGGCGACGATCCGCAAGTGCGATGGCGTGATGGGACATGCAGCGGGCTACGGCACCTACCACAAGGTGCCTGTCCGACGTTATTCCGACGGATCGGGCACCATGCGCTGCTACATGGACTACGGCACGACGGGGAAGGAGGTCGCGGCGCTGCAGCGGGCCATCGTGCACTGCTATCCCGCATCGACGGCGGCGACGTACATCAAGGACCATGGAGGCGTCGACGGGAAGTACTACTACTGGACCGCAAGGGCCGTGAGGTGGATCCAGGCGTACCGGCTGGGCTTCAGCGGCGGGGATGTCGACGGTGTCTACGGACCGATGACCCGGAACCACATCAAGTGGCCTGAGTACTGGCTCGCGAACGGCAAGCGTCGGGGCTCCTCCTATTGCTCGAGGTACTGACCGGCGCCGCAGCCGCCCGAGGCGTAGAGCTCGCGTGGCACATGAGGGAGCGCTTGGACCTGGCGCGGATCGCACAGGAGCGGCGAGGTAGGACGGATCGGCGCGGGGCAACCCGGCCCGCCGCGGCGGGCCGGGTTGCAGGCCGAGGTACGCGTCGCCCCGCTCATTCGTGTTCTCCAGCCCGGAGCGGCACGCGCAGGAAGAGGAGGACGAGTATCGCCGTCGCGAGCGCGACGGCTGCGTTGACGCCGATCGCCACCCGCAACCCGGGCAGGAGACTCGCTGCAGCTCCGGCCGTGGCGATGGCGGACATCACCGGGGTGCCGATGGTGATGCCGACCTGCTGGCTCATGGTCACCAGGCCGGTGGCGAGGCCCTGCTGGTCATCGGGTACGCCACTCGTGGAGGTGACCGTGTAGCCGACGATGGCCACGAGGTTGCCGACACCGCCGATGAAGGTGACGACGAGCAACGGCACCAGCCACTCCCGGCTGCCGGAGACGAACGCCAGCGGCAGGGTGGCGGTGGCCTGCGCGAGGAGACCGACGACGATCGTGCCCGCGGAAGTGAACCGGCCGATGACTCGCGGAGCGATGAGTCCCCCGATGACGGTGCCGACGCCCAGCACTCCGAGGATCAATCCGGCGGTGATGGCGCGATAGTCGAGGATCTCCTGTAGATAGAGGGTCAGCAGGAAGACCAGTGACGTCTCCGTGGCGAAGGCGAGCAGACCCGCGATGTTCCCCCAGACGATGCTCCGCCGCCGGAGGAGGTTCGGAGCGACGAGTGGTTGCGGCGCACGCGACTCGACGGCTCCGAACGTCGCGAACAGCATGCTCGCGACGAGGAGCGAGACCCAGGCGCCCGGATGGGTCCAGCCGGCGTGACCGGCGACGTCGATGCCCAGCACCAGGACGACCAGAGCCGCGGTGATCGTGATGGCGCCGCGTACATCCAGGCGGGGGCGCTGATCGTCACGGGTCTCACGCAGCACGAACGGACCGATCAGCATCACCGCACCGGCAATGATCACGTTGACGAAGAACGCCCACCGCCAGGACACCGTGCCTGTCAGTACACCGCCGAGGACGGCGCCGGTGGTGAATCCCGCAGCCATGAGCGCCCCGTTGAGACCGAGGGCCCGGGATCGGGCCGGGCCCTCCGGGAACATCGTGGTCATGAGCGCCAACGCGGCCGGAGTGACCATCGCGGTGGCCGTGCCTTGACCGACGCGGGCGACCAGCAGGAGCGTCGGGTCCTGAGCCAGTCCGCCGGCCAACGACGACAGGCCCAGCAGACCGATGCCGATGTGGAACATCCGTCTGCGCCCGAACAGATCGGCGACCCGGCCGAAGAACAAGGTGAAACCCGCCGCGCACAGGGCGAAGGACGTCACGATCCACTGCAGTCCATCGGTGGCGAATCCGAGCTCGCGTCCGATGTGGGGGAGTGCGACGTTGAGGATCGAGAAGTCCACGGCGAGGGTGAAGTTCGCCGTCAGCAGGATGGCCATGGCGATCGACTGCGTGGCCGTGAACCGCGAACGAGCCGGCGCCGGGGGAGTGGTCGCTGCCGCTGGAGGTGAGGTGTCGGTCCTATCCATGCCCGCAAGGCTCTGCGACCGGGATGGAGCCAGCCAGAACCCTCCGCTGAGCACGCTGAGCACGCCTAGCCTTGAGAAGGCCAGGCTCCGCGGGCGCGTCCGGGAGACAATGGCAGTATGGAACGACAGCCCGTCGATGTCGCCACAGCAGAGTATGACCGCCCGGTCACCGAGCTGGGCGAGTTCCTGAGATCGCGGCGCGACCGCATCACACCGGACGAGGCAGGAGTGCACAGCTACGGCCGCCGTCGGGTGCCGGGGCTGCGGCGCGAGGAGCTTGCGCAACTGGCCGGCGTGTCGGTCACCTACCTGACCCGGTTGGAACAGGGGCAGTCGCAGAACGCGTCAGACGCGATCATCGACGCGCTCGCGCGCGCCCTCCAGCTCGACGCCGACGAGCGAACGCACCTCTATGCACTGGCCGACAGGCAACCGACCCATCGGCGGCGAACGGAGTGCAAGCAGGAACTGGCGAAGCCGGGCGCGGAGCTCCTGTTGCACGCGATGAGCGACGTACCAGCCGTGCTCCTGGGCCGCTTCAACGACATCCTCGCCTGGAACCGTGCTGGGCACCTGCTGCTCGCAGGCCATCTGGATCGCGACGCGCCTACGTACCCGGAACGTCGACCGAATCAGCTCAAGCTGCTCTTCCTCGACGAGCACGTCCGCGAGCTCTATGTGGATTGGGCGGATGAGGCCGCTCTCGCGGTTGCCTCGTTGAGATATGTGGCCGCTCGCTATGCCGATGATCGTCGCCTGGCCGAGCTCGTGGGCGAGCTCAGTGTGAACAGCCCCGACTTCGCTCGGCTGTGGGCCGGCCACGACGTCCGGCTGTGCACCAGCGGCGTGAAGCGACTGCACCATCCCGAGGTCGGTGAGCTCGGGCTCAGGTACGAAGTGCTGCACCTGCCGGAAGGCGATGGCCAGCGTATCCTGACCCACACCGCGAAGCCCGGCAGTGCTTCCTCCGCGGGGCTGCGGCTGCTGACATCGGCCGCGTCGTAGCCCTCATGCCGACGCTCGTGCCCACGGTCCCGCGTGGACGGTAGGGAGCGGCCGACTCAGGACGAGCCAGCCGCTCCAGACCCGCTGGCTCCGGCACGACCATCGCGCACCCACGGCTCGGCGCTGCGCCGTGGGTGCGCGATGGTCGCATCGAAACCTCCTCGTCGCTTCGCTCTCAGCGGGTCAGAGGCAGCGGGACTTCTTGGTCCCGGTCTCGTACGACGCATAGATCCGTCGGTTGGATCCCGGCTCGAAGAAGCTCCAACGGTTCCTGTCGTCCCGCCGGAGCCAGAAACCGCGCCCCGAGACGCGGCCCTTGTAGTACGTATTGGCCGTGTCGCCGGATCCGCTCCAGTAGGTCAGCTGCCGCCAGGCCTTGGCCCAGGAGAGCTTGCCCGCCGATCCGTCCTTGGAGAGCCCATGCGTTCCCTGCCAGTGCCTGGTCGCCTGATGGGTGTCCCAGCCGAACAAGCCATCGATGTCGGAGACACGGAACCTCCGGTCCTTGCTGGCGATGCGCGCACCATCCGCCCAGAGCATCGCTTGCCACAGGCACGCGGCGCCCGACTGGTCGTTGACCCGGAGATTGACGACACCTTCGGGTGAGCTGGTCGACCAGCTGCCCTTGACGTACGCCGCGCCGGTGTAGCTGTTGGACGCTGAGGCCGGATCGGGCGTCCACCCGGCAACTGCGGCGATTGCCGCCACCAGGGCAACGGCGCCCCGACGGCGCCATCGACGTGTGGTGATGGAAGTCATGCGCTCCTCCAATGCAGTGGGATGTTCCATGTCACCGTGATCATGCGTCAGATCGG
>CAZJDU010000154.1:6115-7480 GCA_964544855.1 uncultured Nocardioides sp.
GCCTGCGAGCCCGACCGTCAGGCCGGCCGCGCCGGCTCCCTTCAGCGCGGCGAGATACGGCAGCGATCGCGGTCGTAGGCCGACCTCGGCGGAGTTCGCGAGCACGAAGCGGGCACGTGACAGGTCGGCGACGACGATGAAGGCGTTGGCAACGACGGCGACGCCGGTGACCGCCGCCAGCATGATCTGGATTGTGGGTGTCATCCGGCGTACCGCGTGAGGGACGGGCTGCCGCCGATCCGGGTGGATGCGTACTCGGCGACGGGCGTCGCCCCGGCGAGCGCCGCGAAGAGCATCGCCAACGCCTCCTCGACCTCGCCGACTCGCTGTGGTTCGGTGCGGAACGGGATGATCGGTAGGCCCACGATAGGTCTCCTGTGTGCTGGGGTCTGCTGTGATCAGGTTGGTCGACCGTCATGACGCTCGGCACGCGGGAAAGGTGACCGTTCACCCGTGCGGGTACGTCGCCCAGAGCTGATCAGCGGCGCCAGGCGGAAGTCTGCGTCTGGCGCCGCTGGGCACGCGGAGGATCACTTGATCTCGGAACGGTGCAGCACTCTCAGCCCGATCGCCATCGGCAGGATCAGCCAGATGAGGGTGGTGACCCCGAGCTGGGCCCACATCTGGGCGGTCATGTCGTTGTCGTAGAGCTGGGCCGAGGTCCAGTTGAGGTCGAACCACGCGCCGTGGTCGGCCCACCACTGGTTGGTCGCGGCGAGGGCGTTGGAGATGCCCGGCAGGACGAGCGCGTAGACGAAGTACCCCACGATCGCCGCCGGCGAGCTGCGCAGGAGGACGCCGAGTGTGAATCCCATCAGCATGCCGATCTCATTGCCGAGCACGATGCGGGACATCTGGTCGGTCGGGATGTCCCAGGTCGTGTCGACCCCTGCGATCGTCGTGCCGATCAGGTTGCCGGCCGCGCCCACGGCGAGGGCGACGAACATCGATGCCGCCCCGATGATCACGGTGAGCACTGCCTTGGCGGCGATCACCCGGCTCCGGCTCGGCACCAGGGTGAAGGTGGTGAGCGCGGTGCGCTGGCTCCACTCGCTGGTCACCGAGAGCATCGCGACGATGGGCAGGACGACGGCGATCGGTATGCCGATGGCTGTGGCGAACGCCTCGTAGGTCAGCTCCTCGCCGGGAGAGAAGACGATCGTTGCCACCGTTGCGGCGACGGCAAGGAGGACGATGCTGGCCATCAGCCCCTGGCCGGCCCGGGTGTCGAACATCTTCTGCAGCTCGACGCCCAGGATCCGGCGGAACGGGATCGGGGCGGGTGCCGCGCGGCGAGGGCGCCGGGTCGACCCCGCGGTGAGGGCGCCGGCCGGCCCGGCGGTGTCGATGGTCGTGCTCATGCTG
>CAZJDU010000155.1:0-7242 GCA_964544855.1 uncultured Nocardioides sp.
CGTCGCGGTCACTTGCGGAGCTCGGCCTCCGGACGGTCGCCGATGAGGCGGTCGCACACGGCGTTCATCACGCGTCCGAAGGCGGCGTAGTCCTCAGGGTCGACGATGTCGACGAGGTAGTCGCGCACTCCTTGCACGTGGGTCGGGGCGAGGTTGCGCAGCGTCAGGTCGCCGCGGTCGGTGAGCTGGGCGAAGACCCCGCGCCCGTCGTCGGGGGTGGTGACCCGCTCGACCAGCCCGGCGTCCTCCATCCGTTTGACCGTGTGGGTCACTCGGCTCCGGCTGTGGGCGAGGGCGTCGGCGAGGGCCGCCATCCGGAGGCGCCCGTCGTGGTCGGAGAGCCTGACCAGGATCTCGTACTCGATGCGACCGATGCCGTAGGGACGGAGGTCCTCGTCGAGCCGGTCGAACAGCAGTGTCGTACCGAGGATCAGCGCCCGCCATGAGCGTTCCTGATCGGCGTCGAGCCATCGCACGTCGTCGTGTTGTCCCGGGTCCGCCTCGTGGATCACGCTGCGAAGTGTATGTGGCTGCGGGCTCAGCCTCGATCAGCGGCGCAGATCGCGTCGCATCAGCACCCGGGGGAAGCCGTTGAGCACCGAGGATGTCTCTGCCGCGACGGTGAAGCCGGCCGCCTCGAAGTTCTTGCGGAGGCCGGCGTAGGCCATCGTGAGGTCGACCTTCGCTCCCTGGTTGTCGATCGGGTAGGCCTCGAGCACCGGGGCACCTCCGTCCCGAGCATGGGCGACGGCGCCCTCGATCAGGGCGTGCGAGATGCCCCGGCCGCGGTGCCCGGGACGGACCCGCAGGCACCAGACCGACCACACCGGCAGGTCGTCGACGTGGGGGATCTTCCGGTTGCGGGCGAACGAGGTGTCCGCCCGTGGCGCGACGGCGGCCCAGCCGACCGGCTCGTCACCGTCGTAGGCCAGCACGCCCAGTGGCCCCGACTGCAGCAGCTCGGCGACGTACTCCCCGCGCGCCGGCCCGCGCAGGGAGTTGTTGAGCTTCGACGGGATCCGGTAGCTCAGGCACCAGCACACGTTGGCGTCGGGCCGCTTGGGCCCGACGAGCATGCGGATGTCGTCGACGTCGACGGCCGGTCGTACCTCCAGGTCCATGCTCCGGAGGCTACGGCCGACCGCCGACATCCGAGTCCAGCCGTGCGCGAGGAACGAGCGCACGGCCTCGGACGAGGAGGTCGAGTAGCCTGCTCGGCCGAGCTTGCGAGGCCGAGACCGGGCGTATCGAGACCCAGTCGCTCCGCTGTGAGAGTCGTCAGCTGAGCCGCTCCAGGATGAGCGCCATGCCCTGGCCGCCACCGACGCACATGGTGATCAGACCGGTGGTCTTGTCGTGCCAGTCGAGGCTGTTGAGCATGGTGTTCTGCAGGCGAGCGCCGGTCATGCCGAAGGGGTGGCCGACCGCGATCGCGCCGCCGTTGACGTTGAGCTTGTCGATGTCGATGCCGAGATCCTCGGCGGACGGCAGCACCTGGGCGGCGAACGCCTCGTTGATCTCGGCGAGGTCGATGTCGTCGATGGTCATCCCGGCGTACTTCAGCGCGTTGCGGGTCGCCTCGACCGGTCCGAGCCCCATGATCTCGGGCGAGAGCCCGCTGACGCCGGTCGACACGATCCGGGCGAGGGGCGTCAGTCCGAGCTCGGCGGCCTTGGTGTCGGACATGACGACGACGGCGGCGGCACCGTCATTGAGCGGGCAGCAGTTGCCTGCCGTGACCACGCCGTCGGGGCGGAAGACCGGGTCCAGCTGGGAGACCTTCTCGTAGGTCACACCCGCCCGCGGGCCGTCGTCCGCGCTGACCACGGTGCCGTCCGGGGTCGTCACGGGCGTGATCTCGCGTGCCCAGAACCCGTCGTTGATCGCCTTCTCAGCGAGGTTCTGCGAGCGCACGCCGAACTCGTCGAGGTCCTTGCGGTCCAGCCCGCGCATCCGCGCGACGTTCTCGGCGGTCTGGCCCATCGCGATGTAGACGTCGGGCAGCAGCCCGTCCTCGCGCGGGTCGTGCCAGTCCTTGCCGCCCTGGGCATACTCCTCGGTGCGCTTCTCGGCATCCTGGAAGAGCGGGTTCTTGGTGTTCGGGATGTGGTCGGAGGTGCCGAACTGGAAGCGCGAGACGGTCTCGACACCGGCGGAGACGAACGCGTCGCCCTCGCCCGCCTTGATCGCGTGGAAGGCCATCCGCGTCGACTGCACCGACGAGGCGCAGTAGCGCGTGACGGTCGTGCCGGGGATCTCGTGGCCGAGCAGCGTGGTGACGACGCGGCCCATGTTGTTGCCGGCTTCGCCACCGGGCAGGCCGCAGCCCAGGATCAGGTCGTCGATCGTGGCCGGGTCGAGCGCGGGGACCTTGTCGAGCGCGGCCTGGACGACGGTGGCGGCGAGGTCGTCGGGGCGGAAGTCCTTGAGCGACCCCTTGTTGGCGCGCCCGATGGCGGAACGCGCGGCGGAAACGATGACGGCCTCGGGCATGGGTACTCCAGACAATCGGGAACGGTTCGTCTCGGTCAGAGTAGACCCCGGAACACCCGGTGGATTCCTCTGGCCACCGACCGGGCGTGATCTGCGAAACTTTGTGCGTGCGGCACCGCTATCACTGTCCGATCCGCTGGGCCGACCTCGATGTGCTCGGCCATGTCAACAACGTGCGGTATGTCGACTACCTCCAGGAGGCGCGGGTCGACCTGCTCCGCGCGCACCGATGGTCCGGCGACCGGGACGCGACCAGCGACGTGGAGGAGGGCATCCTCGTCGTACGCCACGAGGTCACCTACCTCGCGCCGCTGCTGTTCAGCGAGCGTCCGGTGCTGATCGAGTGCTGGGTCACCGACATCCGGCCGGCGGCGTTCACCATGGGCTACGAGGTCTGCCACGAGGACCCGGACACCGGCGACCGGACGGTCTACCTGCGAGCGAAGACCGTGCTGGCGCCGTACCGGTTCGAGGCCGGGATGCCGCGACGGTTGACCGAGCGGGAGCGTGCGGCGCTGGCGCCGTACGTCGAGCCCGAGGAGCGCCGGCGCCCGACTCCGGTGCGGGTTGATCGCGACCGGTCGGGACACTATCCGGTGCAGGTCCGGTTCTCCGACGTCGACGTCTATCGCCACGTCAACAACGTCGTCTACTTCGAGTACTTCCAGGAGGCCCGGGTCCGGTTCTTCCTCGACGCGCTCGGGCGCCCCAAGGAGGACTTCGGCGTGCGGTTCGTGGTCGCGCAGACCGACGTGGACTACCGCGCCGCGATCACGCTGCGGCCCGCGCCGTACGACTGCTGGACCCAGGTGGCCCGGCTGGGCACGCGCTCGATGACGCTGGAGTCGGAGATCTGCGACGAGGAGCAGGTCCTGGCCCGCGCCCGGATGGTGCTGGTCTTCTTCGACCCCGCGACGCAGCGGGCGGTCGAGCCGCCGCCCGGGTTCGTCGAGCGACTGGAGAAGTACCTCCCCGACGGTGATTGAGGTGCAGCCGGGCGGTGGTTGAGGTGCGAGCTTGCGAGCCTCGAAACCGTCACCCCGGCGTGTTCATCATGAACGTCGCCGCGTGCGTCACGTAGGCCCAGAACTTGGCGTCCTGCTCGGGGGTCAACTCGGCGGCGTCCAGGCCGGCCCGGAAGTGCGTCAGCCAGCGGTCACGGGCCTCGGTGTCGATCGGGAACGGGTTGTGCCGCATCCGGAGCCGGGGATGGCCCCGCTGCTCGGAGTAGGTCGTCGGGCCGCCCCAGTACTGCACGAGGAACATCCGGAAGCGCTCCTCGGCCGGTCCGAGATCCTCCTCGGGATAGAGCGGCCGCAGCACCTCGTCCTGGGCGACCCCCTCATAGAACGTCGCGACGATCTGCTGGATCGTCTCGTAGCCACCGATCTCGTCGTAGAACGTCGTGCTCACGCGTCCATCCTCCCGGTGCCCTGGGCGTCCGCACTCGCGGCCCCGTCCTCGTCCTCCTCGCGGCGGTACCACACGGTGCGCTGCGGGAACGGGATCTCGATGCCCTCGTAGTCGAAGCGCGACTTGATCCGCTGCCGCAGCTCCCGGGCGACGGTCCACTGCTCCAGCGGCGCGGTCTTGAGCATCACCCGCACGGTGACGCCGTCGGCGGCGAGCGCCTCCACGCCGGTCACCTGCGGCTCCTCGATGATGACACCGCGGAAGTCCTCGTCGTCCCACAGGCTGTGGGAGACCTCGCGCAGCACCTCCTTCACCCGGGTCAGGTCCTCGCGGTAGGCGACGTCCACGTCGATCACGGCGGCCGACCAGTTCTGGCTCATGTTGCCGACCTCCAGGATCTGCCCGTTGGGGACGTACCAGACGACGCCGTTGATGTCGCGCAGCCGGGTGACCCGCAGCGTCACGGCCTCGACGGTGCCGATCGCCTTGCCGAGGTCGATCACGTCGCCCACACCGAACTGGTCCTCGACCAGGATGAAGAGTCCCGACACGACGTCCTTGACCAGTGACTGGGCCCCGAAGCCGACGGCGAGGCCGAGGATGCCGGCGCTGGCGATGATCGGGGCGATGTTGACCCCGAGCTCGCTCAGGATCATGGTGAGGGCGATCGCGATGAGGAGAGCCGTGATCACGCTCTTCAGCACGGTGCTCATCGCAGCGGAGCGCTGCTTGCGTCGCGCGACCGACACCGAGTCGGCGAGATTGTCCGGCAGCACCCCTCGCGCGGCACGCTGGGTGACCCGGTCGACCAGCTTGAAGAGGATCCAGCGTGCGATGAGCGCGCCGATGAGGATCAGCAGGATCGCGAGCGGCTTGCCGAGGAGGACGTCGGCCCAGCGGGCGACCTGCTCCTGCTCGGTGATGTTCCACGCGAGCTCGCAGATCCGCTCGTTGTCCTCGCAGGGGTTCGCAGCAAGTGGAAGGAGTGGCACCGCACCAGTGAAGCAAACGCCCCGGACGCGCTGCCAACTCGCGCCGACGGGACCGATATCCTGCTGATCGTGTCCCGCACTGCCGTACGTCGCTCGCTCGCCGTCCTCCTCTCCACCGCGCTCGCCTCGGTGGCAGCGGTCGCCGCTGCCGGCCCGGCCGCTGCCGACGTCCCGGAGGCGTGGCCGGAGGCCGACCCGGTCAGCGTCACCAGCCTGCTGGTGATCCTGCTCGGCATCCCGGCCCTGGTGTTCGTCGTCATCGCGCTGATGGTCTACGCGCCGTCGCTGGCGCGGGGCGAGAGCATCAAGCCGGGCGCACAGGACCCCGACCAGTGGCTCGGCGGCCCCCGCAAGGCTGCGGGTGAGCTGGCCGCGCCGGACTCCGAGGGCTCCGCCGCCGGCGGCGCCGGCGGCTCCTGGTGAGCAGTCGCACGATGCCACAGGGGGGCTACCTCAGCAGCGCCGAGAGCGCCGCGCTCGACGAGACGATCCGTGCCGCCGAGCAGGCGTCTCGCGCCGAGTTCTCGGTCTTCATCGGCAGCAGCGAGGGCGACCCGCGCGCCTTCGCGACGAGCCTGCACAACACCCTGGTGCTGCCGTCGCGCAGTGTGCTGATCATGGTCGACCCCGGACGCCGGGTCACCGAGGTCGTGACGGGTGGGCACGTACGCCGCAACCTCACCGACTCCGAGGCGGCGCTGGCCGTGGAGGAGATGACCTCCTCCTTCGCCGAGGGCGACCTGGCCGGCGGGCTGATCCGCGGCATCCGCCTGCTCGCCGAGCACGCGCGCAGCTGAGGGGCGTCGAGGCTCGTCGCTGGCGCTCCTCGCACCTCGACCACCGTGGTTCACCGTGGTCGAGGTGCGAAGGCCGTCAAGGCCTGAGCCCTGCAACCACCGCGGTGAGCGCCGCTGCTACCCCTGCTCGGCGTCCTTCGCCTGAGCGGCCAGCGAGCGGGCCAGGTCGTCGCGGCCTTCCCGCACATAGCGCACGCAGCCGGGGTTGACCTCGTCGGAGTCGCCGTACTCGGCGAGCCAGGCGTCGACCCGCTCGAGCGTCTCCGGGGTCGCGAGCACCCGCGGGAAGATGTGCTCGGCGGCGACCTGCGCCCGGTGGGCGCCGAGCCGGTCCCAGGTGCCGCCCACGTCGGCGAGGTAGCGGTCGACGTACGGCGCCAGCACCTCCTCCTGGCCGTGCCTCATGAACGCGTACACGACGCTGCGCGCGGTCTCGTTGGGCACCGAGCTGTCGTGCATCGCCTGCTGCCAGGCGCGCTCCTTGGCCGCGGCCGTCGGCAGCGACGCGCGAGCGGCAGCAGCGCGCTCCTGGCCGGAGATGGTGCGGTCGCGCTCCAGCTCGGCGTCGATGTGGCTGTCGTCGACCTGTCCGACCCGGGCGAGGTTGGCCAGCAGGATCCAGCGCAGGTCCTGGTCGACCGCGAGGCCGTCGAAGGTGACCGATCCGTCCAGCAGTCCGTCCAGCTCGGCGACGGCCTGCTCGCTCTGCGCGGTCCCGGCGTAGGCACGGGCGAAGGTCAGCTGGTGGTCCGAGCCGGCCTCGGCGCCGGCGAGCAGCTCCCGGAGCCCCGTCTCCCACCGGGCGGTCAGCGCGTCGCGGGTCGCGGGTGCGCTGTACATGTGCACCGCCTGGGCGGCGTACATCGGGATCCGGCTGACGCCCCACGAGTCGGTCTCGGCAGCGATGTTGCCGAGCACCAGCTCGACGAAGTCGGTTGTGGCCATCTCGGCGTCGCGGGTCATGTCCCACGCGGCACCCCAGACCAGCGCCCGGGCGAGCGAGTCGGGCATCGTCGAGAGCCGGGAGACCGCGGTGGCCAGTGAGGTCGGGTCGAGCCGGATCTTGGCGAAGGCGAGGTCGCCGTCGTTGAGCAGCAGCAGCTCGGGCCGCTGCCGACCGACGAGGTCGTCGACCTGCGTCAGCTCGCCCCGCACGTCGACCTCGACGTAGTCCTCACGGACCAGCTGTCCTTCGTCGGAGGTGTGGTAGAACCCGATGCCGAGCCGGTGGCGCCGCAGCGTCGGGTGGTCGGCGGGGGAGGACTGCCGGATCGCGAACGACGTGTAGCGGCCGTCGTCGTCGACCTCGAGCACGGGGGCCAGCGTGTTGGTGCCGGCGGTCTGCAGCCACTCGGTCGCCCACCCGCTCAGCTCGCGGCCCGACGCGCCCTCGAGGGCCCGCAGCAGGTCGGTGAACTCGGTGTTGCCGTAGGCGTGCTCCTTGAAGTAGGCCCGCAGGCCGGCGAGGAACTCCTCCAGCCCCACCCAGGCGACCAGCTGCTTGAGCACCGAGGCGCCCTTGGCGTAGGTGACCATGTCGAAGTTGA
>CAZJDU010000156.1:0-7206 GCA_964544855.1 uncultured Nocardioides sp.
CCAGGCCGAGCTGCGCGACCCCACCTGCCGCTTCCCGCACTGCACCCGCCGCGCCCAGGGCTGCGACCTGGATCATGCCGTCCCGCATGCCGAGGGCGGGCCGACGTGTCCGTGCAATCTCGTGCCGTGCTGCCGCAGCCACCACCGCGCCAAGACCCACACCGACTGGCACTACACCGTGCTCGACCCCGGCACCTACCTCTGGACCTCACCGCAGGGGTATCAGTACCTCGTCGACCACCGCGGCACCCGCGACCTCTCCGACCCACGGTGGTTGAGGTGCGAGGAGCGCCAGCGACGAGCCTCGACACCACCGCCCGAGGACTGACCACCGAGCCCCGACACCCCGCCCACCGGCGGGGCCATCGGCATGCGCGGGATGCCGCGCGAAGGCATATCGACGAGGCGCCCGCGAGACAGGTCGGCGGGGACGGACGATCAGGGGTGCCCGCCTGCCGTGGCCGCGCGAGCCACATCCGGACTGTGCTACTCGCCGCCCTGTGACCACGCCGCGATCGGCAAGAAGAGGTAGACCCCCTCGCTCCGAGTTCCCAGCGCCTCGACGATCGTCGAGCACAGCTGGTCGCATCGGTCCGGCCGAGTGGCTGCTCGGCTGGGGAACCACGGTCAGCGCACCTCCACGACGATGTCCAGGCCGCTGACATCGGGCGACCGTCGCGGGCTCCGGGTCACCTTGACGATCGGCAGGGCATCAACCTGGTGCCGTGGCCTGATCAGCGGACTCAGTCCGCGTCGGATCGTCGATGATCGCCCGGCTCCGACACCCAGCCGGTCGGGATCGGGCTGGAGCCACCACCACACGTGGGTGTCGAGCGGCATCGGCTCACGAGGACGAGCCGACGATCATGTCCGGGAGCGGGCGTCGACGTCGTCAGGAACCGTGAACGCCGGTGTCGGCGCCGTTCTCGCGACTGCGGACATCACGGACCGAGACGATCCGCGCCACCGGATGGCCACCTCGGCGATGCGATGACCACCTCCTCGGCTCAGCCCCGGCCGTGCGGAGTCAGCCAGAGCTCCGGGTCCGGCCCTTTCGGGACGATCTGCGTGGGATTGATGCCGGTGTGCACCACGTAGTAGTGCGCCTTGATCTGGTCGAAGTCGATGGTCTCGCCGAAGCCCGGCGTCTGGAAGAGGTCGCGGGCATACGCCCACAGCACGGGCATCTCGGTGAGCTTCTGCCGGTTGCACTTGAAGTGCCCGTGATAGACGGCGTCGAAGCGCACCAGCGTCGTGAACAGCCGTACGTCGGCCTCGGTGAGCTGGTCGCCCATCAGGTAGCGCCGGTCGGCAAGGCGGTCCTCGAGCCAGTCCAGCGCCGTCCAGAGCCGGTCGTAGGCCTCGTCGTACGCCTCCTGGGACCCGGCGAAGCCGCATCGGTAGACGCCGTTGTTGACCTCGGTGAAGATCCGCTGCATCACCTCCTCCATCTCCGGTCGCAGGTCCTCGGGCCACAGGTCCGGGGCATCGGGGCGATGGAAGTCGCGCCACTCGAAGAAGAGGTCGTGCGTGATCCAGGGGAAGTCGTTGGTGACGAGCCGACCGGTGGACTCCTCGACCATCGCCGGCACGGTGATGCCCCGCTCGTAGCCCGGGAACCGCCGGAAGTAGGCCTCCTGCAGCCGCTCCATGCCGAGCACCGGGTCGACTCCACCCGGGTCCAGGTCGAAGGTCCAGCTGCGCTCGTCGTGCGTCGGTCCGGCCAGACCGAGCGAGATCACGTCCTCGAGCCCGAGCAGCCGCCGCACGATCAACGCCCGGTTGGCCCACGGGCACGCCGCCGCCGCGACCAGGCGGTAGCGTCCGGGCTCGACCGGCCAGAGCTCACCCTCGACCGGCCCGTGGTCGGGCTTCCGCGCCTCGAGGGTGATCCGATCGGGCACGTAGTGCATGTCGCGCTGGTACGACTTCTCCGCCATGCGTGCAGCCTACGAGCGGCTCAGAACGTCTCCTCCGTCGCCGCGACGTCCACCCGCCACGCACCGTCCTCGCGCCGTACGACGACCGCACCGGAGACCGTCGGGTGCTCCTCGTAGTAGTCGATCGCCTCCGGCACGTCGCCGGTGTAGCCGACCTCCCCGGTGAACCCGACCGTGACCCGCTCGCCATCACCTTCGGCGTCACCGGCCTCGAAGTCCGCCTCGAGGTGACGGGTCACGCGGTACCCCGACCCGGGGTCGGCCACGTGGGCCGCCGCGTAGCCGGCGCAGTCGTCGACGTCGTACGTCGCGAACGCCTGCTGCTGCGACGTCGCACCGTAGGTCTCGCACAGCGCCTCGACGTCGGCGCTCGCGAGTGCGGCCAGGTAGTCCTCCGCGACCGCGACGGCCGCCGCATGGTCGTCCGGCTCCGGCTCGCGGCCGCCGCATCCCGCGGTGAGCACGAGGACACCGGCGACCACGGCGGGCCGGAGCGACGGCACGGCGCGCGCGATCACTCGTCGCCGTCGACCTTCCAGTCGCCGTCCTCCTTGACCAGGGTGAGGGTGCCGTCCTCCTCACCCTCGAGCTCGCCGTCCATGACCTCCTCGGCGGCATCCGTGTCGTCGCCGGCGTACTCCCAGGTGACGGTGTAGTCGACCGTGGCCTCGTCACCGCTCTCGTCGGCCTCGTCGACCTCGGTGTCGAACTCGACGTCGTCGAAGACCGCCTCGAAGTCCGCGTCGCCCTCCTCCTCCGAGGTCGTCAGCTGCTCGTCGTAACCCGCACAGTCATCGACGTCGAACGCCTCGAACAGCTGCTCCTGGCGCGGTTCGGACGAGAGCTCGCAGGTGGCCTCGTAGTCCCGCGAGAGCTGGGCGTCGAGGAAGTCCTCGGCGACACCCTTCGGACCGCCGCCGGCCGCCAGGCTCAGCACCACGACGAGCGCGATCACCACCAGCAGCAGCGCACCGCCTGCCGCCGCGGCGACGATCGCGATCACCTTCTTGTTGCTGCCACCTCCGGCAGGAGTGCCCGGATGGCCCGCGCCGTAGCCGGGCGCGCCGTACTGACCCTGGCCGTACTGCTGGCCGTACCCCTGCTGGGGCTGATAGCCCTGCTGGCCGTACGGCTGCTGGGCCGGCCCCGGTGCGGGCGGCTGCGGGGGCTGGGCACCGGCGGCCGGCTGGGTGTGCTCGGTCCACTGCGTGCCGTCCCACCACCGCTGGCCGCCCTGGCCGTCGGGGTACCACCCGGGAGGGGGCGCAGGCTGGTTCGGGTCAGACATGACGATTCCTCACACGTACGAGAAGAGGGAGCCCGTCGGAGCAGGCATCAGACGTTCCGCATCATGCCCGCCGCCACGTCACGGAAACAAACCCGGTCCACCCGCCGTCAGCCGGTGGCCACGAGCACCGCGCCGATCACGATCAGCGCCAGCAGCACCAGCACGCCGAGGACGAGCAGCACGACCAGCAGGGTCCGGGCGGCACCGCCGGAGGGTGGCGCCGTCGGCGGCTGCTGCCCGTACGGCGACGCGGCGGGCCCGCCCGGCGGGGGTGGCGGGGGTGGCGGTGGTGGTTGGCCGGTCATCGGACCTCACTCCTCGGCGATCACTGCTCGACGTCGTTGATCTTCCACGTGCCCTTCACGATGACCAGCTGCCAGCGGTAGCGCTCGTCCTGGCCGGCCAGGGTCAGGGTGGCCGGGACCGTCGCGATCGGGGCGTCCGCGTCCACCTCGGTCTCGCCGAGGGTGTACTCCCAGCCGTCCGTGTCCCGCGCGAAGAGCGCGCAGTCACCCTCGCGCTTCTCGAACGTCGTCGTCACCTGGCGCAGCGCCCGGTCGCAGTCGGCGGCGAAGACCGCCGACAGGAACCGCTCGACGACGACCGCCGGGTGGGTCGTCGGCAGATCGAGGGTCGGCCAGTCCGACGCCGGCGTCAGCGGGGGTGTCGGCGTCGGGTCGGGCGTGTCCGTGGCCGTGCCGGCCGGTGCCCTGCTCTCGGTGACGGCCGTGCTGTCCACCGCCATCCCGACGGCGGACTCGTCGGCCGTGGGCGCGGCACCGGTGTCGTCCTCACCGAGGAGCGCGGACGCGGTGGCGATCGCCGCGAGGGCGAGCCCGACGACGGCGAGCAGCAGCCAGAAGGGCCGCGCCTTCTCCCCCACCGTGTCTCCTCCGCGTGAGCGCCTGCACCACTGGTGTGCCCACGGTAGCCGCCGCGCACCGCCCGCGGCGGCCGCCGCCCCGGCGGGGCTCCTCGACCCGCGGTGGGTCAGACCCGGGGCAGCTCCACACGGCCGCCCGGGACGGGGGTGAGGTCCCGTCCGAGGACGATGTCGAGCGGGTTGGTCAGGCACCGCACCGACCCGCCGCCGAGGTGGAACTCGGAGACGTCGACCTGCACCACGGCGTAACCGGCGGCCTCGAGCCGGTGGCGGACGTGGTCCGGGCAACCGGGCATCACGACGGTGCGGTCGACGACCACCGAGTTGGCGCACCAGGTGCCGATGGCCTCGGCCTCGCTGATGACGACGGGGTCGGGGACGAGCTCGAGCAGCGCTGCCGCGGAGGCGTCGTCGAAGGCCTCGGGGCAGACCAGCGCAGTCCGGTCGTCGATCGGACAGAAGGCCAGGTCGAGGTGGTACATCCCGGGGTGGGTGATCCGGAGTCCCCGCACGCGGACGCCGAGGTCGGTGGCGAGGTGCTTGAGGGCCAGCTCCTCGGTGCGCGGACCGAAGCCGACCACCAGGTCGCCACGGAACGGGAAGGCGTCACCGGCCTCGAAGTGCGCACCCACGCCGTCGCGGCCGACGTACGACGTCGCTCGACCACCGTCGGTGAACCACGCGGCGGCCGTGGCGGTCTCGCGTCGCCGCTGCTGGTAGCGCATGTGCGAGAGCACCACGGAAGGGCTGATCGCGCGATCGCTCGGGCGACCGACCGCGAGCCCGAGATTCATCGCGTAGACCATGTCGGGGCTGTCGGGTCGGGGCGGGATCAGCTCCACGGTGGCACCGGCGTCGCGCAGCGTTGCCTGCAGCGCCCGGGACTGGGCGGCCGCGAGCCGGCGGTCGGGCTGGACGTCGGGATCCATGTACGGGTTGATCGCGTAGTCGATCCGGTAGTGCTCCGGCTCCACCATCGCGTAGTGGCGCCCCCACGCCAGCGCCTCTCCCCGTACCTGCTCGAGCATGAACCCGCCTCCTGATCTGTCAGGTTGTCAGACAATCTGACGAGCAGTATGGGGGCCGTCGCGGCATCCCGTCAATCCGCGCCACAATGGAGCCCATGCCCGACCCCCGCTTCGACCAGCTCCACGTCGAGCACGCCTCGACCGTCGAGCGGGTCGCGGCCGAGCTCCGGCGCGCGGTGTTCGACGGCGAGCTGGAGAGCGGCACGCCGCTGCGCGAGGTCGCCCTCGCGGAGTCGCTGGGCGTCTCGCGACCCACGGTCCGGGAGTCACTCGCCGTCCTGGTGCTGGAGGGCCTCGCGGTCCGCGAGCCCAACCGGGGCGTGAGCATCGCCTCGCCCGAGGCGGAGTCGGTGCGCGACATCTGCCGGGCGCGCTGGGTGCTCGAGGGCGCCGGCGCGCTCGCCTGGTCGACCGCGGACGAGTCCCATCGGCAAGGGGTCCGCGACGCGCTGGCGTCCTACACCGGAGCGGTACGGGAGGGCGACGCCAGCTATCAGGAGCTCAACGAGCGCCACCTGGCCTTCCACGTCTCCCTGGTGGCGCTCACCGGGAGCCCCCGGCTGGTCCAGATGGCCGAGGGGCTCATGGACGAGCTCAAGCTGGCCCTGGCGCAGGTCGAGCGGATCCGCCGCAACGCCCACGACCAGGCCGACTCCCACGAGGCGCTGCTGCAGCTGCTCGAGGCCGGCCGGATCGACGGCGACGACGGCGCCCACGAGTTCCTGCGCCACCACATCGATGACGCCGCCGACGAGATCATCGAGGCACTCGACCTGGACTGAGCACGCCCGGTCGACGGGCCTGCCACACTGTGCCCGTGTCCAAGTTCCTGGTGCGGTGGCTGATCACCGCGATCTCCCTGGCCGTGGCGGCGTGGCTCGTCGACGGCATCTGGTTCACCGACCGCGCAGACGGTCTCGGCGAGTTCGAGGACTGGTGGCTGCCGCTCGCACTGGTGGCCCTGATCTCCACCGCGATCACGGTGTTCGTCAAGCCGATCCTGACGATCCTGTCGATCCCCTTCATCCTCGTGACGCTGGGGCTCTTCCTGATCGTGCTCAACGCGCTGCTGCTGCTCTTCACCGAGTGGCTCGCCGGGATCTTCGACATCGGCTTCCACGTCGACGGCTTCTGGTCGGCGGTCTGGGGCTCGATCATCATCTCGATCACCACCTGGATCCTGGACGCGATCATCCCGGAGCCCAAGGAGCGCCGGAGCTGAGCGTGGACAGCACCACCCTCCCGGCAGGCCGGTCGGCGGGCCGCTACCGGATCGCGGTCGTGTGCCTCGGCAACATCTGCCGCTCGCCGATGGCCGCGACCGTGCTGCGCGCCCGCCTGGCTGACGCCGGGCTCGACGATCGGGTCGAGGTGGTGAGCAGCGGCACCGGCGACTGGCACCTCGGCGACCCGATGGACCAGCGCGCGGCGGCCACGCTCACCGACGCGGGGTACGACGTCAGCCACCGCGCCCAGCAGATCCAGCCGTCCTGGCTCGACGAGTGCGACCTGATCCTCGCGATGGACGCCGCCAACCGCCGCGACATCGCCGCTCTCGGGCCCGTCGAGGACGGCCGACTGCGGATGTTCCGCGACTTCGACCCGGTCGGGCCCGGCGACGACGTACCCGACCCGTACTACGGCGGACCGGAGGGGTTCGACCGGGTGCTGGCGATGGTCGAGCGGACGAGTGACGTGCTGGTGAGGCGGCTCGCGGCGACGTAGTCCCTCGGCTGGCCAGATTTAGTAGGACGCCCTAGTATTTAGTAGGACGTCCTACTACTTCCCTGCCAGGAGTCACGATGAGCAGCGCCGACCTCCACCAGCCCGAGCACCCGGTCCGCCTGGTGACCGCCGCGAGCCTCTTCGACGGGCACGACGCGTCGATCAACATCATGCGGCGGATCTTCCAGAGCCAAGGCTGCGAGGTCATCCACCTCGGGCACAACCGCTCGGTCGCCGAGATCGTCGAGGCCGCCATCGAGGAGGACGTGCAGGGTGTGGCGATCTCCTCCTACCAGGGCGGCCACGTGGAGTACTTCGAGTACCTCGTGCAGCTGCTGCGCG
>CAZJDU010000157.1:0-7170 GCA_964544855.1 uncultured Nocardioides sp.
GGCATCGACGTCGGCACCAAGAGCGAGGTCCACCGGCTGCTCTCCGACCTCGCCGGCCGGGGGATGGCGGTGCTGATGATCTCGTCCGAGCTCCCGGAGGTGCTCGGGATGGCCGACCGCGTCGTCGTCGTGTGCGAGGGCCGGGTCACCGCCGAGATCGACCGCGCTGATGCCACCCCGGAGAACGTGATGCACGCCGCGACCCATGTCGGCGGCCACGAGGCCGGCGCGACCCACAACCCCGCAGCAGCCGCCGAGGAGGTGCCCGCATGAGTGCGAGGAGCCCCCGCGGAGGTGGCCCGAGGAACGAGGGCCGCCGGAGCGTGGCACCGCAGTACGAAGGCAGAGGAGGAACCGCGTGACCACCACGCTCGTCCGACCCAGCACGGAGACCCGGACCCAGCGCATCCTGAGCGGTGCGCTGCGGTCCCGGGAGATCGCGGTCTTCGCCGTCCTGGTCGCCCTGATCGTGATCGCGACGATCAGCAGCCCGTCGTTCCTCGTCGGCAGTGACGGCTGGCGCAACCTGCTGGTGACGCCGTCGATCCTGCTGCTGCTGGCCGTCGGCCAGACGATGGTGATCATCACCCGCAACGTCGACCTCTCGGTCGGCTCCACGCTCGGGCTGACGGCCTACCTCGTCGGCCGGCTCTTCGTGGACCAGCCGGGCATCCCGATCGTCGTGGTGTTCCTCATCGGAGCGCTCTTCGGCGCGTTCCTCGGCCTCATCAACGGCGCGCTGGTCGCCTTCGGCCGGGTGCCGGCGCTGGTCGTCACCCTCGGCACGATGTACATCTACCGAGGCGTCTTCCTGGAGTGGGCCGGCAGCGACCGGATCAACGCGGGCGACATGCCGGCCGACTTCCTGAGCCTCGGAACCCGGCAGATCGCCACCATCCCGGTGCTGACCCTGATCGCCCTCGTCGTCCTCGGCGTGGCCGGGTTCTACCTGCGGTCGATGCGCTCGGGTCGCGAGCTCTACGCGATCGGCTCGGACCCGGCGGCCGCCCGGCTCTACGGACTCCCGGTCACCCGGCGGGTGCTCAGCGCCTTCGTGATCTGCGGCGCGCTCGCCGGTCTGGCCGGCGTCTTCTACGCCGCGCGCTACGGCACGGTGAGCTCCGGAGCGGGACGCAACCTCGAGCTCGAGGCCGTCGCCGCGGCCGTCATCGGCGGTGTCGCCATCTTCGGCGGCAGCGGAACGGTGTGGGGCGCTGCGATCGGCGCCTTCCTGCTGGTGACGATCGACCGGGTGCTGCCCCTGCTCGGGATCTCCAGCTTCTGGCAGCGTGCCGTGGTCGGCGCGCTCATCATCGCCGCCGTCGCCCTCGACAAGATCCTGTCGAACCGACGAGAACGACGGCTCCGACAAGCCCGCGACGAAGCGAGGAGTGGGTCATGACCGAGACCATCGAGCAAGCCGTCGACGAGCGGACCTACGCCGCCTACTCCCGCCCGCTGTGGTGGCGGGTGGTGATGACCCGCGAGTTCGCGATGATCGCCCTCCTGGGCATCGTGTACCTCTGGGCCACCGGGAACGTCGAGAACTTCGACAACCCGTTGACGCTCTACTACCTGTTCCTCGACGTCGCGCCGATCCTGATGATCGCGCTCCCGATGACGCTGGTCATCATCACGGGCGGCATCGACCTGTCCGTGGCGAGCGTGATGGGGCTGTCCAGCGTGCTGCTCGGCATCTTCCACGTCGACTTCGGGCTCTCGATCCCGGTCGCCGGGCTGCTGGCGCTGGTCGTCGGCACGGTGTGCGGCGCGATCAACGGGTTCCTGATCGGGTACGTCGGGCTGCCGCCGCTGGCCGTCACCATCGGTAGCCTCGCGCTCTTCCGCGGCATCGCGGTCGGGCTGCTCGGCACCGAGGCGATCACCGACTTCCCCGACACGTGGTCCGACCTGGCACGGGAGCGCATCGTCGACGGGTCCAGCTTCCCGCTGGTGCTGATCCCGATCGTGGTGCTGATGGTGGTCTTCGCCCTGCTGCTCCACTACTCGCCGTTCGGCCGCGGGATCTACGAGATCGGCCTCAACGAGCAGGCCGCGAAGTTCTCCGGTGTCAACGTCGAGCGCACCAAGCTCATGCTCTACTCGCTCACCGGCGCGGTCTCCGCGCTCGCCGGCATCTACTACACGTTGCGCTACGGCAGCGCACGCGGTGACAACGCCGAGTTCCTCGAGCTGCAGATCATCGCGGCCGTGCTGCTCGGTGGCGTGTCGATCTTCGGTGGCCGAGGCGCGCTGCACGGCGTGATCGCGGGCGTGCTGCTGATCGGTGTGCTGCAGAGCGCGCTGCGTCTGGAGTCCGTCTCCAGCAACGTGATCAACATCGTGATCGGAGTGCTGCTCGTGCTCTCCGTGATCTCCACCAGCTTCCTCGCCTGGGTCTCGGGCCTGCGACTGGCGAGACGAAGGAAGAGCCGTGAGTAGGCCGGTGCCCGACACCGCGCCGGTCGCGGCTCGCTGCAGGGCCGCAGGTCCCCCGCCTGCGGTGGACGAGGCCGGTCACCGGTCACCGTCCGATCAGCCAACGAAAGGTAAGGAACGATGAAGCTCCACACTCGACGGTTCGCCGCCGTCGCTGCGGTGACCCTCGTCGCCGGCATGGGCCTGGCCGCCTGCGGCGGTGACGACGAGGGCTCCTCCGGCGGAGGGGACGGCAGCGCCGAGATCACCCTGCTGCCGAAGAACCTCGGCAACCCGTACTTCGACGCGAGTCGCACCGGTGCGGAGACCGCCGCCGAGGCGTTCGGTGGTGAGGTCGAGGAGGTCGGCCCCGAGACGGCGACGCCCGACTCGCAGGTCTCGTTCATCAACACCGCCGCCCAGCAGGGCGTCGACAGCCTGGTGGTGTCGGCCAACGACCCCACCGCGATCTGCGACGCGCTCAACGAGGCACGTGACGCCGGTGTCGGCGTGGTCACCTTCGACTCCGACACCGACGCCGAGTGCCGCGACGTCTTCGTCAGCCAGGCCGACGCCGCCGGCATCGCCACCAAGCAGGTCGAGCTGATCGCCGACCAGATCGGTGGCTCGGGCAAGATCGCGATCCTGAGCGCGGCCGCCAACGCGACCAACCAGAACGCCTGGATCGAGCTGATGGAGGAGGAGCTCGCGGCCAACCACCCCGACATCGAGCTCGTCGACACGGTCTACGGCGACGACGACGACCAGAAGTCGTTCGACGAGACCGAGGCGCTGCTGCAGCGTCACTCCGACCTGGCCGGCATCGTCTCCCCGACCACCGTCGGGATCGCCGCCGCCGCCCGCTACCTGTCCTCCTCGCAGTACCAGGGCGAGGTCGCGCTGACCGGCCTGGGCACGCCCAACCAGATGCGTCCCTACATCGAGGACGGCACCGTCACGGCGTTCGCGCTGTGGAACCCCGAGGACCTCGGCTACCTGGCGGCCTACACGGCGAACGCCCTGGCGGCCGGCGACATCTCCGGCGAAGAGGGCGACACCTTCGAAGCCGGTGACCTCGGTGAGTACACCGTCGGTGAGGACGGCGTCGTGCTGCTGGGCGACCCGTTCGTCTTCGACGAGAGCAACATCGACGACTTCGACTTCTGATCGCCCCGGCCCGAGCTCGCGAGGGCCGGAACAGGCGATCAGGTTGAGAAGGGTCCCGCAGGGCTGAGCTTGCGAAGCTCTGCGGCGCCCGTCTCGAAACCTGGAAGTCAGCGTCACCACCACGACCCGCAGGGACAGGGACATGCGCTACTGCTTCGAGCTCCGGGTGAAGCCCGACCGGATCGACGAGTACGTCGAACGGCACCGGGCGGTGTGGCCGGACATGCTCCGGGCACTCGCCGACTCGGGGTGGCGCAACTACTCCCTGTTCCTGCGGGGCGACGGGCTCCTGATCGGCTACGTCGAGGCGGACGACCTCGCCGCCGCCCAGGCCGCGATGGACCGCACCGAGGTCAACGCGCGCTGGCAGGCGGAGATGGCGGAGTTCTTCGTCGACCTCGACGGAGCTCCCCCTGATCAGGGCTTCGCACTACTCGAGGAGGTCTTCCACCTGGAGGACCAGCTCGTCCGGACCGATCGCACCACCACTGACGAAGGCAGCTGAACCACCATGCACTCATTCGCACAGATCGCCCCGTTGCTCGAGGGTCAGGCGATCGAGGTGCCCTCCTGGGCGTACGGGAACTCGGGCACCCGGTTCAAGGTGTTCGGCACGCCGGGAACGCCGCGGACCGTCGAGGAGAAGATCTCCGACGCCGCGACGGTGCACCGGTTCACCGGCCTCGCCCCGAAAGTCGCGCTCCACATCCCGTGGGACATGGTCGAGGACTTCGCAGCGCTGCGTCGCTACGCCGAGGGCCTCGACATCGCGCTCGGCACGATCAACTCGAACACCTTCCAGGACGACGACTACAAGTTCGGCGCCCTGACCCACACCGACCCGAAGGTCCGGCAGAAGGCGATCGACCACCACTTCGAGTGCATCGAGGTGATGCACCACACCGGGAGCCAGGACCTCAAGATCTGGCTGGCCGAGGGCTCCAACTACCCGGGCCAGGCCGACATGCGCGGCCGGCAGGACCGGCTGGCCGAGAGCCTCGCCACCATCTACGAGCGGCTGGACGAGAGCCAGCGGCTGGTGCTGGAGTACAAGTTCTTCGAGCCGGCCTTCTACCACACCGACGTCCCCGACTGGGGCACGTCGTACGCCCAGGTGGCTGCCCTCGGCGACCGCGCGATGGTCTGCCTCGACACCGGCCACCACGCCCCGGGCACCAACATCGAGTTCATCGTCGCCCAGCTGCTGCGGCTCGGGAAGCTCGGCTCGTTCGACTTCAACAGCCGCTTCTACGCCGACGACGACCTGATCGTGGGTGCGGCCGACCCGTTCCAGCTGTTCCGGATCCTCTTCGAGGTGGTGCGCGGCGGCGGCTACGGCCCGGCCAACCCCGACGGCACCAGCGAGGTCGCCTTCATGCTCGACCAGTGCCACAACATCGAGCAGAAGATCCCCGGCCAGATCCGCTCGGTGCTCAACGTGCAGGAGATGCTGGCCCGCGCCCTGCTGGTCGACGTCGACGAGCTCGGCGCGGCGCAGGTGGCCGGCGACGTGCTCGCCGCCAACCAGCTCTTCATGGACGCCTTCTACACCGATGTCCGCCCCGAGCTGGCGGCCTGGCGCGAGGAGCGCGGGCTGCCGGCCGATCCGATGCGGGCCTACGCCGAGTCCGGCTACCAGGCCGAGATCGAGGCCGCCCGCGTCGGCGGCGCCCAGATGTCCTGGACGTAGCCGGACGGTGGTCGAGGTGCGAGGAGCGCCAGCGACGGGCCTCGACACCACCACGGATACCGACCGATCACTCCCCACAAGGAAGATTCCGATGACCAACCCGGCTGTCGCCGACCTCATCGCCCGCTCCAACGAGCTGGGCGCGGACCCCAAGAACACCAACTACGCCGGTGGCAACACCTCCGCCAAGGGCACCGAGACCGACCCGGTCACCAACGAGTCGGTCGACCTGATGTGGGTCAAGGGGTCCGGCGGCGACCTCGGCACGCTCACCGAGAAGGGCCTCGCCGTGCTCCGCCTCGACCGGATGCGGGCGCTCGTCGACGTCTACCCGGGTGTCGACCGTGAGGACGAGATGGTCGCGGCGTTCGACTACTGCCTGCACGGCAAGGGCGGTGCGGCGCCGTCGATCGACACCGCGATGCACGGTCTGGTGGACGCGCCCCACGTGGACCACCTCCACCCGGACTCGGGCATCGCGATCGCCACCGCCGCGGATGGCGAGGCGCTGACCAAGGAGATCTATGGCGACAAGGTGGTCTGGGTGCCGTGGCGGCGCCCCGGCTTCCAGCTCGGCCTCGACATCGCCGAGATCAAGGAGCAGAACCCGCAGGCGGTGGGCTGCGTCCTCGGCGGCCACGGCATCACCGCCTGGGGCGACAGCTCCGAGGAGTGCCAGAAGAACTCGCTGTGGATCATCCGTGCCGCTGAGCGCTACATCAAGAAGCACTCGAAGAAGGAGCCGTTCGGTGCTGCGGTGAAGAAGTACGAGCCGCTCGCCAAGGCCAAGCGCCGGCAGCGTGCGGCCGAGATCGCCCCGCTGTTGCGTGGCGTCGCCTCGCAGGACAAGCCGATGGTCGGTCACTTCACCGACGACAAGGTCGTCCTGGACTTTCTCGCCTCGAAGAACCACCCGCGGCTCGCCGAGCTCGGCACCTCCTGCCCCGACCACTTCCTGCGCACGAAGGTCAAGCCGATGGTGCTCGACCTCCCGGGTGATGCACCGCTCGACAAGGTCAGGGCCCGGGTCGAGGAGCTCCACGAGGCCTACCGCGCCGACTACGCGGCGTACTACGAGCGCCACGCCACCCCGGACAGCCCTGCGATGCGCGGAGCCGACCCGCTGATCATCCTGGTGCCGGGCGTCGGGATGTTCTCCTACGGCAAGGACAAGCAGACCGCGCGGGTGGCCGGCGAGTTCTACGTCAACGCGATCAACGTGATGCGCGGAGCCGAGGGGCTGTCGACGTACGCGCCGATCGACGAGTCGGAGAAGTTCCGCATCGAGTACTGGGCGTTGGAGGAGGCGAAGCTCCAGCGGATGCCGAAGCCGAAGCCGCTCGCCACGCGGATCGCCCTGGTCACCGGCGCCGCGTCGGGGATCGGCCGGGCCACCGCCGAGCGGCTGGCCGCCGAGGGGGCCTGTGTCGTGATCGCCGACCTCGACCGCGAGAAGGCAGAGGCGACGGCGGCGGAGATCGGCAGCAGCGACGTCGCCGTCGGTGTGCAGGCCGACGTGTCCGACGAGAAGCAGGTGCAGGCCGCGATCGACGCGGCGGTGCTCGCCTTCGGCGGTCTCGACCTGGTGGTCAACAACGCCGGGCTCTCGCTGTCGAAGTCGCTGCTCGACACCACCGAGCGTGACTGGGACCTGCAGCACGACGTGATGGCGAAGGGCTCGTTCCTCGTCTCCCGGGCCGCCGCCAAGGTGCTCATCGACCAGAAGCTGGGCGGTGACATCGTCTACATCTCGTCGAAGAACTCGCTCTTCGCCGGCCCCAACAACGTGGCGTACGGCGCGGCGAAGGCCGACCAGGCCCACCAGGTCCGGCTGCTCGCGGCCGAGCTCGGCGAGCACGGCGTCAAGGTCAACGGCATCAACCCCGACGGCGTGG
>CAZJDU010000158.1:0-7168 GCA_964544855.1 uncultured Nocardioides sp.
GTAGGCGGTGAGCATCGAGAAGCGCTCGCCGCGCTCCTTCATCTCCCGCAGGTGGTGCGTGCGCACCTTCTTGATCGGTGGTGCAGCGGTCGGGTTCGTCGAGATCCCGCCGTAGGGTGCGGCTTCCTCGGCCATCGTCGGCTCCTCGTCATGACTCGCGGCTCCGCCAGGGAGTCCACGGTTGATCCGGACACCGACGAGGCTAGCCCCGCCGGTGTCGGTCGCGCCCTGTGTCGCTGGTCACGTCGCCTGGTGCACAGGGACGGTGGTTCCGAGGCTCGGGCCGCGAGGCGGCCTTCGCACCTCAGGCACCGTCGGTGCCGAGGTCCGTGAGCGGTACGCCGGGGTCGCGGAGGTGCGCCGCGTCGACCCGCTGACCGACGAGCCGCCGGATCTCGTCGGTGGCGTCCCACTGGTTCACGTGCATGCCGGCGGCGACCCGGCCGTCCTTCAGCCACCACGCCTGGAAGTCCAGCCCGTCGGTGTCGCCACGGAGCGCCACCTCGTCGTAGCCGGCCGGGGCGATGCTGCCGACGTACTCCATGCCGAGGTCGTACTGGTCGGTGAAGAAGAACGGCAGCCGGTCGTACTGCTCGCCGGCACCGGCGAGGTTGCGGGCGGCGAGGGCGCCCTGCTGCTGGGCGGTGTCCCAGTGCTCCACCCGGATCCGGCCGCCGAGCAGGGGATGCTCGGCGTTGGCGACGTCACCCGCCGCGAAGACGTCGGGGTCGGAGGTGGCCAGGTGCGCGTCGACGAGGACGCCGTCGTCCGTGGCGAGCCCGGCGGCCTCGGCGAGCTCGACATCGGGCACGGCGCCGATGCCGACCACCACCAGGTCGGCCGCCACCGGGGCACCGCCGTCGACGTGCACCGTGGTCGCGTCCGCGCCCGGCTCGACGTCGGTCACGGCCGCACCGGTGCGTACGTCGACCCCGTGCCGGCGGTGCAGGGCGGCGAAGACCTCCGCGACCTCGGGGCCGAGCACTCCGACCAGCGGCTGCTCCAGGGCCTCGAGCACCGTCACCTCCGAGCCCGCCCGGCGCGCTGCCGCGGCCACCTCGAGCCCGATCCAGCCGCCGCCGATCAGCACGATCCGCCGCCCCTCGCCGAAGGCCGCCCGCAGCCGCTTGGCGTCCTCGATGGTGCGCAGGGTCGCGACCGGGGCGTCGCCGGTGTCGACCGGGAGCGACCGGGGGCGGGCGCCCGTGGCGAGGAGCAGCCGGTCATAGGTCTCGACCCCCTCGGCCGTCACCACCCGGTGCTCGGCGAGGTCGAGCATCCGGGCCGCGACGCCGCGGTGCACCTCGATGTCGTGCTCGTCGTACCACTCCCGGGGGTGGACGAACACCGTGTCGATCTCCGCCTGTCCCAGCAGGTAGTCCTTCGACAGCGGGGGGCGCTCGTAGGGCAGGTGCGACTCCGCGGTGAAGAGCACCACCCGCCCGTCGAACCCGGTCTCCCGCAGCTCGGTCACGGCCTGGCCGGCAGCGAGCCCGCCGCCGACGATCACGAACGTCTCAGTCATCCGGCCCTCCTCGTCGGTTGTCTCCATGGTGGCGCGGAGCCGGGTGCGAGCCCACCCGGCACGGCAGCGGGCCGCGCACGCCGCCGACTCCTAGACTTGGCGTCCGTGGACTTCTTCTCGGCCTACGCCCAGGGTTTCGCGCGGGTGGCCGCCTGCACCGTGCCGATGGCGCTCGCCGATCCGGCGACCAACGCCGCCCGGATCCTCGACCAGGCGCGCGCCTGCCACGACGACGGCGTCGCGGTGGCGATCTTCCCCGAGCTGTCGGTGAGCGGCTACGCCGTCGATGACCTCTTCCTCCAGGACACCCTGCTCGAGGCGGTCCAGGAGGCGCTGCTCGACATCGTCATCGCCTCGGCGGACCTCCTGCCGGTGCTGGTGGTCGGCGCGCCGCTCGTGCACGGCAACCGGGTGCTCAACTGCGGTGTCGTGGTGCACCAGGGCCGGGTGCTGGGCGTCGCGCCGAAGTCCCACCTGCCGAACTACCGCGAGTTCTACGAGCGGCGCTGGTTCGCGCCGGGCGACGACCTGGCGGGCGAGACGATCGCGGTGGCGGGCTACGACGTACCGCTCGGTCCCGACCTGATCTTCGACGCCACGGATGTGCCAGGGCTGCGGCTGCACGTCGAGATCTGCGAGGACATGTGGGTCCCGGTGCCACCAAGTGCCGAGGCTGCACTGGCGGGGGCGACCGTGCTCGCCAACCTCTCGGCCAGCCCGATCACGATCGCCCGCGCCGAGGACCGGCACCTGCACGCGCGCAGCGCCAGCGCACGCTGCAGCGCGGCCTACCTGTACGCCGCCGCCGGGCCGGGCGAGTCGACCACGGACCTGTCCTGGGACGGCCAGACGATGGTCTATGAGTGCGGCGAGCTGCTGGGGGAGAGCGAGCGTTTCCCGGAGGAGGCGCGCCGGACCGTGGTCGACGTCGACCTGCAGCGGCTGCGCCAGGAGCGGCTGCGGCAGGGGAGCTTCGACGACAACAGGCGCGGGGTCTCGATACGCCCCGCTCGTCCCTCGCGGGGCTCCTCGACCAGCGACGGTCCTGATCGAGCCGCCGGCGGATCGAGACCCGAGGGCTTGAGACTGATCGGCTTCGAGCTGGAGCCCCCGGAGGGGGACATCGGGCTGCGGCGCAAGGTCGACCGCTACCCGTTCGTGCCCGACGACCCGGACCGGCTGGCGCTGGACTGCTACGAGGCCTACCACATCCAGGTCTCCGGTCTCGAGCAGCGGCTGCGTGCCATCGGTGGCCCGGACTTCCAGCCGAAGGTCGTGGTCGGCGTCAGCGGCGGGCTGGACTCCACCCATGCCCTGATCGTCGCGGCCAAGGCGATGGACCGGCTCGGTCGCCCGCGCAGCGACATCCACGCGTTCACCATGCCGGGCTTCGCCACCAGCGACACCACGAAGTCGTATGCGACGCGCCTGGCGACCGCACTCGGCTGCACGTTCGCCGAGATCGACATCACGCCCGCGGCGACCCAGATGCTGCACGACCTCGACCACCCGTTCGCCGGCGGTGAGCCGGCGTACGACGTCACGTTCGAGAACGTCCAGGCGGGTCTGCGCTACGACTACCTGTTCCGGCTGGCCAACCACCGCGGCGGCCTCGTGCTCGGCACCGGTGACCTCTCCGAGCTCGCTCTCGGCTGGTGCACCTACGGCGTCGGCGACCAGATGTCGCACTACAGCGTCAACGCCGGTGTGCCGAAGACGCTGATCCAGCACCTGATCCGCTGGGTGATCGACACCGGCCAGCTGCACGGCGGCTCCTACGACGCGGAGTCGGACCTGGTGCTGCAGGAGATCCTCGACCAGGAGATCACCCCCGAGCTGGTCCCGGCGGGGGAGAGCGGTCGTCCCCAGGCGACCGAGGACTTCGTGGGGCCCTACGCGCTCCAGGACTTCACGCTCTACCACGTGCTCCGGCGCGGGGCACGGCCCAGCCGGATCGCCTTCCTCTCCTGGCACGCCTGGCGCGATGTCGGCACCGGCGACTGGCCACCGGGCTATCCGGAGGACGGGCGGACGGCGTACGACCTGGCGACCATCCGCCGGTGGCTCGACCTCTTCATCCGGCGGTTCTTCGCCAGCCAGTTCAAGCGCTCCGCACTGCCGAACGGCCCCAAGGTCAGCCCCGGCGGCACCATGTCGCCACGCGGTGACTGGCGGATGCCGTCCGACGTCGGTCCCGCCGCCTGGCTCAGCGAGCTGGAGAACGTGCCGGAGGCCGCTCCTGACGCGGAGCCCGGCTGACCCGCCACCGGGCGGTCACGGCGCACCGGCACGAGAAGAGGCGGGGACACCGGTCCCCGCCTCGGATCGAGTGGTGGTCATTCCTCCTTGTGGTGATACTCGGTCGACAGCCGAGCCATCGCGAGCGAGCACATCATCGCGGCGAGCGCGACGACGCCCAGCTCGACCATGCCGTCGATGGCGAAGAAGTTGATCGCCGTCAGCAGGAAGAACAGGGCGAGCAGGTCGCCGCCGATGCGTGGTGCCGCGAAGACCAGGACCGCGAGGATGATCTCGGCGGCTCCGATCCACAGCATGGCGTCACCCGCCGTACCGGGGATGACGTCGTTGGCCCAGGTCGCCAGATAGGCCTCCCAGCTGTCGGTCATCACGGTCGCGAACTTGTCGAGACCGAAGACCAGCGGGAAGGCGATGAAGGTGACCCAGAGCGCGAGATAGGCCTGTCGGGCGGCGCCGACCCGGCCGATCGTGGCGATGTCGTGCATCTCGTCGCGCATGTCGTGGACGAGATGCTGCCAGGCATGGGTGGTAGCCATGGCGATCTCCCTTTCTCGAGGTTCCTGGGTGAGGAACATCACTGTCCAATGTAGTCCGATGCGCGCCGCGCGACCAGAGACTGCTGAAGCGAACGCATTCATCTCACTAGAATGAAGAAATAGCCTTTACTAGAGAGAAGTGAAGGTATCATCTGCATATGAGTGAACCCAGCACCGCGGCTCTCATCGGAGACGTCGTCGCCTCCCGGGGGGTCGACGACCGCTCGGCGCTCCACGAGGCCCTCACCGCGACGCTCGAGGCGACCAACCGGGAGCTCGTACCGGCCGTCCCGCTCCGCATCACCGTCGGGGACGAGTATCAGGGCTGCTTCGCCACCGTCGGTGGGGCCCTGCGGGCGGCGTTGCGGTTGCGCCTGGCTCTGCAGCCCGACGTGGACGTCCGCCACGGGGTGGGCTGGGGGCCGGTGAGCGTGCTGAGCGAGGAGCCGCGGGTCGAGGACGGCCCTGGGTGGTGGGCGGCACGAGCGGCGATCGAGACCGTGCACGCCGCCGAGGCCCGTGCCGCCTCGCGCGGTCTCCGCACCGCCTACGAGCGAGCCGGCGGCTCCCCCGGGCCCGACCCGGCCGCTGTCAACGCCGCGCTGGTCGCGCGCGATCAGCTCCTGGCCGGCGTGGGAGAGCAGTCGCTGTCGGTGGTGTCCGGAATGCTCCGGGGTGTGAGCCAACGACGGATCGCTGCCGAGCTCGGGGTGAGCGCCTCGGCCGTCTCGCAGCGCATCCGCCGCGACGGCCTCGCCGCCGTGGTGCGGGTCGACGAGCTGTTCGGCGAGCTGGAGAGCAGGCGATGAGCTGGCTCGGCGTGCTGTTGATCGGCCTCGCGGTCGCCGACCTCGGTCACTCCGCGCGCCCGGTGCGGTGGGTGTCTGAGGTGGTCGGCGCCGCCGCCGCGGTCACCGTCGGCCTGTTGGCCGGCCTGACGGGCGCTGCGGACCTGCTCGCCCTCCTGGCGATCGCCGCGATCGTGGTCGCCTGGGGTGCCACGGTGCGGCACGGGTTCGGGCGGGACCGGGCCTGGTTGCCGCTCACGCTGCTCGGCGCAGCCCTCGCCGCCGGGGTGCTGCTCGCGCCCTGCGCCGGCGACGGTGGTGGCCCGGTCGGCACCTGGCTCGACGCCGCCCCGTGGGAGTCGCTGGCAGCGCTGGGCGTGGGGGAGTTCCTGCTCGTGGCCGGCGGGGTGCTGGTGCAGTGTTCCACCGGCAACGTCGTGGTGCGGCTGGTGCTCGCGGTCACCGGCACGGTCAACCCGGTCGATGCCGCGGGCGCGTCGTACGGCACGGCGCTGAAGGGGGGCCGCCTGCTCGGCCCGATGGAGCGGCTGGTGATCCTGGGTCTCGGCCTCGCCGGTCAGGTCACGGCTGCGAGCCTGGTGATCGCGGCCAAGGGGCTGATCCGCTGGCCCGAGATCCAGTCCTTCCGGCGCACCGGCCACGGCCCCTCGATCACCGACGTCACCGAGTACTTCCTGGTCGGCAGCTTCGTCTCCTGGCTGGTGGCCTTCGGCACCCTGGTGCTGGTGGCCACCTGATGACCGGCCTCACATCCGACGCCGTGAGGGCCGGAGGCCAGCGGCTCCCGGCCCTCCAGCGATCGGCGGTCAGCTGACGGGCAGCGCCGTCAGGTATGTCTCACCCTCGAACTCACCGCTGTTGCTGCCGGACTGGTCCTCGACGTTGTAGCCGAACCCGAACACCAGCACCTCGGTCTCGGACTCGAGCGTCACCACGCGGGTGGTCGAGCAGGTGTAGTCCCGCCCGGGCGCCGTGCCGGTGGTCGTGAAGCAGGTGCCGAGGTCGACGCCCCACTTGGTGCCGTCGGCCATCCGCACTGCGACCTGCATCTGGGCGGGGTCCGGGTTGCCGTCGCCGCCCGCCTCGGTGAAGAAGCCCTCGGTGGTCAGGACGTACCGCCCCGCGGGCAGCGTCACTGCGTCGAGCTGGGTGGCGTTCGGAGCCTCCAGCGTTCCCCAGGAGCCACCCGTCTGGGTGATGATCTGGTCCTTGGTGCTCTCCGAGTAGATCGGCACGATCTCGTTCTGTTCGCTCCAGTCGGCCTGGTTCTGCTCGATCTTCCGGAGCGCCTTGTTGCCGTTGGCGACCTTCTGCCGCAGGTTCGGCTTCAGGTCCTTGGCCCTCACGGTGTCGTCCTTGATGTGCCAGGAGCCGATGGAGCCCTTGCGCACGATGTCGACGCCGGCGACCGCTCCGGTCGTGGTGATGGCCAGTGCGGCCACCACCGCGAGGGCCACGATGACGATGTTCTTCTTCACTAATGCGTTCCTTCCCACCTCGGGACGGGGCGATGTGATGGCTGTCCCCGACTTGCCCCGGCACCGTCGCACGGGGCTCCGACGGATACCGCCGGGATCGCGACGGTTCGTCCGATCGGACGACACCGGACCCGCTCCGCGGCGCCTGCTGCGCGGGCGTGACCACCACGCCCTAGGCTGGCGACATGGGTAAGCAGGAAGACTTCGTGCTGCGAGCACTCGAAGAGCGTGACGTCCGGTTCGTGCGGCTGTGGTTCACCGATGTGCTCGGGTCGCTGAAGTCGGTCGCGGTGGCCCCTGCGGAGCTCGAGGGCGCCTTCGACGAGGGCATCGGCTTCGACGGCTCGGCGATCGAGGGCTTCGCCCGGGTCTACGAGGCGGACATGCTCGCCAAGCCCGACCCGACGACCTTCCAGATCCTCCCGTGGCAGAGCGAGGGACCGGCCACCGCACGGATGTTCTGCGACATCCAGATGCCCGACGGCTCCCCGTCGTACGCCGATCCGCGCAACGTGCTCAAGCGGACCCTCGAGCGGGCCGGCGACCAGGGCTTCACGTTCT
>CAZJDU010000159.1:0-7144 GCA_964544855.1 uncultured Nocardioides sp.
CCTCGCGACGGGCTACTCGACGAACGGAGATCAGCCATAGACCGTCTCGGCCCCGTCGGTGTCCTTGCCGATCTTGCGGGCGAGGAAGAGCCCCTCGAGCGCGAGCTCCACGGCGCACGCGCGCTGGCCGTCGGTGAGTGCTGCGCCGTCGTACAGCCGGGTGCAGAGCTCGTCGTAGAGCTCCGACTCCCCGAGAACGGGCAGGCCGGTCAGCACGTCGCGCGCCGCGACCTGGTCACCCGTCGTCACGATCGCGCCGCCCTCGATCGCCTCGACGAGCAGGCCGAGATCGATGCCGCGGAAGTGCTGCCGCACCGTCTCGGCCACCGATGTGCGGAGCAGGTGGGTGAGGATCTCGGCCTCCCGCCCCTCCTCGCCGGTCTCGAACTCGATCTTGCCGCCGAGCACGTCGACCGCCGTCTCGAGGTCGACGACACGGGCGACCGCCGAGTCCTCCCCCAGCCGGGTCGATCGCCGCAGCGCAGCGGCCGCGATGGTCTCCGCGCCTGCGATCGCGAACCGCGCCGAGACGCCGGACCGCTGGTCGACCGCCGAGGACTCGCGCAGGTTGCGGGTGAACCGTGCCAGCACCTCCAGCAGCGCGTCGGGCACCTCGGCGACGAGGTGTGCCTCCTGCCGGATCACCGCGATCTCGGCGTCGAGCTCGCGCGGGTAGTGGGTGCGCACCTCGGCCCCGAAGCGGTCCTGCAGCGGGGTGATGATCCGGCCGCGGTTGGTGTAGTCCTCGGGGTTGGCGCTCGCCACGACCAGGACGTCGAGCGGCAGCCGCAGCACGTAGCCGCGGATCTGGATGTCGCGCTCCTCCATCACGTTGAGCATCGCGACCTGGATCCGCTCGGCGAGGTCCGGCAGCTCGTTGATGGCGACGATGCCGCGGTGGCTGCGCGGGATCAGGCCGAAGTGGATCGTCTCGGGGTCGCCCAGCGACCGGCCCTCGGCGACCTTCATCGGGTCCACGTCACCGATCAGATCCGCCACCGAGGTGTCCGGCGTGGCGAGCTTCTCGGCGTACCGGTCGCTGCGGTGGCGCCAGGTCACCGGCAGCTGGTAGCCGAGGCCGGCGGCGCGCCGCCGGGACTCGTGGGTGATCGGGTCGTAAGGGTGCTCGCCGAGCTCGGAGCCGTCGATGACCGGCGTCCACTCGTCGAGCAGGCCGACGAGGGTCCGCAGCAGCCGGGTCTTGCCCTGGCCGCGCTCGCCGAGCAGCACGATGTCGTGTCCGGCGATGAGGGCCCGCTCCAGCTGTGGGATCACCGTGTCCTCCAGGCCGTGCAGGCCGGGCCACGGGTCCTCACCGGCCGCCAGCTTGGCGAGCAGGTTGTCGCGGATCTCGGTGCGCAGGTCCTTCAGCTCGTGGCCCGAGGCGCGCAGCTCCCCGAGCGTGGCGATGGTGGGGGCGTCAGTCACGTCGGCCAAACTACTCTTCGCCTGTGAACATGGGGTTAGCAGTCGTCTCGTCGGTGCTGTCGCTGGCCGTGGTCGGGCTGGTGGCGGCGGTCGTGGTGCTGCGACGCAGACTGGCGGTGAGCGAGGCGCGTGCGTCCCAGCTGGAGGCGGATCTGGCCACCGCCCTGCGGCCACGGCCACCGAGCAGCACCGTGGAGCGCTACGCCCGCCGGGTGCTCCGTACGGCGGGTCGGGTCCGCACCCACGGCCTGGGCGGTCTGGTCCAGGGCACGCTCGACGACATCCAGGCCTGGGCGAGCAGTGAGGAGCGCGCCGAGATCGTCCACATGGCCTCCTCGGACGGCGTCGTCACGCTGTTCTTCTCCGACATCGAGGACTCGACGGCGCTCAACGAACGGCTCGGCGACGCGGCGTGGGTCCGGGTGCTGGCGGCACACGACCGGGTGCTGCGGGCGCGGATCGACCAGCATCGCGGGCAGGTGGTCAAGACCGCCGGCGACGGCTTCATGGTGGCCTTCCGCGACGCCGAGGCCGCCTGTCGCACTGCGGTCGCCGTCCAGCGCGACCTGACCCGCAACGGCGACGCCGCGCTGCGGCGCCACCGGATCCGGGTGCGCATCGGCATCCACACCGGCCAGGTCGTCGCCAAGGACGGCGACTACTTCGGGACCAACGTCGCGATGGCCGCCCGGGTGGCCGACCTCGCCGCGGGCGGCGAGGTGCTCGCCTCCGACGCCGTCCACGACGCGCTCGACGACGACGCCGCGGTGCACCTGACGGCTCAGGAGCCGGTCACCCTCAAGGGGCTGCCCGGCGAACACCAGGTGTGGCGGGTCGAGCACCGTCGTACCTGACGTTCTCGTTGGATCTCTCGCGAGAAGGCAACGATTCCGTCAGGTACGACGCCCACCCTCAGCGCGCCAGGATCACCGACGACCCGTGACCGAACAGGCCCTGGTTGGCCGTGATGCCGACGCGGGCACCCTCGACCTGACGGCCCTCGGCCCGTCCGCGCAGCTGCCAGGTGAGCTCGCAGACCTGGGCGAGCGCCTGGGCGGGCACGGCCTCGCCGAAACACGCCAGACCGCCGGACGGGTTGACGGGGATCCGGCCACCCACCGAGGTGTCACCGGCCCGCAGCAGCACCTCGGCCTCACCGCGCTTGCACAGCCCGAGGTCCTCGATCCAGTCCAGCTCCAGCGCGGTCGACAGGTCGTAGACCTCGGCCACGTCGACATCCTCGGGACCGAGACCGGCCTCCTCGTACGCCGCGTCGCCGATCGACTCCTTGAACGTCCGCTCCGGCACGCCGGCGACCGCGGAGGAGTCCGTGGCGAGCAGCGGCATGTCGATCACGGCGTTGGGATAGGTCGGCGTCACCGTCGAGACCGCCGCGACGCGCACGGGGTCGGTGATCCCGCGCTGGCGGGCGTACTCGGTGCTGCACAGCACCAGCGCTGCCGCACCGTCGGAGGTCGCGCAGATGTCGAGCAGGTGCAGCGGGTCGGAGACCACCGGCGACGCCAGCACGTCGGCCGTCGAGACCTCCTTGCGGTAGCGCGCGTGGGGGTTGCTCAGCCCGTGACGCGCGTTCTTGACCTTCACCTGGGCGAAGTCCTCGCTGGTGGCGCCGTAGAGGTCCATCCGGCGGCGCGCGTAGAGCGCGAAGTACGCAGGGTTGGTCATGCCCAGCAGGCGGAACCGCAGCCAGTCCGGGTCGTTCCACCGCTCCCCCGCGTTGGGTGCCAGGAAACCCTTCGGGGTGGTGTCGGCGCCGACCACGAGCGCGACGTCGCTCATCCCGGCAAGGATCCGCGCCCGCGCGGTGTCCAGCGCCTGGGCACCGGTGGCGCAGGCGGCGTAGGACGTGGCGATCCGCGCGCCGTTCCAGCCGAGCGCCTGGGCGAAGGTCGATCCCGCGACGTACCCGGCGTAGCCGTTGCGGACCGTCTCGCCACCGACCACCAGGTCGACGTCGGTCCACGGGATGCCTGCGTCGGCCAGCGCGGCGCGCGCGGCCGTGACGCCGTACTCGACGAAGCTGCGTCCCCACTTGCCCCACGGGTGCATGCCGGCACCGGCCACGGCCACGCTCATCGCACGTCTCCCTTCGTCGGGCGCCAGCGCCAGATGCTGCGCTCACCGGTCTCGTCGCTGTAGAGCGCCTCCACAACCAGCTCGACCTCGTCGCCGACGGTGAGGTCGGCGACGCCGTACCCCGCGGCGACCTGGCCGAGCACGACGAGGCCCTCGGGCAGCTCCACCGCGGCGAGCGCGAACGGCTCGAACGGCTCGGTGGCGGGGAGGTACGGCGGGGGCGGCTGGTACTGCGCGTCGGTGTAGGACCACACGCGGCCGCGCGGCGAGAGCTCGACGGAGTCGCTCTCCTCGCCGTCACAGACCGGGTTGCGGCAGAAGCTCGCCGCATCGGCCGGCACGGGTGGGAACACCAGGTCGGCGCACGTCGTACAGCGGGTCGCGAGCAGCCGCGGCTGCTCACCTGTCGTGAACCAGCCGTCGACGGCCGGAGTGGTGGTCATGCTGCTCTCACCTGCCAGGAACTAGAACGTGTTCTCACTCTAGCCGACAGGTGCCACCCTCAGCAGGCTGGTCGCACGTCCGGACGCGCCGGCCCGTCGGTGGTCAGCGCGTGGAGCACGAGCGACCGGGTCACCCGCGCCTGCGGCAGGGTCACGTGCTCGTTGTACACGTGGGGGCAGAGATCCTGCACCGTGAGATTCGTGCTGGCCGGCCCCTCAGTGAGATAGCCCGAGGTGTGGGGAACGACCACCTCGTCGTAGCGGGTGGTGATCTGGGTGTAGCTCACCGGCCCGGGCGTCTCGTCACCCCGGTTGAGGTCGGTGAGGAACGCCGAACCGGCGGCCTGCTGCTGGCAGGAGCGACAGATCCCGCCGACCAGCGCGGCCAGGAGGCTCTCTCCCCGCCCGAGCAGGCTCGTCCCGTGGTTGGACGGGGCGATGCCGACCAGGTCGTCGACGAGGAGGTCGCCGCCGAGGTACTTGATGTAGTAGCGCGGCATCATGCCGCCCTGCGAGTGACCGACGAGCGAGACCCGGTCCGCCCCGGTCGCTGCCAGCACCCGGTCGACGTACGTCGCGAGCTCGGCGGCCGAGCGGGTGACGTCCCGGGTGCCACGGTTGCCGTAGTCGAGCGAGAACACGCAGAAGCCGGCAGCGGCGACGTCCTTGGTGAGCGCTTCGAGCAGGTGCTTGCGGTCACCGAAGGTGCCGTGGACCAGCACGACCGGCACCGGGCGCTCGGCGGAGGGCCGGCAGTCCCAGTCGTTGGCACCGGGAGGGTCGGTGGGCGCGGTCGGCAGCCAGTCAGCAGCCGCTGGGGACGCGAGGGCGCCCCCGAGCACCAGGACGGCGGCGACGAGGGCTGAGCAGATCAGCGAGCACAGGCGAGTACGGAGGGAGCACATCGGACCATCCAACCGCAGGATGTGGCGGTCGTCACCCCTGGTGACGCACGTGTGTCGGCGGTCGAGGGCATGTCTCCCAAGTCCCCGCCTACGACGCGACGATTCCGACGCGATCTCGCTGCGCCGGCGTCGCTCGACGTGCGATCCGGCATGCCGTCGCTCCGCCGTCGTGCCGGATCGGCCGGGCTCGCCGCTCGCTACGGCGCTGACGTGGGAGACAGGCCCTAGGAGTCCCCGCCGTCGTTGCCACCGCCGTCACCGCCGCCGTCACCGCCGCCGTTGCCGCCGTCGTTCTGACCCGGCGGCGGGCCGCAGACGACGGTGTCGGCCGGCTTGTAGACCGTGTGGAAGGTCTCGGTGTGGTCGACCTCGTCCTCGCCGTGCTCGCGGAAGGTGCGGGTGACATCGACCTGGAAGCCCGACCAGCCGGTGTTCGGCAGGCAGCCCGGGTCCTGGACGTAGCGCGTCGTGGGCGAGGTGAAGGCGTAGCGATCGGACGTGGACGAGGAGATGTCCCAGACCTTGGTGGAGTACATCTCGACCGTCACCGCGCCCTGGCGCGCGGGCGTGCTCGGGGTGATGTAGGTGTGCACCAGCACGCCGTACTCGGTGTCGTTCTGGAACCGGAAGTCGAACGAGCCCCAGGCGATGGTCGACTCGCGGCCCTCGGGGTAGCGGCTGATGTAGAACGAGTGCGGCTTGTGCTCGACGTCCTTCAGGCCGGCGAAGTACATCGCGTTGAACAGCGTGGTGGCCATCTGCGAGACGCTGCCGCCGTAGTCCTCCTTGAGGATGCCGCCGCTGATGACCCCACCCCTGACGAACCCGTTCTCGGCGGTGCGCTCCCCGACGATGTCGTTCATCGAGAAGATCTCGCCGGGCTTCAGCACGGTGCCGTCGATCAGCTCGGCCGCGCGGCCGATGTTGATGTTGCGGTAGTTGTTGGCGGGGTGCGGGTAGTTCGTCGTGAACTCGGAGACCTTCTCCTTGATCCCGAGCGCCTTGGCGTCCTGCGTGGTGAACTCGGCCTTGTCGACCTTGGCCTCGACCTCGCCCGTGCGGCCCTCGCCGTCGGCACGCACCAGGTCGGCGAAGACCGCGGAGACGTCGGAGGGCTGGAACTGCACGCCCGGCTTGGCCGGGACGACCTTCGGCTGGCCACGCACCAGCTTCACCGTCGCGTCGACCGGCTCGCCCTGCGCGGTCGCGTCCTTGACCAGGCCGGCCAGCACCTTCTGCCTGACGTGCATCGCGAGGGCGCCGTCGTCGGGCACGAAGCGCAGCGCACGCCCGATCTTGCCCGGCCGGAGGGTCACCTCCGCATCGCCGAAGACGAGCGTGACGGGGTCGGCGACCGCAGGCTCGGCCAACGTCTCGACGGCCGTGGCCACGTCGTCCGCGTCGATCTCGGGCTCCGCCGGCACCACCGTGAGCGCTGCGGTCTCGTCCTCTCCGAGGAAGGCCGCCGCGATCGCCTCACGCGCGGTGTCCGGGTCGATGGCGCGACCGTCCTTCGGCTCCGAGGTGCGCACGCGACCGCCCTTGCCGAACCGGACCCGACCGTCCGTCGGAGGGGTGCCGAGCCCCTCGGACAGCTCGTCGAGAGTCGCGGTGAGCTGCTCGTCGTCGTACTCCACGACCGCGTCGACGTCGTCACCGCCGACGTAGTAGTCCCACTGACGTGCCGGGCTCCAGCTGCGGGTGGCACCGGCGGCGTCCAAGGTGGCCTCGTAGTCGACCTGCAGCCCGACCTCGTCGGGGCGCACCTCGGCGGACTTCTGCCCGTCGACCGAGACCTCGATCGGGTCGCGCTCACGTTCGGCGAAGACGGCCTCCAGCTCGTCGCGCGCCTCGGCGCGTGTGAGGCCTCCGACGTCGACGCCGGAGACCGTGGCGCCCCGCGGCACCTTGTCCCCCGCATTGAGGTGCCCGGCCGCGTAGCCGCCGACGATGATCACGACCAGCGCGGCGACCACGCTCCAGACCACCCAGCCGCCGGGACGCTCCTTGGCGCCGGGCTCGACCGGCTCGAAGCCCGCCAACGGCACCACCGGCTCGTCCCACTGGGTGGGGAGGTCGGCTGACGGCGTCGGCTCGAAGGCGGCCGGCATCACCGGGAGCCCCGGCGACATCACGTCTTCGGCGGACACGGCCGGTCGCTCGGCGGTGTCGTCGAACGCCGCTCCCGCCTCGTCAGCCTCGTCGACGGCCGGCGCGTCGACCACCTCGTCGGCGGCGGGAACGTCGACCACCTCGTCGGCGGCGGGAACG
>CAZJDU010000160.1:0-7030 GCA_964544855.1 uncultured Nocardioides sp.
GCCGAAGTACGGCGCCACCGGGCGCCCGGAGAACCGCTACCTGTGGCTCGGCTGAGCATCAGCGCTGCGGGCGGTTGTCGACGATCCGCTTCATCTTGCCGACCGAGCGCATCACGCCCTGCGGGTCGACCACCTGCACGCCCACCGAGACGCCGATCCGGGCCTTGACGTGGTGGCGCAGCTCCGCGCCGGCGGCCTCGGCCTGCTCCGGTGTCACCGACTCGCGCCGCTCCACGAGCACGGTCATCGCGTCGAGGTGGCCGTCCCGCTCGAGCACGCACTGGAAGTGCGGCGAGAGCGCCGGCAGGCCGAGGATCAGCTCCTCGATCTGGGTCGGGAAGAGGTTGACTCCGCGCAGGATGATCATGTCGTCGGTGCGGCCGGTGATCTTCTCCATCCGCCGCATCGTCCGCGCACTTCCCGGCAGCAGCCGCGTCAGGTCGCGGGTGCGGTAGCGGATCACCGGCATCGCCTGCTTGGTCAGCGAGGTGAAGACCAGCTCACCCTCGTCGCCGTCGGGCAGCACCTCACCGGTCATCGGGTCGATGATCTCGGGATAGAAGTGGTCCTCCCACACGTGCAGCCCGTCCTTGGTCTCCACGCACTCGTTGGCCACGCCGGGCCCCATCACCTCCGAGAGGCCGTAGATGTCGACCGCGTGCATGTCGAGCCGCTCCTCCATCTCGCGGCGCATGTCGTTGGTCCACGGCTCGGCCCCGAAGATGCCGACCTTCAGCGACGTGGCCCGGGGGTCGATGCCCTGGCGCTCCATCTCGTCGACGATCGAGAGCATGTACGACGGCGTCACGGTGATGATGTCGGGACGGAAGTCGTCGATCAGCTGCACCTGCCGCTCGGTCATCCCACCCGAGACCGGCACCACCGTGCAGCCCAGCTTCTCCGCGCCCGCGTGAGCGCCCAGACCACCGGTGAACAGCCCGTAGCCGTAGGCGTTGTGCAGGATGTGCCCCGCCCTGCCGCCCGAGGCACGGATGCTGCGCGCCACGACCGTGGCCCACACGTCGAGGTCGTCGCGGGTGTAGCCGACCACGGTGGGGCGGCCCGTCGTACCCGACGAGGCGTGCACGCGCACCACCTGCTCGCGCGGCACGGCGAACATCCCGAACGGGTAGTTCTCCCGGAGGTCCGCCTTGGCGGTGAACGGCAGCTTCGCCAGGTCCGCCAGGCTCTTGACGTCGTCGGGGTGCACCCCGGCCGCATCGAACGACGCACGGTAGTGCGGCACGTGGTCGTAGGCGTGCCGGACCGACCACTGCAGCCGCTCCAGCTGCAGCGCGCGGAGCTCGTCGACCGACGCGGTCTCGATCGGCTCCAGGTCACCGGGTCGCGGGCTGAGGTCGTGCATGAGCGTCCCTTCAGGATCAGGTGCGGGTGTGACGCACCCTACCCGCCCGACCGAATGTTCGGTATGGGTCGTCTCACGCCAGTTCGCCTACCCGCGGGTAGTCCGATAGCAAGGACGGACACGACTGAGGAAGAAGGCACGGCATGAGCGAAGCGAGTCAGGTCCCGGGCGGGATGAGCAGGGTCGGCGTCGTCGGAGGCGGCCTGATGGGGTCGGGGATCGCGGAGGTCTGCGCCCGTGCCGGGCGCGACGTGGTCGTCGCGGAGTCGTCCGCGCCGGCCGCCGATGCCGCGCGCGCCCGCGTGGAGAAGTCGATCCGGCGCGCGGCGTCGCGGGGCAAGATCGACGACGCCGACGCCGTGCTCGAGCGGATCCGGGTGACCACCACGCTGGACGACCTCGCCGACCGCGAGCTGGTCGTCGAGGCGATCGTCGAGGACGAGGACGCCAAGACCGACCTCTTCGCGCGGCTCGACAAGGTCGTGACCGCCGAGGACGCGATCCTGGCGTCCAACACCTCCTCGATCCCGATCATGAAGCTCGCCGTGGTGACCTCCCGGCCGCAGCAGGTGCTCGGCATCCACTTCTTCAACCCGGTGCCGGTGCTCTCGCTGGTCGAGCTGGTGCCCAGCCTGATGACCAGCGAGGAGACCACCGAGCGCGCCCGCACGTTCGTCCACGACGCCCTGGGCAAGCACGCGATCGACTGCCAGGACCGCGCCGGCTTCGTGGTCAACGCACTGCTGATCCCGTTCATCCTCTCCGCGATCCGGATGCTCGAGTCGGGCTTCGCCACGCGCGAGGACATCGACGAGGGGATGGTGCGCGGCGCCGCCCACCCGCAGGGACCGCTGGCGCTGGCCGACCTGATCGGCCTCGACACCACCAAGGCCGTCGCCGAGTCGCTCTACGAGGAGTTCAAGGAGCCGCTCTACGCTCCCCCGCCGCTGCTCGCGCGGATGGTGGACGCCGGCCTGCTGGGACGCAAGACCGGGCGCGGGTTCTACACCTACGACTGAGGGCAGCCCCGGGGCGATTGACAACAAAGTAGTCATCTTGACAGCATTGTTGCCATGCGACGCGGAGCGGCACTGTACGACGTCCTGCGGCTGACCCGGCCGATCGTGCTCGGGTCGGCCAGGGTCGTCGCAGCGACGTGGCGGGCCGATCGCGTGACCGTCGCGATGAGGGCGGTGCTGGAGCGTCTCCTCGAGCACGGACCGCGGACCGTGCCCCAGCTGGCCCGCGACCTCGACCTCGCCCGCCAAGGCGTGCAGCGCACCGTCAGTGAGCTCGAGGAGCTCGGGTACGTCGCCGCCGCCAGCAACCCCGCCCATCGGCGCTCTCCTCTCGTCACCCCCACCGACGCCGCCCGGGAGCTGTTCGCCGCACGGCACCGGGACGAGGTGGCGGCCCTCGAGGCGATGGCCGGCGACCTCACCACCGAGGAGATCGAGACCGCGCAGCGGGTGCTCGTCACGCTCCTGGCCGGTGTACGGCAGCGAGCCCATGACCTCGAGGCGGCCGACGATGACCGATGATCTCTTCGCCCGCACCAGCGCCAACCGTCGGCGGATCGCCGGCACGGTCGCGGCGCTCGAACCGCGGCAGTACGACGCGCCGACCCTCTGCGCCGGTTGGACGGTCCACCACCTGACGGCCCACCTGCTGCAGCCGTTCACAGTCGGGTTCTGGGGGTTCTTCCGGACCTCGCTGCGCCATCGCGGCGACACCGACGCGACCGTCGACGCGATCGCCCACCGGATCGCTCGTCGACACAGCGTGCCCGAACTCGTCGAGCTCCTGCGCGACCACGCGGACGACCGGGTGGATCCACCCCGCGTCGGCCCGATGGGTCCGTTCGCCGACCACTGTCTGCACCTGCGCGACCTCGCCCGCCCCCTCGGCCTCGACGCGGACGTCCCCCTCGCGGACTGGCGCACCCTGCTCGACTACCTGACCTCGGCGGAGGTCGCCCCCGCCCTGACCCCGCGCGACGGGCTGGACGGCCTCGCGCTCCGGGCCACCGACCAGGGCTGGACCGCCGGCGACGGGGACGAGGTCGCGGGTCCGTCCGAGGCACTGGCGATGGCCGCCACCGGACGTACCGTCGCCCTCGACGACCTGACCGGGGCCGGAGTCGACGTCCTGGCCGCCCGCATCCGTCGTACCTGACGTCGGCGTTGCCTCGACCGCCGATACCCAACGCACACGTCAGGTACGACGTGCTGAAACGATGAGCCCTCCGCGCACGAGCAGGAGGAGCACCCGATGAGCATGGACGCGTTCGTCCACGACGACACGCCGACCGAGGAGATCGACCGCCGGGAGGCGGTGGTCGCCGGGCTCGCGGGGTCGGTGCGCGACCTGGTCGACGCCACGATCCGCAGCACGGTGGCCGACGACGAGATCCGCGCGGTCCAGGCCGAGGTCGACGGCCTGGTCGCCCGGCTCCGGAGCAGCCAGCTCGCCGGGCCCGCAGGTGTGCGCTACAACAGCGAGGGTCACTCGTGGGACTGGGGCAACGCCGTGGTCGGCGCGCGCAACGCGATCGCGCCGCCGCTCGAGATCGAGCACCCCGCGCCCGGGGTCGCCTGGGCGGAGGCCGACCTGGGCGCGGCGTACGAAGGACCGCCGGGCATGGTGCACGGCGGCATCACCGCTCTCCTGCTCGACCAGGTCATGGGTGAGACCGCGAGCTTCGGCTTCACCCGGGTGGCGATGACCGGCACGCTGACGCTGCGCTACGCCACGCCGACCCCGCTCGGGCCGGTGCGCCTCGACGGTCGCATCGAGCGTGAGGAGGGCCGCAAGATCCACGTGGTCGCCACGATCCGCCCGCAGGGTGGCGAGCCGACCGTGGAGGCGACCGCTCTCTTCATCGTGCCGCGCTGGGCCGTGCCGTCGGAGGAGACCCGCGAGATCGCCCCGGCCTGACCGCCGGGGTCAGCGCGGGAGCTCGCCGACGTCCTCGGCGCCACCGACGAAGTAGCTCGCGAGGATCCGTCGGTTGACCGAACGACCCCAGGAGTCGAGCATCCGGCGGCCGTGGCGGGTCCGGTCGACCACGCGGTAGCGCCACTGGTTGAGCCCGGCGATGTAGAGGTGCGCCCACGGGGGCCGCAGCGGCAGACCGAACTCCCGCATGCTCGACGGCCCGAGGAAGGTGGTCAGCATGCTGAGCAGCCGTTCGCGCTCGTAGGTCGCCCGGACACCCTGCAGCGCCGCGGGCCACCCCGGGTAGGTCCGCTCCGCCTGCGCCTCGACCACGGCCTGCGCAAGCTGCGGGCCGGCGTCGGTGAGCTCTCCCTGTGCGAGCAGCACGTGGTAGTTGATCCGGTGCCGCTCCCACTCGTCGTCGACCAGGAAGTCCGGGTCGACGCCCATCAGGTGGCCGACGTACTTCCACAGGTGCATCAGCGCCCGCGAGTCCTGCTGGTCGATCGGCACCCCGAGCGCCCGGCTGCCGATGACCAGCACACCGTCGAAGAGCCCGAGGGTGGAGGCCTGGTCGGCCTGGTTGATCGGCAGCCCCCACCGCTCGACGTCCCAGCGCGCCTCGAAGGCCGCGTTGACCAGGGCGTGCATCAGCCGCACGTGCACCGTGAGCCGCCAGCCCTCGCCACCGGGCACGCCCTCGCGCGGCGGCAGCATCGCCCCCGGCTCGGAGAGGCTGGTCCCCCACTTCTGGGTCTCGGCCAGCCGGCGCAGCGTCTGACCACCGGTGAGCCCGCCCGTCGCGACCAGCAGGTCGGTCGGCCCGCCGAACCGGTAGCCGCCCACGAGCGAGAGCTGCAGCAGCACGTCGGCGGCGTTCTGCCCGAGGCGGCGGAAGACCCCGCCGCCCTCGGTCAGCAGGTCCCAGTCGACCCAGTCCGGCACCTGCTCCACCTCGGCGAAGAAGTCGGCGAGCGCCGGGGATGCGTCCGGTACGGCGGCCACGCCGTGCTCCAGCGCGGTCCGGAACTGCGCCATGGTCACCGCTCCCGGGGCACCTGCTCGCATCCGGATCGCGTCGGCGAGCCGGGCACCGAGCTCATCGCGCTCCAGGAAGGCCTGGCCGATCCGCGCGAGCAGCTGCTCGTCGACCTCCCGCACCCGGCCCATCACCCGCAGCGGCCGCCCCATCCGCTCGTTGCGCTCGGCACCGGCGCGGAAGCGGGTCGGAAGCCCGTCGCTCGGTGCCCTGGTCGTCTGGTCCGTCGTCATACCTCGATCCTTACGCGAGCGATCACTCGCATACAATTCGCGTCATGAGCGATCGGCAGATGCGCAAACAGCCCCGCCAGGCGCGCTCGCGGCAGATGGTCGAGCGGCTCGTCGACGCGGGCCGCGAGGTCCTGCTCGCCGACGGGTACGACGCGTTCTCCACCAACCGGGTCGCCACGGCGGCCGGGGTGAGTCCCGGCTCGCTCTACCAGTACTTCCCCGACAAGGCCGCGATCGTCGAGGTGGTGATCGACCGCTACTGGGACGAGGTGGCCGGCCGGGTCGCCTCCTCGCTGACCGACCGGATCAGCGAGACCGGTCCCGCGATGGTGCGCGACACCGCCGACGCGCTGGTGAGCGCGCTCGAGGCGGACCCCGCACTGCTGCGGGTCATCGCCGAGGAGCTGCCCGTGGCGAGCAACCGCCACCGCCGAGCGTCGCTCGAGCAACGGGTGCGCGAGCTGATGGCGGCGTACCTCGCGGCACGGCACGGGGCCAGCCGCCGCCCGGATCCGTCGGTCGCCGCCTGGGTGCTGGTGATCGCGCTGGAGAACCTCGCGATGCGCTGGGTGCTCGACGAGCCGCCGATCAGCCGCGACCGGCTGCTGGACGAGATCGTCGCGCTGGTCGGGGGCTACCTGCTGGGCTGACCGGGTTCAGCGACCGCTCAGCGCTCGGTCAGCGCCAGGCCGAGGCCGAGGCCTATCATCGACGTACCTCCTGCGGCGCCGAGCGCGCTCCCGCGGCCCGGCGACCGGACGAACCACGCCCGCGCCCGCCCGGCGAGCAGCGCCCAGGCCGCGTCGCAGCAGAACCCGATCAGCACCGCCAGCGAGCCGAGCAGGAACATCTGCAGCCCGACCCCGCCCCGGTCGGTCGCCACGAAGGGCGGGAGCACGGCGGCGAAGATGAGGAACGCCTTCGGATTGCTGACGCCCACCACGAAGCCCTGTCGCACCGCCCGCCCGACGCGGATCGGGCCGCGCGCGGGGCCCTCGCCCATCCGCAGCTCGTGACGGTGTCGCCACGCCTGGACGCCGAGCCAGACCAGGTACGCCGCACCCGCCAGCTTGATCACGGTGAAGACCGTGGCCGACCGTGCCACCACCGCGCCGAGGCCGATCGCCACCAGCGTCATCACCAGAAACAGCCCGAGGGTGTTGCCGACCACGCTCGCCAGCGCGACGCGCTGCCCGTACACGACAGCACGGCTGACGACGAAGACCACGCTCGGGCCGGGGATCACGATGAGCACCAGCGCGGCGAGCCCGAATCCCAGCAGCTGGTCGACGCTCAGCACCATGTCCGAACCCTACTCGACCGCCGGACGGAGTCAGTCTGCCGAGTCGTCCGCATCGTCGTTCGGAGGGCCGTACACGCCCTGCTCCTTCGCGCGGTCCGCCTTCCGCAGCTGCTTGGTGAGGCTCCAGCCGAGGAACGCCACCGCCAGGATCA
>CAZJDU010000161.1:0-6983 GCA_964544855.1 uncultured Nocardioides sp.
GGGGTCTCGATACGGCCTCGCTCGTCCCTCGCGAGACCTACTCGACCACCGGCATGAGCCTCGGCGGGGGTCTCGGAACGACCACCGGTGGCACGCTGGTCGAGTAGGCCGTTCGCGAGGGACGAGCGAACGGACGTATCGAGACCCACCTGCCCGCCCACGTCCGCCACCTCCTCCTCGGCATCGAGCAGCTCGAAGACCCGCTCGGCCGAGGCGACGCCGGACTGGAGCAGGTTGGCCATCGAGGCGATCTGGGTCAGCGGCTGGGTGAACTGGCGGCTGTACTGGATGAACGCCTGCACCTCGCCGATGGTCAGCGCGCCGCTGGTGACCCGCAGCCCGCCGACGACGGCGATGACGACGTAGTTGAGGTTGCCGATGAACATCATCGTCGGCATGATCAGGCCGCTGATGAACTGCGCCTTGTAGGACGCCTGGTAGAGCTCCTCGTTCTGCTCGTCGAACTCCCGCTCCACCGCGCCACGGCGGCCGAAGACGCTGACCAGCGCGTGCCCGGAGATCGACTCCTCGACGTGCGCGTTGAGCCGCCCCGTACGACGCCACTGCTGGATGAACTCGCGCTGGGAGTACCTCATGATCCGGCCGCTGACCAGCATCGTCACCGGCACCGTGACCAGCGCGATGAGCGCCAGGAGCGGCGAGATCCACAGCATCATCGCCAGCACGCCGACCACGGTGAGTACGGCGGTGAGCAGCTGGCTCATCGTCTGCTGCAGCGTCTGGGCGAGGTTGTCGATGTCGTTGGTGACCCGGCTCAGCAGCTCGCCGCGCGGCTGCCGGTCGAAGTAGGACAGCGGCAGCCGGTGCACCTTCTCCTCCACGTCGGTGCGCATCTGCTTGACCGTGCCCTGCACCACGTCGTTGACCAGCCAGCCCTGCACCCACGTCAGCACCGAGCCGGTGACATAGATCGCCAGCACCAGCAGCAGCACCTGCCCGACGGCGGTGAAGTCGACACCCTGGCCGGGCACCAGGTCGTCCATCGCGCGCAGCATGTCGGCGATGTCCCCGTCGCCCCGGGCCGCCGCGGCGTCGGCGGCCTGGTCGCGGGTGACACCCGCCGGCAGCCGACCACCGATGAAGCCCGCGAAGACCAGGTCGGTCGCCTTGCCCAGCAGCCAGGGGCCGAGCACGGTCGCGGTGACGCCGAGCGCGGCGAAGAGCAGCACCGCGGCGGCGCGCCCCCGCTCGGGACGCAGCAGCCGCACCAGCCGACGGGCGGACCCCTTGAAGTCGTCGGCCTTCTGACCGACCATCCCGCCGCCCGGCCCGCGGCCGGGTCCACCGGTCTGGACGACCCGCTCGGTCTCCTTCATCGTGCCCGGCTTGGAGCCCTGCTCAGCCATGAGTGACGACCTCCTCGTCGAGCCCCTGGCTGGCCGCGATCTCCTGATAGGTCGGGTTGTCGCGGATCAGCTCGTCGTGGGTGCCGCGGCCGACCACCGCGCCGTCCTCGAGCACCAGGATCAGGTCGGCGTCGCGGATGGTGGCGATGCGCTGGGCGACGATCAGCACCGTCGCGTCGCGGGTCACCGGCTTGAGGGCGGCGCGCAGCCGGGCGTCGGTGGTCAGGTCGAGCGCGGAGAACGCGTCGTCGAAGAGATAGATCTCGGGGCGTCGTACGAGCGCGCGGGCGATGGCGAGCCGCTGCCGCTGCCCGCCGGAGACCGTCGTACCGCCCTGGGAGACCGCGGTGTCCAGGCCGTCGGGCATCGCCGCCACGAAGTCGGCGCCCTGCGCGATCTCGAGGGCCTGCCAGAGCTCCTCGTCGGTGGCCTCGGGCCGGCCGTAGCGCAGGTTGTCGGCGACGGTGCCGCTGAAGAGGTAGGCCTGCTGCGGCACCAGACCGATCCGCGACCAGAGCAGCTCCGGGTCGAGGCGTCCTACGTCGACACCGTCGACGCTGACCGTGCCCTCACCGGCGTCGAGCAGCCGCGGGACCAGGTTGACCAGGGTGGTCTTGCCCGCGCCGGTGGAGCCGATCACGGCGATGGTCTCGCCGGGGCGACCGGAGAACGTGATGTCGCGCAGCACCGGGTGCTCGGCACCGGGGAAGGTGAAGCCGACGCCGTCGAGGTCGAGGTGGCCGGCGACGGCGACCTCGCGCACCGGGTCGGCCGGCGGCACGACGGTGGAGTCGGTGTCGAGCACCTCGGCGATCCGGTCGGCGCTGACGGCCGCGCGCGGGATCATCATCAGCATGAAGGTGCCCATCATCACCGACATCAGGATCTGCATCAGGTAGGCGAGGAAGGCGGTGAGCGCCCCGACCTCCATCTGGCCGCTGTCGACCCGGTGGCCGCCGAACCAGATCACGCCGACGCTGGCGGCGTTGGCGACCACCATCACCAGCGGGAACATCGTCGCCATCCAGCGCCCGGCCGTCAGCGACACCGCGGTGAGGTCGTGGTTGGCCTCGCCGAAGCGGTCGCGCTCCAGAGGCTCACGCACGAAGGCCCGCACCACCCGGATGCCGGTGATCTGCTCCCGCAGGATCCGGTTGACGCCGTCGAGCCGGGTCTGGACCGTGCGGAACGCCGGCACCATCTGCGAGACCACGATGCCCATGCAGACGAAGAGCACCGGCACCGTGGCGACGATCAGCCAGGAGAGGCCGAAGTCCTCGCGCATCGCCATCACGACGCCGCCGATCATCATGATCGGCACGGTGACGGCCATCGTGCAGGTCATCATCGCCAGCATCTGCACCTGCTGGACGTCGTTGGTGGCGCGCGTGATCAGCGAGGGCGCGCCATACGTCCCGATCTCACGGCTGGAGAAGCTGCCGACCCGCTTGAAGATCGCGGTCCGCACGTCGCGGCCGAACGACATCGACGAGCGCCCCGCGAAGTAGGCCGACGTCATCTGGCAGACCCCCTGGCCGAGGGTGACCAGCAGCATCACGCCGCCGAGCCGGACGACGTAGCCGGTGTCGCCGGCGACCACGCCGTTGTCGATGATGTCGGCGTTGAGGCTCGGCAGGAAGAGCATCGCGACGGTGGCGGTGAACTGGAGGACGACGATGAACGTCAGCCAGCGGCGGTACGGCGCGAGGTACTCGCGCAGGAGTCGGACCGGCATCAGCCATCCCCCTCGAGCACGCCGTCGAGCAGGATGTCGACGATCTGCTCCGGTGTGAGCAGGTCACCGTCGGCGATCTCCTCGTGCGACCCGGCGAAGGTCAGCATGCGGAGCAGGTGGACGACCCGCGCCGGCGGCAGCCGGAGTCGGTGCGCATCGGGCTCGAGGAGCGCCGCGATCCGCGCCATCAGCTCGGCCATCCGCTGCTGGTGGTCGTCGCCGTGCACGTGCTCGGGCGGTCCCACCATGCCGACCGCCCGCATCAGCCCGAACACCCGCAGGAAGCGCTGCTGCATCACGGTGGCGAGCACGACGAGCCGCTCCCGCAGCGGCAGCAGCGGGTCGATGGCGTCGAGCCGGTCCAGGAACTCCCCGGGCTCGAACTCGCGTGCCAGGGTCGCGTCGATCAGCTCCTCCTTGGTGCTGAACACCCGGAAGATCGTGCCCTCGGCGACACCGGCGGCCTCGGCGATCTGCCGGGACGTGACGCTGCGTCCGTGCTCGAGGAGCAACGGGAGCGTGGCGTCGATCAGGGCGGCGCGACGCTCGTCGGGCGAGAGTGGGGTGGCGCGTGGCATGGCCGGACCAGGGTAACTGAGTGAGCACTCACTCACAAACGGTTTTCCGCCGTTCCGAGCACATCCGGACCAGCGATCACTGGTCTGACCACTTGACCACCTGGCCACTGCCGTGATGGAGTTCCGGACATGGCACTGCGACCCGTGACCCGACGTACCGTCTCCGACCAGGTCTTCGACCAGGTGCTGGCCGACGTGGTGAACGGCGAGCTCGCCGTCGGCGAGGAGCTGCCGAGCGAGCGGCGGCTGGCCGAGGTGCTCGGCGTCTCGCGCCCAGCGGTCCGGGAGGCGCTGCAGCGGATGGCGCAGAGCCGGCTGGTGGAGGTGCGGCACGGCGGCGCGACGACGGTGCGCGACTTCCAGCGCGAGGCCGGGCTCGACCTGTTGACGCGGTTGCTGGTGCGGGACGGTCGGGTCGACACCGCGGTCGCCCGCAGCGTCCTGGAGGCCCGAGCGGTCGTCGGCCCGGGCATCGCGGCGCTGGCGGCCGAGCGGGGCGGTCCGGCGCTGGCGGCCACGCTCACCGAGATCACCGACACCCTGGTCGGCACCGACGACCCGGTGGCGTGGCAGCGCCTCACGCTGGACTACTGGGACGTGCTCGTCGACGGCGCCGACTCGATCGCGTTCCGACTGATGTTCAACAGCCTGCGCACCGCCTACGAGCCGGTGCTCCCCGCACTGTCCGGGGTGCTGGCGGCCGAGGTCGGGCAGGTCGAGCCCTACCGGGTGCTGGCCGCCGCCGTCGGCACCGGCGACTCCGGCACGGCGCGGGCCGCGGCCGAGCGGGTGCTCGCCCCCGCGAGCGAGGCGATCCTCGCGGCGCTGACCGCCGCGACCGACGACGAGGAGACCGACCGATGACCGAGCAGGCAGCCCAGCAGCCCACCGACATCGAGGCGCTGGCCGCCGAGCAGGTGGCCCGCGACCAGGCCCGGCTCGAGGGCGGCGGGCCCGGCCGTCGTACGAACCTGTCGCTGGCGCAGGTCTTCGCGCGGTTCTGGCGCCACCCGAGCCCCTACCTGCTCGGCGGTGTGCTCGCGGCCGCGGTGACCGGCCGGGTGCTGGCCGGTCCGGGCTCGTGGTGGGAGCTGGTCATCCCGGCCGTGCTGCTGGCATCGCTGCCGTTCGTCGAGTGGATCGTCCACGTCGGCATCCTGCACTGGCGGCCCCGCCGCGTCGGCCCGGTCACCCTCGACCCCTTGCTGGCGCGCAAGCATCGCGCCCACCACGCCGACCCCCGCGCCATCCCGCTGGTCTTCATCCCCTGGCAGGCCCAGCTGTGGCTCGCCCCCGCCTGGGCCGCCCTGGCCTGGCTGGTCATGCCGACCTGGCCGGCGACCTTCACGATGCTGGTGTCGGTCTACGTGCTGCTGTCGGCGTACGAGTGGACCCACTACCTGCTCCACAGCGACTACCGCCCCCGCTCGCGGTGGTACCGGATGGTCTGGCGCAACCACCGGCTCCACCACTACAAGAGCGAGCACTACTGGTTCGCCGTCACCACCGCCGGTACGGCGGACCGGCTGTTCGGCACCTACCCCGACCCCGCCGACGTCGCCACGTCACCGACGGTCAAGCGGCTGCACGGCGAGGCCTGACCGGGCACTACGGCGCCAGCCGCTCCCGCACCCAGCCGCCGTCGGTACGGCGGTAGCGCAGCCGGTCGTGCATCCGGCCCGGCCGGCCCTGCCAGAACTCGTAGGACTCCGGCCGCACGTGGTAGCCGCCCCACTCCGGCGGCACCGGCACGGGGCGGTCGGCGTACTCGGCCTCCACGACGGCGTACGACGTCACCAGCTCGTCACGGCTCGCGACGACCCGCGACTGCGGCGACGCGTGGGCGCCGAGCTGGGCGCCCCGCGGGCGGTTGGCGAAGTACGCCGCGACGTCGGCCGCGCTGACGGGCTCCGCGACCCCCTCGACCCGGACCTGCCGCTCCACCGGGTGCCACGGGAAGAGCAGGGCGCAGCGGGGCTCGGCGGCGAGGTCCTCACCCTTGCGCGAGGCGGTGTTGGAGAAGAACGTGAAGCCCTCCTCGGTCATGCCCTTGAGCAGCACGAACCGCGCCGCCGGCTGGCCGTCGGGCGAGACGGTCGCGACGACCATCGCGTTGGGCTCGTGCACGCCGGCGTCGCGGATCTCCGCGAACCACCGCTGGAACAGCGCGAACGGGTCGGGCCCCGCGTCCGCCTCGAGCAGGCCGGCATCGCCGTACTCCCGCCGCAGCGTGGCGAGGTCGGGCTCCGTGTCGGGGTCCAGATGGTCACCAGGCATGAGCCCGACGGTATCGGTGGGGCAGAATGCCGGGGAATCTCGTCGTCCCGCGAGCCGGCGACGGCGACCAGCAGAGGACGAAGGAGTCGGCTGATGCCCGAGGTACACCACGGACTGGAAGGCGTCGTCGCCTTCGACACGCACATCGCGGAGCCGGACAAGGAGGGCTCGGCGCTGCGCTACCGCGGTGTCGACATCGAGGGTCTGGCCGGCCGGGTGCCGTTCGAGAACGTGTGGGGCCTGCTGATCGACGGCTCCTACACCCCCGGGCTGCCGCCGGCCGAGGCGTTCAGCCTGCCGGTGCACACCGGCGACGTGCGGGTCGACGTCCAGGCCGCCATCGCGATGCTCGCGCCGGCCTTCGGCTTCGGGCAGACCTACGACATCACCGACGAGCAGGCGCGCGAGGACCTCGCCCGCGTCGCCGTGATGGTGCTGTCCTACGCCGGCCAGTCGGCGCGCGACATCCACCTCCCGGTCATCCCGCAGAAGCGGGTCGACGAGGGCCGCACCCTGGCCGAGCGGTTCCTGATCCGCTGGCGCGGCGAGGCCGACCCGAAGCACGCCCACGCCATCGACGCCTACTGGTCCTCCGCGGCCGAGCACGGCATGAACGCCTCCACCTTCACCGCCCGGGTGATCACCTCCACCGGCGCCGACGTGGGCGCGGCCTTCTCCGGCGCCATCGGCGCGATGAGCGGCCCGCTGCACGGCGGCGCCCCCTCGCGGGTGCTCGGCATGATCGAGCAGGTCGAGCGGACCGGCGACGCCGAGGCCTACGTCAAGAACCTGCTCGACTCCGGCGAGCGGCTGATGGGCTTCGGCCACCGGGTCTACCGCGCCGAGGACCCGCGCGCCCGGGTGCTGCGTCGTACGGCCCGGGAGCTCAACGCACCCCGCTACGAGGTCGCCGAGGCGCTGGAGAAGGCCGCGCTCGCCGAGCTCCGCTCCCGCCGCCCCGACCGCGTGCTCGAGACCAACGTGGAGTTCTGGGCCGCGATCGTGCTCGACTTCGCCGAGGTGCCC
>CAZJDU010000162.1:0-3477 GCA_964544855.1 uncultured Nocardioides sp.
CGCGGAGCCGGCCGGGGGGCGCGTCGTCGACGACCATCACCCCCAGCAGCACGGTGTGCGGTCCCAGCTGGCCCGACGCCCACTGCCGCAGCGCGGACTGCAGCGCGCGCAGCCCGTCGTGGTTGCTGCGGGCGACCAGCGCGACCTTGCAGGCGCCCCAGTGGTGGCGCATCACGCCGTAGGTCGGCCAGGCGTGGGTCGCAACGGCTCCCTCGCCGTACGCCCGTGCCAGGCGAGTGCCGCCGGCACCGCCGTGCACGCTCACCAGGAACACCTCCGCGGGCTCTTCGATCACCTCCACCGAGAGTGCGCCGTCCTCGACGCGCAGCTGGTCAACTCCTCGCTGCGGACTCGGCACGTATCCGGCGGCCGCCGGCCGCTCGACGTGCTGGTCGGGAGGCGTCGGCGCGGGGCGCGGTGGGTCGATCCTGCGCTGCACCGTCCGGTCGGGTGCCGCGGCCGGCGGGTCCAGCTGGCTTCGCCGGACGGTGACGTCGGGAGGCGCGATCGCCCCGTCGTCGAACTCACCCTGCGGACTCATGCTCGGCATCGTGGCCGACGTTCGGCCCGGACGCCTACGCCGCCAGTTGAACGCCGGCCGTCACCTCGCGACTCCCCCATCGGAACACTTGAACGCTGCTCGCTCCGCCGTGTGCCCGTCCCTACGCTCGCCTCCACGCGGAGGCAGGTCCCGACGCCTCCCCGATCGGACCGACGGGAGCGGACGTGTCGACGGGAGCAGCAACGGCCAGGTCGCTGATCAGCGCAGCCCTCGCGTGCGCGGTCGCGACGTCGACTGCCGTCGGACTGACCTCCTGCTCCAACGACAGCTCTGCGGCGCCGAGGCCGGCGCCGCCACCGACCTCAGAGGCCATCGACGTCCACACCGGCCGTCGTCACGCGCCACCAGCGGCGCCGCTGAGCTGGGGTCGGCGCGATCAGGCCACGGCCCTGCGGACCGCGCGCCAGACGATGGTGCGCTACTCGCGACCGGGTGTGTCGGCGGAGCGGTGGTGGAAGGACCTGGCGCCGTTCTTCTCCGACGGAGCGGCCGCGGACTACATCGGCACCGACCCGACCGAGGTGCGGTCGCGCAAGGTGACCGGCGCGGTCAGACTGGTCCCCGCCACGACGATCCGACTCGTCATCGCCCACGTGCCGACCGATGCCGGGTTGTACGCCGTCACGATGTCGCGCTCCACCGAGGCCCCGCGCTGGGTGGTCGAACGGATCACGCCGCCCGAGCCGGATCCGCACTGAGGCGACCGTGAAGCTCCTGGGCGGCCTCATCGCTCTCATCACGATCCTCGTGCTGACGATCGTGTTCGTCGCGACCGCGTCCGACCGGGCCGACGCGTGCGAGCCGGGCCGCCTCGATGCGGCCGCGGCGTACGTCGACGTGTCGCGCGTGCCCGAGGGTCCGATCGCGGGGTACGGGCACGACCGACTGGTCAACGCCGCCCACATCATGTCCGCCGCACAGCACCTCGGACTGACGCTCCACGACCAGCGGATCGGCGTGATGACCGCTATGGGCGAGTCCGGCCTCCAGGTTCTCGAGTACGGCGACGAGGTGGGCCCGGACTCTCGCGGGCTCTTCCAGCAGCGCGCCAACGGGGCGTGGGGCAGCCTCGCTGACCGCATGGATCCCTTCATCTCCGCAACGAACTTCTTCAAGGCGCTGGTGGAGGTGCCTGGTCACGACACGCTCGAGCCCACCATCGCCGCACACCGGACACAGATCAACGCGGATCCGCACCACTACGAGAAGTACTGGGACGCTGCGGTCCAGGTCGTCGCGGCGATCGCCGACGCGGGGTCGATGGTGGTGGCGCCGGCCGCCGCGAGCACCACTCCGGAGCCGATCGATGGAGTCGAGTTCGACCCGCAGTACTCTCAGGCGCCGTTGGTCGCTCTGGTCCGTGACCTGGCGCCGCGGTTCGGGATCGAGCGGGTCGGAGGCTGGCGCGCTGAGGCACGGGACCCGACGGGGCATCCGTCGGGCCTCGCGGCGGACTTCATGATCGACCCTGGCGACCGGTCGCGCGGCGACGAGCTGGCGGCGTACGCCCGCCAGCACGCCGCCGAGCTGGGCGTCGACTACATCATCTGGTGGCAGCGGATCTGGTCGGTCGACCGCGCCGCCGAGGGATGGCGGCCGATGGAGGGCCGGGGTTCGCCGACCGAGAACCACATGGACCACGTCCACATCAACGTTCGCGCCGACGCTGACCCCACCGTCGTCGGTGTGGACGACGCCGCCGGGTGCGTCGAGACCGTGGCGGCCACCGGCGCCTGGCGCCGCCCCGTCGACGCCGAGGTGACCAGCGATTTCGGCATGCGCCTCCACCCGACCGAGAAGGTCTGGAAGCTGCACGCAGGGACCGACTACGGCGCATCGTGTGGAACGCCGATCTATCCGGCATCGACCGGCACCGTCGTTCGGGCAGATCCCGATCCGTACGTCGGCAACGTGATCGAGATCGACCACGGCGGCGGGATCAGCACGCAGTACCAACACATGGAGAACGACGGGGTGTGGGTGCGTCGAGGCGATGTCATCTCCGACATCAACGAGGCGATCGGCGCCGTCGGCCGTGCGGGGAGCCGCTCGACGGGCTGCCACCTCCACTTCGAGGTGCACCGTGATGGCGAGCCGATCGACCCGGAGCCATTCATCGAAGAGCAGCTCGCGAGGGCGGAGCAGGCCCCCACGGGGTCGATCACGATCGTCCAGGCGAACGTCAGGAACCACCGGTCCGACGTCGCAACGGCGCGCGCGACCGGAGCCGACTTCATCACGCTGAACGAGGTCTCCGGGATCAGCAACCTCTCCGGCCGCGGCTATCTGGCGTGGCGATCGCGGCCTTGTCGGCCCGGCGACTTCCGCACCTGCGTCCGCTCCCAGCAGCGCGGCACAGCGGTGGCGTGGCGCAGCGACCGGTGGTCCGACGTCTCGCATGGCGTCGAGCAGATCACCACCGGAGACCACCGCTGGATGAACAGGTATGCCCATTGGATCACCCTGCGGCGAATCGGTGGCAGCGGCACCGTGTCGGTGATCTCCACCCATGCGATGACCGCACCGCTGGCTCGCAGGCACCCCCGCGAGTACGCCGCCGGCATGGCGACCCTCAACGACCTGATCCGCGACCTGTCGGTGAACGGACCGGTGCTGCTCGGCGGCGACCTCAACCAGAGCTTCCCCCGCCGCGGCGGCAGCGGGACCTGGTACGGCCCGACGGCACAGCTCGGCCTGTCCGGCGCCCAGTCGACGTTCACGCTGCTGGGCTCACCGCGCAACGGGTGGGCGACCCATCGGGGCGGCGGCACCATCGACTACATCTTCCGTGCCGGCGCGCTCACTCCCACCGCGCACCGCACGATGCCGCTGAGGTCCGACCACGACGCGCTCATCGCCACCTTCACCTCGTCGCGGCCGCACGCGCCGGCGTGACGCCTTCGTCCGCCGATCCC
>CAZJDU010000162.1:3577-6979 GCA_964544855.1 uncultured Nocardioides sp.
CGACACTGGGGCTGACCCTGTTCCTTGGGGACGGGGAGGTCGCAGACGTCGCGGAGGGGACCTTGTCCTCGGTGCTACTGCCGCTCACGTCTTGGGAATGGGGCGCCAACACGTTCATCGCTTCTCGGACGGTCATCGTCGGAGTGAGACGGATCTCAGTGCCTGTCGTGGTGTCCAACAGCCGGGCGCCGTCAGGGATCCCCGAGCGGAACCACTTCATCTGACTCGTTGCGCCGATGACCTGTCCTGCCGTCAGGTCGAGACGCCCGAGATCGACGGGCAATGCCTCGGTCACCCCTCGGGCCTCGAACTGGGCAGTCAGCACCTCGTGCATCGACTGGAGCGTGATGTTCTTCGCGTAGGCAGGATCGTCGACACTCATCAGATGACGGTAGACCGAGGCGATCCGGTCGACGGTGACGGCGCTGTGGGACATGAGGTCACTTCCGAGCGCGGCCGCGTAGTGCCACATATTGGGGTGGGCGTCGGCGACGTCGGCAAAGTCCATGGCTTCCGGGTGGTCCGGGTGGACAGCGCGGGCGCTGCCGATCGCCTCGCGAAGGGCCGCCACTTCCGCGACCGCCTCCCTGCGCCACCGGACGGCCCGCACTTCCTGGATGGCTTGGTCCTGGTCGAGGTCAGCTGCACGGAACCGTGCGTGCCGTTCCCCTGCAAGTGCCTGGTCTGTGTCTCGCCAGTACGCGTGGGTGAGTTCGTGCGCGAGAGCGCATCTGACCCGCGCGTCGTCAGCGCTCTTGACGAAGTCGTACCGAAGCAGAACGGCCGGAAATGACTCCTCTTACGCGAGGTCGGCATCGGGAAGGAGGGACGAATCCACAAACCAGAAGCCCTTCACATCACCAGTACGGGCAACATCGTTGAGAAGGCCGGTGAGCTCTGCGGAACCTTGAGCGGCGAGCGCGCCGAGCCTAAGTCCCCATGGATTCGGTCCGCGCACCACGGCGTGGTGTCCCGGCTGTCCGGTCGGCTGCAACGCGATGGCATCGCGAATCAGAGCCCGGGCGTGGGTCGTGAGACGTGCGGTCCCCACCTGGCCCTGCGCCTCGTCGTCGCGCAACTGTCGCAGGCGCGCACGCCGCCTACTTCGACGCGCCATTCCGTTGTCTCCTGTCGGTCACGGGTCTCGTCAGCTGCCGGCTTCGATGCCGCTGAGGCGCTGCGGCGTCGACGGCGGGATCGCCTTGGTAGCCCCGGGTGCGGTGCTGTCTGCGGAGGTCTGGGAGATGGCGAGGCTGTCGTTGGGCGCACCGTGGGGCACCGACGGCGCCGGCCAGATCGCCCCGTTGGCCTCGTCGCGCGACATCTGCGGGCTGAGCCGGATCGCGGTCGGAGGATCCGTCGAGGTGTCCGCCAGCCGCGCCCCGGGCGGAAGACCGCAGAGCCGCCCGCCTGGTCCGGTGGCATCCACCACCTCGGGAAGCGTCAGGCCAAAGCGCCTGAGGTTGACACGGAGCGGGTCTTCGCCACCGTCGCCGCTGAAGTGTTCGGAGGCGACGGTGCCGAGCGCGTGGAGCGTGATGTCTCTCTGATAGGCCGAGTTCGCCACACTGTGTCGGTAGCTCGAGGTGATCCGCGCCACGATCTCGGATGCCGGTGCCGCGCCGAACCCGGCGCGTCGTGCCATATCCGCGGCGTCCCATACCGTGCGATACCGCCTCAGCGCGGGCAGGCTCTCGGACGTTTCGGTCTCCGACGTCTCAGACGAGCGGACGCCGCGCCGCACGACATGCCGGAGACTCTCGAACTCGGCCATCCCCTCGTGGTCCCAGGACAGATGCCGGATGTGCTCAATGGCCCGATCTGGGTCGACCGCGGGTGGGGCGGTATCGACCGCCTGTCGGACCCGCCCGATGTAGGCCCACTTGTCGAAGGCGTGCCGGAGCTCGTGCGCGAGGCTCGATCCCACCGCCACCGGATTGTCAAAGAACAGGTGGTCTCGCCCGATCCTGATCTTTCCCGAGGCCGGGGAGTACGTCGCCGCTGCGTGCGACGCGATCTGGGAGGCGCCGTCGATGAGGATCTCCTGCACGTCGCCGCGGTGCATCGTGTGGTTGAGCAGGGTGACGAGCTCAGGGGAACTCTCCACCGTGGCGAGGAGGTCCTGCCGGCCGAGATCGGCGAGTTGGTTCACGAGCTGGTCGGTCGCCGTCTGGAGTCGTACTTCCAGGTGCGGGGCAAGTTCAGGTAGTTCGTGCTGCGAGAGTCTCAACGCGGCGGAGGCGGAGCGAATCCCGACGAGGGTGTCGAGCACCCGCTTGTATCGAGCATCGCTGCTGTACCTCCGCACGTCGCGCACCAACTCGTCGATCCTGGTGTGCGTCGCAGGCGTTACCAGGGTTGCGTTCTCGATCAGGCTGCGCGCTTCGTCGGTCAACTCCGACTCCAGGTCCGGCAGTCGGATGGCATCGAGCGAGTCGACGGCGGCGGCGCTGTGTCGGAGCGCCGCCGCGTAGGCGCTGTCGGCGCGGCGCAGGGACGTCAACGCATCCTGACGCACCTTGATGGCGCGGTCCCAGGGACCGCGAATCGGGCGGGTCAGCAGATCAGGGATCGTCCGGATCAACGCACCACGCCAGGAGCCGGCGATGGCCTGCTCATCAGCGCGGGTGCGTTCGGCAGCCCGCCCGGCCGCCGACAACGTCCGGTGGGTGCGGTCGACCTCCGCCGCCGCCTCCTCGACGTCACGCTCAGCCGCTCGCAACACGCCCTCGATCGCCCGCTCGGCGGAGATCAGCAGGGGATCGTCGGCCATCAGAAGCGGTCGCCGGGGGACTCGCCGCCGGGGGACGCGGGACCGGCGGGTCGCGGGATCCCGCGACGGGATGGCGGACCCTCAGGCCGTTGGCCCGTCTTCCGCGCCGCCGTCCGCGCTGCTGCCACCCGTGGATCCGCCGTCCCGGTCGACGACGCTCGCTCGACCTTCTCCAGGAGAACCGCGGCGTCCAGCAGGAAGCCCTCATAGTCGGCCTCCTCGTTGTGACACTCCGACTGGACGCCGTCGTGGACCTCGTCCAGCCACTCGGCAACGTCGTTCAGGAGCTCGCGATCCTGCCATGCCGCATGGTCAGGGTCGTTGTCGACCTCTGCCACGCGCCGCTGGAGGTCCGGGCGCTCTCGCAGCCGCCAGGCCAGCTCTCCGCCCGGAGCCACCGGCAGCAGACTGTCCAACCCGAGGTTGAGATCGTCGACCCGTTTCGGGACCCCGGACCCTGGCCTGGTCTCCCTGAAGCCATCGGGCTGGTGGAGGTAACGCTCCGGGTCGCGGAAATCGACCGTCAGGTGGACATCGGCGCGTAGGCCCTCCACTCGCTGGTTGAGGCGGTCCGCTTCCGCGCCCCGCTCCGGCAGCACCTCTCGGAGCTGCCGGAGCGCACCCGTGCG
>CAZJDU010000163.1:0-6939 GCA_964544855.1 uncultured Nocardioides sp.
GACCTGGGAGGCGGAGCGGTCGTCGACCGACGACAACGCCGTCAGCGTGCGTGCCGGGTGGCGCTGGTCAGTGGAAGGAGTCGCCGCAGGCGCAGGACCCGGTGGCGTTGGGGTTGTCGATGGTGAAGCCCTGCTTCTCGATGGAGTCGACGAAGTCGATCAGCGCGCCGTTGAGGTAGGGCACGCTCATCCGGTCGACGACCACGGCGACCCCGTCGAAGTCGGTCACGACGTCACCGTCGAGGGTGCGCTCGTCGAAGAACAGCTGGTAGCGCAGGCCGCTGCACCCGCCCGGCTGCACCGAGATCCGCAGCTGCAGGTCGTCACGACCCTCCTGCTCCAGCAGGCTCTTCACCTTGGCTGCCGCCACCGAGCTCAGGTTGATCTGGTCCTCGCGGCGCTCGATCGTGGTGTCGACCTGCTCAGTCATGCGTTTCGCTCCCCGTGTCGGTTGCGTGGGTGGTCCGTAGGGCTCAATCGTCGCACACCCCGGGTTATTCCCGCGGATCTGTGACTCACCAGACGAGCACCGGCTTGACCACCTTCCCGGCCTCGGCGTCGGCCACCGCGTCGGCGATCCGCTCGAAGGGGTAGGTCGTGACCAGATGGTCCACGTCGAAGGTGCCGGCGGCGCGCATCGCGATCAGCTCCGGGATCGTCACCAGCGGGTCGGCCTCGCCCTCGATCGAGGACCGGATGATCTTGCCCGACTGCAGCAGGTCCACCGCGTCGACGGTGTACTCCGCCGCGCCGAGCCCGAGCGCCACCAGGGTGCCGCGGGGTCGCAGCGCGTGCTGCGCCTGGAGCACGACGGGCTCGAGCGCCGTGGTGTCGATGGCGTACGACGCGCCACCGCCGGTCGCGGCCCTCACCCGCTCCTCGATCGGCTCCGCGCCGTCCTCGGTCGGGTCCAGCGCGACGGCGCCGTACCGCTCGGCCTCCCGGCGACGGCTCTCCTGTGGGTCGACCGCGACCACGGTCCCGACGCCGGTGCCGGCAGCAGCGGCGATCGCGGCCAGCCCGACCGCGCCCACCCCGAAGACCGCCAGCGTGTCGCCCGGCTGCGGGTCGAGCACGTTGAGCACCGTGCCGGCGCCGGTCTGGAAGCCGCAGCCGAAGGGCGCGAGCAGGGTCAGGTCGAGCTCGCGGTCGACCACCACGCAGTTGGCGGCGGTGGCGAGCGCGTGCCGGGCGAAGCTCGACTGGCCGAAGAACGACCCGAACACCGGCTGTTCGCCGCGCCGCATCGTCGTGGACCCGTCGCCGCGCATGCCGAGGTAGTTGAGCATCATGGACTGCTCGCAGTAGCCGACGTGGCCGCTGCGACACGGCTCGCAGGCACGACACGACGCGAAGCTCAGCACGACGTGGTCACCGACGGCGATCCCGTCGACGTCGGCGCCCACCCCCTCGACCACGCCCACGCCCTCGTGACCGAGGACCTTCGGGAACATCTCCGCCGGCAGCATCGTCGGCACCGTGAGATCGGTGTGGCACAGCCCGGAGGCGACGATGCGCACCAGGACCTCGTCGGGGCGCGGGTCGTCGAGCTCGACCTCGTCGAGGACGAAGCCGCCGCCCGGCTCCTCCACGAGCGCGACCGTCGTCCTCATGCGTCACGCTCCAGCCAGAAGTAGTACAGGTCGTCGACGCCGAACGCCGCGGCGAGCTTGCCGTTCATGATGCCCATCAGCGTGGTGTCGTCGACGGCCTTGAAGTGGTCGAAGACCGGCATCCGGTCGTAGACCATGGTCGCGGTGGACTCGCCTCGGAACGCCACCTCCCACAGGGAGGCCTCGCCGCCTCCGCCGGCCTCGAGGTTGGAGAAGAGCTCACCCGTGTCGTCGCGGCAGATCAGGGGCTTGGCGTCGAGCGGCGCGTCGAACCACTTGCCGTGCCAGCGCACCTTCTCCAGCACCGTGCTCGCGACGTGGCCGGTCGCGAAGTCCCCGCCGCGCCACCGGCCGAGGATCTCGTCGACACCCACCGGCCGGAGGTCGGTCCACAGCCGGTCCAGCTCGTCGGGGGTTGCGGCATCCGCGTCGCGGAGCGTCTCGAATCGCTCTCGAAGATCAGTCATGGCGACAATCTAGAACACGTTCACTCCTTGTCGGCAGAGTGCCGACAAGGAGTGGGCTCGGCGGGCGCTCAGCGGGCCCAGGTGCGGGCGACCCGTGCGGCGAGGTCGGCCAGCGCCCCGGCCGGGTCCGCGAGCGCCCGCTCCTCGCCCACCAGGTCGACCACGGAGTAGGCCGCGTCCATCCCGAGCGCCCGCATCTCCCGGGACCCGACCAGCACCCGCCCGGCCAGCGCGACGCAGGGGCGCAGCGACGCTGCCGCCACGCCGGCGACCCCGGCCGGCACCTTGCCGGCCCGGCTGCTGAAGTCGAACGCTCCCTCGCCGGTGAGCACGACGTCGCTGGACCGCGCCCGCTCCTCCAGCCGGCACGCCTCCGCGACCAGCTCGATGCCCGACCGACGGCGCGCCCCCAGCAGCATCAGAGCGAAGCCGAGCCCGCCCGCGGCCCCGGCGCCGGGCTCGAGCGCCACGCGGCGGTCGGTCGCGTCGGCGAACCGGTGGAGCACCCCGTCGATCTCGGGCAGCCGCTCCTCGGGCAGCCCCTTCTGCGCTCCGAACGTCTTCGTCGCGCCGAACAGGCCGGTCAACGGGCTGTCCACATCGGTCGCCGCCACGATCTCCACGGCGCCCAGCCGCTCGACCGCCGGACCCGGCAGCACCGTGGTGACCCCGTCGAGCGCTGCGACACCGCCGTCGAGCGGCACGTCGGCCGTCGCGCCGAGCGCGCCGAGCAGGCCGGCGCCGCCGTCGTTGCTGCCGGAGCCGCCCAGCCCGACGACGATCCGCGCCACCCCGGCCGCAGCGACCTCCAGCAGCAGCTCCCCCACGCCTCGGGTGCCGGCCCACTCGGCCCTCTCCGCCCCGGTCAGATGCAGCCCACAGGCCTGCGCGCTCTCGACGTACGCGGTGTCGCCGACGATCAGCGCCGTGGCCGGCACCGGGTCGCCGAACGGCCCGCTGACCGTCACCCCCAGCAGGTCGCCTCCGAGCGCCGCGTGCAGCACGTCGACGAAGCCTGGCCCGCCGTCCGACATCGGCGCGAGCTCGAGCTCGTCGGCCGGCGACTGGCGCGCCCAGCCCTCGGCGATCGCGTCCGCCGCCTCGACGGCGCTGAGCGTCCCGGCGAACTTGTCCGGCGCCACGAGTACCCGCATGCGCCCATGATCCCGCCTGCGGGTCGGTGGGGCGCGGCGGGGAGATGTAACTCAGTGTTGTGGTGTCCACCAGGGTGGTCGACGGCCCTGGTGGACACCACAACACTGAGTTACATCCACCGGCGGCGCCCTCCCACCCGGCGCATCGGACGACCGGCTACGGTCCCGCCCATGCCCGACGTACGGATCCGCCCGATGCGACCCGACGACGTGCCGACGGCCGAGCGGGTCAGTGCCGAGGCGTTCCACGACGTGGACGTGCGCCTGCATCGTCCCGGGCTGCCCGAGCCGGAGCTGCGCCCGGTCACCCGCGCCTCCGGGTGGATCGACCGCACCCACCACCTGCTCACCACCGACCCCGGCGGATGCTGGGTCGCCGAGGACGACGGCGGGATGCTCGGCTTCGCCACGGCGTTCGTTCGTGAGACCACGTGGTTCCTCGCGACGTACGCCGTGCGTCCCGGCCTCCAGGGGCAGGGCATCGGTCGTCCGCTGCTCGACGCGGCGATGGAGCACGGGCGCGCGTGTCTCCACAGCATGCTCGCCGCGTCGTCGGACCCGAAGGCGCTGCGGCGCTACCGGGTTGCGGGCTTCGACCTCCACCCCCAGATGGTGCTGCGCGGCTCGGTGGCACGCTCGGAGATCCCGGTGATCGACAAGGTGCGGGACGGGTCGGCCGCCGACGTCGACCTGATGGACTCCGTCGACCGACGCACGCGCGGGGCCGGCCACGGTCCCGACCACGCGATCATGCTGCAGCGCTGGCCGCTGCTGGTCACCGACACGACCACCGGCTCCGGCTACGTCTACGTCGAGGCCGACGGGTCGGCCACGGAGCCGGCGCTGCTCGCCGCGACCAACCGCCGCACCGCCGTACGCCTGCTGTGGGCGGCGCTGGCGATGGCGCAGGACGAGGCCGTCATCACCCACGTCACGGGAGCCAACCAGTGGGCCGTCGAGGTCGGTACCGCCGCCCGGCTCGAGCTCTCCTGCCAGGGGTTCCTCGGCGTGCGCGGCATGGCGCCGCCGGCTCCGTACCTGCATCACGGGGCGTTGCTGTGAGGTGAGGGTGCCGGACTGGTGGTTTCGAGGCTCGCACGCTCGCACCTCAACCACCGTCGTCGGGGCGCGCCGCCTAGGATTGACCCATGACGACCGTCGACCTGCCGCTCCTGCCGCTCGGTCGCGGCACCGACCCGCTCTCCGAGCGCGGCGTCGAGTGCCCGGGCGACCTGCCGCCGGCCTCCGATCCCGACCTGGTCGCGCGCGCCCGCGCCGCGAAGGAGGCGCTCGGCGAGAAGGTCTTCGTCCTCGGCCACCACTACCAGCGCGACGAGGTCATCGAGTTCGCCGACGTCACGGGTGACTCCTTCAAGCTCGCCCGCGACGCCGCCGCGCGTCCGGAGGCGGAGTACATCGTCTTCTGCGGCGTGCACTTCATGGCGGAGTCGGCCGACATCCTCACCGGCCCCACGCAGCAGGTGGTGCTCCCCGACCTGGCGGCCGGGTGCTCGATGGCCGACATGGCCCGCATCGCGCAGGTCGAGAAGGCCTGGGCCGCGATGGCCGAGGCCGGCGTGCAGGACACCGTCGTCCCGGTGACCTACATGAACTCCAGCGCCGACATCAAGGCCTTCTGCGGCCGCAACGGCGGCCTGGTCTGCACCTCGTCCAACGCCGACAGGGCGTTGCGGTGGGCCTTCGACCAGCACGGCCCCGACACCAAGGTGATGTTCCTCCCCGACCAGCACCTGGGTCGCAACACGGCCGTTCTCGAGCTCGGCCTCGGGCTCGACGACTGCGTCGTCTGGAACCCGCACAAGCCCGACGGCGGGCTGACCACCGAGCAGCTCGCGGACGCGCGGATGATCCTGTGGAAGGGGCACTGCTCGGTGCACGGCCGGTTCTCCCCCGACGTGGTCGACGAGCTGCGCGCCCAGGACCCGGACATCAACATCCTGGTGCACCCGGAGTGCCAGCACGAGGTGGTGCTCAAGGCCGACCACGTGGGGTCGACCGAGTTCATCATCAAGACCATCGAGGCAGCACCGGCCGGGTCCAGCTGGGCGATCGGCACCGAGCTCAACCTGGTGCAGCGGCTGGCGAACGCCCACCCGGACAAGAAGATCGCCTTCCTCGACCGCAACGTGTGCTTCTGCTCCACGATGAACCGGATCGACCTGCCCCACTTCGTGTGGGCGATGGAGTCGCTGGTCGCGGGCACCGTGGTCAACCGGATCGAGGTCGACGAGCAGACCGAGCAGGAGGCGCTGGTCGCGCTGGAGCGGATGCTGGAGCTCCCCGGCACCGGCTCCCACCGCGACTGAGCAGGAGACAGAAGGCCCATGGTGAAGTTGTTCCGTCGCAGCAAGTCCGACGCCGAGACCGTCGAAGAGCACCCGTCCAAGCCCGGTGGCAAGGGCCGGCCCACCCCGAAGCGGAGGGAGGCCGAGGCGGCCGCACGTGCGCGGGCACGGTCGCCCCGCACGCGCAAGGAGCAGTCCAAGCGCGACCGGTCGTTCCGGGCCGAGGAGAGCCGCAAGATCCGCAACGCGATGAAGACCGGCGACGAGCGGTACTACCTCCCGCGCGATCGTGGCCCGGTCCGTCGCTTCATCCGCGACTACGTCGACAGCCGCTTCTCGGTGGTCGAGATGCTGATCCCGCTGCTCATCGTCAGCATGGTGCTGGGCTGGACCGGCCAGCCCGCGCTCGTCCAGGCCAGCAGCCTGGTGCTGATGGCGACCCTGCTGTTCGTGATCTTCGACCTGGTCATGCTGCGGTTCCGGCTGCGCAAGGAGCTGGAGCGCCGCTTCCCCGACGAGTCGCTCAAGGGAGCGACGTACTACGCGTGCATGCGGGCGCTGCAGATGAAGTTCATGCGGCTGCCGAAGGCCCAGGTCAAGATCGGCCAGAGCCTGCCCGACACCTACCGGTAGCGGACCGGCCCCGGGCCGCCGCCGACTGTCGGGCCTGCCTTGCTTGCGCGCAAGCAAGGCAGGCCGGCGCATCAGCGGTCGGGCGACCTCGTGAGCGCGGGATCGGCGAGGGCGACCGGCAGGACGACCTCGTCGATCGCACGCATCGTGTCGGCGTCGAGGGTGACGCCGGCCGCCTTGACGTTCTCGGTGACCTGCTCGGGCCGGCTGGCGCCGATGATCGCGGCGGAGACGTTGTCGTTCTGGAGCACCCACGCCACGGCGAGCTGCGCCAGGCTGAGGCCCGCGCCCTCCGCGATCGGCTGCAGCTGCTGCACCCGCTCGAGCACCTCGTCACGCAGCCACCGGCCGACGAAGTCGGCACCGCCCTTCTCGTCGGTGGCCCGCGAGCCGGGCGGCGGGGCCTCGCCGACGCGGTACTTGCCGGTCAGCACCCCCTGCGCGATCGGGGACCAGACGACCTGGCCCAGGCCGAGCTCGCGGCAGGTCGGGACCACCTCGGACTCGATGACCCGCCACAGCATGGAGTACTGCGGCTGGTTGGAGACCAGCGGGACACGCAGCTCCCTGGCCAGCGCGGCGGCGGCGCGGATCTCCTCCGCCCGCCACTCCGAGACCCCGATGTAGAGCGCCTTGCCCGCCCGGACGACATCGGCGAAGGCCAGCATCGTCTCCTCCAGCGGCGTGCCGTGGTCGTAGCGGTGCGCCTGGTAGAGGTCGACGTAGTCGGTGCCGAGGCGACGCAGCGAGCCGTCGATGGACTCCA
>CAZJDU010000164.1:0-6902 GCA_964544855.1 uncultured Nocardioides sp.
GCTGCTCGACGCGGTGAAGCGGCTGCACGAGCAGAACCCGATGCTCGGTCTGCGCGGGGTGCGGCTGGGGATCGCCGTCCCCGGGCTCTTCGCCATGCAGACCCGGGCCGTGCTCGAGGCGGCCGCCGACGTCGTCGCCGCGGGCGGCACGGCGCACCCGGAGATCATGGTGCCGCTGGTGGGCAGCGTGCGGGAGCTCGACCTGGTGCGCGCCGACCTCGAGCAGGTCGCCCGGGAGGTCGCGGAGGCGCGGGGGACGACCGTGCCGCATCTGATCGGCACCATGATCGAGCTGCCGCGGGCGGCGCTCACCGCCGACCGGATCGCGGCGTCGGCGGACTTCTTCTCCTTCGGCACCAACGACCTGACCCAGATGACGTGGGGCTTCTCCCGCGACGACGTGGAGGCGTCGTTCTTCACCGAGTACCTCGAGCAGGGCGTGTTCCGGGTCTCGCCCTTCGAGTCCCTCGACACCGAGGGCGTCGGCGAGCTGGTGCGCACCGCGGCGGCTCGCGCGCGGGAGGTCGCGCCCGACCTCCACCTCGGCGTCTGCGGTGAGCACGGCGGCGACCCGGCCTCGATCCGGTTCTTCGACCAGGTCGGGCTCGACTACGTGTCGTGCTCACCGTTCCGGGTGCCGGTCGCGCGGTTGGAGGCGGGGCGCTCGGCGCTCGGGTGAGGTGTCGGTGACCGGTGCGATGCTGGCCGCATGCAGCTGGAGTTCACCGGTGACGTCTTCGAGTGGCGTGGCCCGGCGCCGTTCTACTACGTCGCCGTCCCCGACGACGAGAGCGAGGACATCCGCGCGATCGCCAGCGCGGTCACCTACGGCTGGGGCGTGATCCCCGTCGCGGTCCGCATCGGCGCCACCGCATGGGAGACCTCGCTCTTCCCCAAGGACGGTCGCTACCTGGTGCCGCTCAAGGACAAGGTCCGCCGGGCCGAGGGCATCGCCGACGGCGACGACGTCACGGTGGCGCTCACCGTCGGGGGTCCGTGACCAGCGTCAGTACGCCGCTCCCAGCGGGGCCGACCCCGCACGACGCGCCTGCGCGTCCGACACCTGCTCGACCGACAGCAGCTCCTCGCGGGCGTCCTCGTGCACGTCGACGGTCAGCACCACCCCGATGCCGCGGGCGTAGAGCTTGTGCTCGAGCACGTCGGGCTCGAGGGCGGTCGTGTCGGCGGTGAGCAGCAGGTCGTCGTACGCACCGGCGGGCACCTCGGCGGTCTCGCCGAGCGCGAGCACCTCGCCGTTGTCCTCGGCGTCGCCCGCGGCGTACTCCTGCCGGTAGGTCATCCCCACCTCCGGGTCGCCGGGCATGATCACGCCGGCCATGGCGCCGTCGACCCCGGCCTCGAAGGAGCCCGCCCGCGTGGTGAGCTCGCCGTCCTCGAACTCGGCGGTGTCCTCGCCGAGGTACCAGACCGTGCCGTCATCGGCCTGGGCGTACCAGTCGAGCGTGTCCTCGATGATCGCGCCGTCGGCGTGGACCGTGTCGCGCACGACGCGCGCCTCCACGCCGTTGGCGACCTGCCGGGTCCGCGATGTCGCGGTCACCACGACCCGCACCTCCTCGCCGTCCTCGGTGAGCTCGCGGTAGGTCCAGCGGGTGCCGGGCGCGAGCGGGAACCACGGGTTGGTGACGTCGGCGGTGAAGCGTGCCGGGTCGAGCTCGACCGGGTCGTCCGACCGGGGCAGGTCCGACCCGGGTGCGGTGGTGCGGTCGTCGGCGCCCGGCGCGTCCGGGGCGTCGTCGCCGCAGCCCGCCAGGCCACCGGTGAGCGCTACGGCCAGCACCGTCGAGACGACCTCTGCCCGCATGGTCGGTCCTCAGTCGTCCCCGGACCCGTCGGCGACGTCGGCCTCGGTGCCGACGACCACGAAGTCCTCGTCGAGCTGGACGTCGACCTGGGTGCCGTCCTCGAGGGTGACCTCCACCTCGTAGGCGCTCTCCTCGTCGTCGACCTCGGTGCCGGTGACGGTGCCGCCGCCGGTCTCGGCGAGCGCCGCGTCCTCCGCGCGCTCCCGGTCCCCGGCGGGGATCGGGCGCTCCGTCGTGTCGTCGTCGCCTGCGGTGAGGGCGTAGGCGCCGCCGGCTGCGGCCGCGACGACGAGCGCGGCGCCGCCGATGACCGCGGCGAGCTTGCTGGGTGTCCACTGGATCCTCATGCGACCGACGCTAGGGGCGCTGGATGAGGGCACGATGAGGCCCTCATCGGACCCTCATCTGACTCTCTAGAGTGAAGGTGTGCGAGTGCTCCTGGTGGAGGACGAGGCCAAGCTCGCCGGACTGGTCGCCCGCGGGCTGACCGAACGCGGCGACGTCGTCGACATGGCCGGCACGGGCGAGTCGGCGCTGCGGGCCGCCCGCGACGCGACGTACGACGTGATCCTGCTCGACGTGCGACTCCCCGACGTCGACGGCTTCCACGTCTGCCGCCGGCTCCGGTCCGACCGGGTGTGGACCCCCATCCTGATGCTGACCGCCCGGACGGCGGTCGTGGACCGGATCGCCGGGCTGGACAGCGGCGCCGACGACTATCTCGGCAAGCCGTTCGCCTTCGAGGAGCTGCACGCCCGGATGCGGGCGCTGGCGCGCCGTGGTCCGGTCGCGCGACCGACCGAGCTCGTCGCGGGCGACCTCCGGATGGATCCGGCGTCGCGACGGGTGTGGCGGGGCGAGGAGGAGATCGAGCTGTCGGCGCGGGAGAGCGCCCTGCTGGAGGCGTTCCTCCGCAGCCCGGACCGGGTGCTCACCCGTCAGCAGCTGCTGGACCGGGTGTGGGGGAGCGCCCATGACGTGTCGTCGAACGTGGTCGACGTCTATGTCCGCTACCTGCGGGAGAAGGTGGATCGCCCCTTCGGGGCGCGGTCGATCGAGACGGTGCGCGGGGTCGGCTACCGGCTGGTGGGCCGGCCGTCGTGACGGTGGCGCGAGGTGGGCCCGGCCGGTGGCCGTTGCGGGTGCGGGTCGCGGCGGCGTTCGTCCTGACGGCCGCCTTCGTGCTGGTGGGGCTGGCGGTGTTCGTCCAGGTCCGGGTCGCCGAGACGCTGGAGGAGCGGCTCCGCGACACGCTGGAGGCCGAGAGCGCGCGGCTGGCGGCCATGGCGCCCGATGACCGTGCCGCCGCCGTCGGGACGCTCGGCGGTGAGACCTATGCCGAGGTGCTCGACCGTGAGGGGAGCGTCGTCGCGAGGTCGCCGCAGGTCGTCGGCCCGCTGCTGGATGCCGACGACGTCGCAGCGGAGCCGGAGGGCGGCGACGCGACGTACGTCGACGCGGTGGTCACCGTGCGCGACGCCGAGGAGGCCCAGCCCGAGGAGGAGACCGCGCTGCTGCTGGTGAGCCGGGACGGTGAGCAGGTCGTGGTGACGGGTACGTCGCGTGACGACACCGACGAGGCCGTCGCCGAGGTGCGCACCCAGCTGCTGATCGGGGTGCCGGTGGCGCTCCTGGCCGCAGGTCTGCTGGGGTACGTCGTCGCCGGGGTGGGCCTGCGACCGATCGAGCGGATGCGGGCCCGTGCGGCCACGATCTCGGCCCGCAGCGCGGGCGAGCGGCTGCCGCTCCCGGCGGCGGACGACGAGCTGCGCCGGCTGGCGGAGACGCTCAACGCGATGCTCGAGAGGCTGGACGACGCGCTGCAGCGGGAGCGCCGGTTCGTGGCGGAGGCCAGCCACGAGCTGCGGACGCCGCTGGCCCTGATGCTGACCGAGATCGAGCTCGCGCTGGACCGTCCGCGGCCGCCGGAGGAGCTGGTCGCCGCGCTCCGCTCGACGGAGGAGGAGACCCGGCGGCTGATCGACCTCGCCGAGGACCTGCTGCTCCTGGCCGCCGCCGACGTCGGCCGGTTGAGGATCGACGCCGAGCGGGTCGACCTCGTCGAGCTCGCCCGTGTGGTGGCGGCGCGGTTCGCTCCGTCCGCCGGCGGCCGATCGATCACGGTGATCGCCTCATTGCCGACCGCGGTGACCGGCGACCGCGAGCGGCTGGACCAGGTGGTGTCCAACCTGGTGGACAACGCCCTGCGCCACGGTGACGGCGCGGTCGAGATCGAGGTCGCGAGCGGTGCCGATCCGGTGACGCTGACCGTCGTGGATCACGGCGGTGGCTTCGACGAGGAGCGTCCGTTCGACCGGTTCGCCGGGGCCCACGGCTCGGTCGGGCTGGGACTCGCGATCGTCCGCGAGATCGTCCGGGCCCACGGCGGCCGGGTCGAGACGGGCCACGATGCCGGTCCCGATACCGGTCTCGATGCCGGCCGCACGTGGGTGCGGGTGGAGCTGCCCGCTCGGGCCTCGGGTTGAGCCGCCGCCGTCGTCAGCGGCTGGCTGCGGCACGCAGGCTGCGGATCTGCAGCCCGGCGAAGGCGGCCACGACGAGCGCCTGCGCGACGCCCCACGTCGCACCGAGCCCGGTGAGGTCGAGCATGCCGCTCGCGACGACGACCAGCGATGCCGCCACCCACACCACGTTGGCGTCGACGATCACCCAGCCCGGGGCCGCCGTACGGCCGCTGCTGGCATACCAGCCGACGAGTGCGCCGTAGAGCAGCAGCGCGACGCCGAGCCAGCGGTAGGTCGCCGCGTCCGCGCCGAGGTGCTCGGCGAGCAGCCCCGCGCCCAGCAGGTAGGCCGCGCCGTTGGCGCCGGTCACGATCGCGTCCAGGCCGAACCATCGCTTGTCGATGGTCCGTGTCATCGCCGTCGTGGTCATGGTGTCCTCCTGCGGTTGGTGGGGGGCCGGGTCGGCCCCGGGAGGACGATGCTGCCGCCGTGGCGGCATGCTGGCGATGACCTCGGAGGTCATGCGATGGCCGCGAGGCAGGACGTCGAGCCGGGGCGTCAGTGCCCGTCGGCCTCCGCGTGCGCGTCGACGTAGGCGGCGAGCTCGGCATCGGCGGTGACGATGCGCCCCATCTCCTCGCCCCCGTCGCAGGTCAGCAGCGCGACCGTGATCTCGGTGCCGCCGCGGGTGAGGACCTGCCAGGTGCCGCCGGCGTCGGCCCAGCGGGTCAGCCGCGCCACGGGATCGTCGGGATGCGTCATGTCGGTCGCCCTCCAGGTGGTCATGCCGCCAGGAGGGCGATCCCGCCGATGATCAGCGCGACGGCTTTGGCGACCTCCAGGGCGACGTACGCATGGTGGGCGCGCGAACGCGGCGCGTCCTCGCCCGCGAGGACGGCGTTGCTCCGGCGGGTCAGCGCGGGCCGTACGACGATCAGCTGGGCGCTGAGGCAGGCGACGGCGACGACCAGCGCGATCGACGCCGTCACGGGCGGGTCGCCGAGCAGCAGGCAGGCCACGATCGTGGCGGCCAGCACCACCTCGGCGGCGTTGAGCGCGCGGAACACGAGACGGCCGATGCCGAGGCCGATCGGGATCGTCACCCCGGGCGCGCGGAACTTCAGTGGTGCTTCGAGGAACGAGATCGCGAGCACCATGCCGAGCCACACGTACGTCAGCGCGACGGCCACATCGAGCGTCATGGTGGCCATCGTCGCTGATCTCGGCGGAACCTCAAGGTCGTCGGTGGAAGCGGAGGTCGCCGTTGGGGAGTCGGTCGGTGGTGTGGGTGGGGTCGTGGATGCGGTGGTGGTGGAACGGGCAGAGCATCACGCCGCTGTCGAGATCGGTGCGGCCTCCGGCTGACCAGGGGGTCAGGTGGTGGGCCTCGCACCAGGTCGCGGGGGTGGTGCAGCCCTCGGTGCGGCACACCTGGTCCCGCAGCCGCATCGCTCGGCGTTGGGCTGGGGTGAAGAGGCGTTGGGCGCGGCCCTGGTCGAGGATCTCGCTCTCACCACCCAGGACGACGGGGATGATCCGGGCGGTGCACGCCAGCCGCCGGGCCTCGGCCGCGGTGATGGTCGAGCCGCCATCACCGGAGTCGGCATCGATGAGCCCGGCGGCGGCGAGCTCGTGGCGGAGCTGGTCCAGGGTGATGGTGACCATGACGGTGGTGGCGTCGCCGCCGTGCTCGGGCAGGTTGGCCGGGTCGAGGTGCTCGAGGAGTGCGGCGAAGGCTTCGGCGTACTTGCGGGCTTGGGGGATGCGGTCGCCGTCCTGGATCCCGAATGGTCCCGGGTCCTGCCCGCCATGACGGTCGCGGCCGTTGGCGTGCTGGCGCCGCGGGCTGGTGAACGCGTCGAGGTAGGTCTTCAGTCGTGCGGCGACCGGGTCGGGCAGCAGCCCGGAGATCCGGGTCGTGCCATCGCCCAGCGGGCGGAACTGCAGTTTCGCCTTCTTGCGCGCTTCGCGTTCTTCGTCGGCGAGCTTGCGGGCCTCCTCGGCCTCGGCGGTCTCGGGGGCGAGGACGTGGAGGAGGCGGCGGCCGAGGTGGCGCAGCTCGCCGGGCCGGTGGACCGCGGCGTGGCCGACCAGGGTCTGCTCGGCCTGGTGCAGTAGGTCGGGCCCGACGGCGTCGGACCCAGCCAGGTCGTCGAGGGCGTCGCAGATCACCCGCGCCTGCGCGGCGTTGACGTCACCGGTGGCCATCCCGGCCGCGACCCGGCCGTAGCGGCCATCGAGCCGGTGGGCGAGGTCGAGGTCGGCCCGCATCGCCCGCGGCTCCGCATTGGTCTGGTTGGCCAACCACACCGCGACATCCGGGGCGGCGTGAGCGTGGGCGACGTCGTCGCCGGTGGCCATCACCCGCAGCCGCAGCTCGGCCAGCTGCGCCTCGGCCCGGGCCAGCCCCTCCAGGGCGGTGGCCTTGTCCTCGGTGTCCATGTAGACCGGCTGCGAGCCCGCCACGGCGTCCACCGCCGCCCGCACCGACGCCACACAACCCAGCACCGGATGCGTCGGCATCGTGGTGGTCGACATCGGTCATCACTCCAAGCAAGGGACACGGACAGGCTTCTTCGTGTCGCCCCGCCGGAGGCACCCCTGAGGGGTG
>CAZJDU010000165.1:0-6803 GCA_964544855.1 uncultured Nocardioides sp.
CTAGGGAAGCACTGATCAATGGCGCCGTCGCGAGCGTCGCGAGGCGAGTGCGCTGGCAAGTCAGGGACGCGAAGGCAGGCTGGGCGCCTTTCGAGCGTTCCTGGCGCTGCCACCGTGCCGCATCGCGGCGCGTAGTAGGCGATATTGATCAGTGCTTCCCTAGGGCGCGGACGCGGGAGACACGCCCTACATCTCCTCGTGCACGTCCGGGTCACCGCCGAACAGTCGGCCGTCAGCGCGGCCGAGCTCGCTGATCGAGGTGACCTCGTCCGCGGTGAGCTCGACGCCGAAGACGTCGAGGTTCTGCTGCTGGCGTGACGGGGTCGCCGACTTCGGCAGCGGCAGCGAACCGCGCTGCACGTGCCAGCGCAGGATGACCTGCGCGGGCGTGACGCCGAGACGGTCGGCGGCCGACCGGACCGGCCCGGCGTCGTACGGGGCCCGCCGCTTGCCCAGCGGGCTCCACCCGCAGGTGCGGATCCCCAGCGCTGCGTTCACCTGCAGCATCTCCTCCTGGGGGAAGAGCGGGTGGAGCTCGATCTGGTTGACCGCCGGCGTCACGCCGGTCTCGGTGATGATCCGCTCGAGGTGGGCGGAGGTGAAGTTGGAGACCCCGATCGAGCGGACCAGCCCCTGCTCGCGGAGGTCGACCAGCGCCCGCCAGGCGTCGACGTAGCGCCCGACGCTCGGGTTCGGCCAGTGGATCAGGTGCAGGTCGAGGTGGTCGACACCGAGCCGCTCGAGCGAGGCGTGGGTGGAGGCGATGGCGTCGTCGTACCCGTGGTCGCGGCCCGGGAGCTTGCTCGTCACCAGCACCTCCTCGCGCGGTAGTCCGGAGCGGCGGACCGCATCGCCGACCTCCGCCTCGTTGCCGTAGTTGACCGCCGTGTCGAGCAGCCGGTAGCCCGCCTCGAGGGCGTGACCGACCGCCGTCACCGCCTCGGGGCCACGCAGGGGATAGGTGCCGAAGCCGATCGCCGGGAGCGTGTGGCCGTCGTTGAGTGCGTACGTCGGAGTCGTCACGGTCCCGATGCTAGATGCCGATCCCACCGCACCCTTGTCAGCCACTGAACGAGTGTTTAGTATGCTGACCATGCGGTCAGCCTCGGATGCCACGGACCTGACCGCCCGTGCCGCGATCCGCGCCACGGCCCTCCGGCTCTTCGCCGCGGAGGGTCCCGACGCGGTGTCGGTACGACGGATCGCCGGGGAGACCGGGGTCTCGCCCGCCCTGGTGCTGCACCACTTCGGCAGCAAGGCCGGGCTCCGCGAGGCCGTCGACCACGACGTCGCCGGCCAGCTCGACGAGCTCGTCGCCGGCGACGGGGCCGCCGAGATCGCCGAGGTCTTCGCCCACGGCAGTCCGGCGTCGTTCGCCGAGGTGTTCGCCCGGGCGTTCCCACCCGACTCGCCGGTGCCGGCGTACCTCCGGCGCCTGCTGCTGGCCGCCGACCCGGCGGGCACAGCGCTGTTCCGCCGCTGGTTCGAGGCCTCCCAGCAGCTGCTGGACCACCTCACCGAGGCGGGACACGCCCGCGAGAGCGCCGACCCGGACGTCCGCGCCGCGTTCCTGCTCGCATCGGATCTCGCCCTGCTGGTGCTGCGGGAGCCGCTGACGGCGGCGATCGGCTTCGACCCGATGTCGGAGGACGGTCTGACCCGCTGGAGCGCCGAGGCCGCGACGGTGTTCCGACAGGGCGTGCTGGTCCACCCACCCGACGACCCGACCCCGCCTGATCCCGCCACTCCCGGAGACGAGGACGCATGACCACTCAGACCACCGCCGGACCGGATGCCGGCAGCACCACGACCACCGAGACCGTGGTGCGCACCGACGGACTCGTCAAGCGCTTCGGCTCGTTCCCGGCGCTCGACGGGTTCGACCTCGAGGTCACTCGCGGCGAGGTGCACGGCTTCCTGGGGCCCAACGGCGCCGGCAAGTCCACCACGATCCGGGTGCTGCTCGGGCTGATGCGCAGGACCGGCGGTGAGGTGTCGCTGTTCGGTGAGGATCCGTGGCGCCACGCTCCCCGGCTGCACCGGCGTCTCGCCTACGTCCCCGGCGATGTGACGCTGTGGCCGGGTCTCACCGGCGGGCAGTGCGTCGACATCCTGGCGCGGGCGCACGGAGGCATCCCGGCCGACCGTCGCGCGGCGCTCATCGAGCGGTTCGGGCTCGACCCGACCAAGCGAGCGCGCGACTACTCCAAGGGCAATCGGCAGAAGGTGTCACTGGTGGCCGCGCTCGCGGCCGACGTCGAGCTGCTGATCCTCGACGAGCCGACCTCGGGGCTCGATCCACTGATGGAGAAGGCCTTCCAGCAGACCATTCGTGAGCGCGCGGCGGAAGGCGTCACGGTGCTGCTCTCGAGCCACATCCTGGCCGAGGTGGAGGCGCTCGCCGACCGGGTCAGCATCATCCGACGCGGCAAGCGGGTCTCGACCGGCACGCTCGCCGACCTCCGACGCGACACCCGCACCTCGATCCACGCCGTCACCCTGCAGCCACCGCGGCTGGACGACGTGTCCGGCCTCGCCGACCTCGAGACCGCGGACTCCGACGGCCGCACCGAGGTCCGGGTCACCGTCGCGCCGGATGCCGTGGGGGAGGTGGTCGGCCGGCTGCACACCGCCGGCGTGCACACCCTCACCGTCGCGCCGCCGAGCCTCGACGAGCTGTTCCTCGACGTCTACGAGGACGAGGAGGACGCTCGATGAGGACCAGCGCGGCGACGATGGGCTCGGGCCTGGGCGTGATGCTGCGCACGCACGTCCACGCCAGCTGGAGGGTGATCCTCGGCTGGGTCGGCGCGCTGGCCGCCACCATGTTCGCGACCACCACGTCGATCAGCCAGCTCTACGACACCCCGGCCAAGATCCAGTCCTACGCCGACGCGGTCACGGCCGGTGATGCGCTGGCGGTCATCAACGGCAAGGTCGCCGGCATCGACACGCTCGGCGGGGTGATCGCCGACGAGTTCGGCTTCGTCGCGTCCTTCGCCATCCCGTTCATGGCCATCGCGCTGATGGCGCGGATGACCCGGAAGGACGAGGAGCAGGGACGCCTCGAGCTGCTGCTGGCCGGCCGGATCGGCCGCACCGCGCCGCTCGCCGCGGCCGCCCTGGTGGTCGGCGGCGCGCTGCTCGTCACCGCAGTGTCGCTGTTCCTCGCGCTGGTCGTGGTCGACGTGCCGGCCGACGACTCCGCGCTCTACGCCTGCTCGATGCTCGGGCTCGGCCTGGTCTTCACCGCGATCGCGGGGTTCGTCGCGCAGCTGGTCGAGCACGCGCGCGGCGTCTACGGCATCGGGCTGGCGGCGATCATCGCGGCGTACCTCTTCCGTGGGATCGGCGACGTGGCCGGGGACGGGCTGAGCTGGCTCACCTGGCTCTCTCCGCTGGGGTGGCAGGAGCAGACCCGGTCGTTCGGTGACAGCCGCTGGTGGCCGCTGCTGGTCCCGCTGGCGGTGACGGTCGTGCTCGGCGTGGCGGCCGTGGTCGTCGCGGGGCGGCGGGACCTGGGTGGCGCCGTGCTGCGACGTGGCGCGGCGGCACCGAGCGCCTCCGCGTTCCTGCGGGCGCCGCTCGGCATGGCCACCCGGCTGCAGCGCGGCTCGGTGGTCGCCTGGGCGGTGGGCGCCCTCATCGTGATGGCCGTGTTCGGCGGCCTCGCCCAGCAGCTGATCGACGCCATCCGGGGCAACCCCGCACTGGCCGAGGCGATGGCGGGCGGGTCGGGGTCCGACAGCGACGTCGTGGTGTCGATGTCGGTGCTGATCCTCGCGCTGCTCGCGGCCGGCTACGCCGTCCAGGCGGCCGGGATCCTCCACAACGAGGAGACCTCGGGGCGGCTGGAGCCGACGCTGGCCGGAGCGCAGTCGCGCTGGGGATGGCTCGGCCGGCAGGTCTTGGTCATCGCCGTCGGCATCGGCACCGTCACCGTCGTCGGCGCAGTGGCGCTCGCACTCGCGGCGGCGTGGTCGACGGGTGAGGAGCTGGGCGGGGTCGCCGGGGCGGCCGCCGACTTCCTCCCGGCCGTCGCGCTGCTCGGGGCGGTGGCCCTGCTGCTCTTCGGCCTGCTGCCGCGGTTGCAGCCGCTCGCCTGGGTGCTGTACGCCGGCGCTGCGCTGATCGTCTACCTGGGTGACCCGCTCGACCTGCCCGAGTGGGTGCGCAACCTCTCGCCGTTCCATCTGGTCGGCCGGCCGCCGCAGGACGCGGTCGACGCCTCGACGCTGGTCGGGCTCTCGGTCGGCGCGCTCGCCGTCGTCGCGATCACCTTCGTCGGGTTCCGCCGGCGCGGCGTCCCGCAGGGCTGACCGAGCGCGACGACCCGCACAGGCCGGGCTGTGCGGTGTGCTCAGGTGCCGTCATGCGTGGCTCCCGGTGACGCGCGCCGCGCGACGCGCCAGGATGGGCAGCACAGCACACGGACAGGAGGGCCGGATGGACCTGACGCTCACCGAGGAGCAGCTCGGCTTCCAGAAGCTGGCGCGCGAGTTCCTCGACAACGAGGTGGTGCCCCATCGCGCCGAGTGGGACCGGCGCGAGGAGGTCGACACCGCGATCATCCCGAGGATGGGGGAGCTCGGTTTCTTCGGCCTCACCATCCCCGAGGAGTACGGCGGCCTCGGGGGCGACTACCTCACCTACTGCCTCGCCCTGGAGGAGCTCGGCCGAGCGGACTCGTCGGTCCGTGGGATCGTCACCGTCTCGATGGGCCTCTGCGGCAAGATCATCCTGGCTCACGGCAGCGAGGAGCAGAAGCAGCAGTGGCTGCCGGGCATCGCGGCCGGCACCGCGATCGGGTGCTTCGGGCTCACCGAGCCCGACACCGGCTCCGACGCCGGCAACCTGACGACGCGCGCCGTCCGTGACGGTGAGGACTACGTGATCAACGGGTCCAAGATCTTCATCACCAACGGCACCTGGGCCGACGTCTGCCTGGTCTTCGCGCGCACCGGTGGTCCGGGCCCGAAGGGCGTGAGCGCGTTCCTGGTGCCCACCGACACCCCCGGGTTCGAGCGCACCGAGATCAAGGGCAAGCTCGGCCTGCGCGGCCAGGCCACGGCCGAGCTCAGCTTCAGCGACCTGCGGGTCCCCACGAGCGCGCTCGTCGGGGAGGAGGGGGCCGGCTTCCGGTATGCCATGGAGTCGCTCGACAAGGGCCGGATCTCCGTGGCGGCCGGCTGTGTCGGGATCATCCAGGGCTGCCTCGAGGCCGTGGTCGGCTACAGCACCGAGCGCATCCAGTTCGGCAAGCAGCTCGCGTCGTTCCAGATGGTCCAGGACATGATCGCCGAGATCTCCGTGGACGCCGACGCCGCCCGGCTGCTGACCTGGCGGGCGGCCGACCTGCTCGAGCGCGGCGAGCCGTACGGCGTCGCCGCGTCCAAGGCGAAGTACTTCGCCTCCGAGGCCGCGGTCAGGTCCGCCAACCTCGCGATCCAGGCGTTCGGCGGCTACGGGTACGTCGACGAGTACCCGGTTCAGAAGTACATGCGCGATGCTCGGGTCATGACGCTCTACGAAGGCACCAGCCAGATCCAGAAGCTGCTGATCGGGCGTGCCGAGACCGGCGTCAACGCGTTCATCTGAGCCCATCACGAGGAAGTGAGACCATGCCCCAGACCCCGCTCGAGCTCTTCGCCGTCGACTCCCTGCTGAGCGAGGAGGAGCGCGCGATGCGCGACACCGTCCGCTCCTATGTCGAGGACAAGGTGAAGCCGCACCTGGCGGAGTGGTACGAGTCCGCCACCATCCCGGCGCGCGAGCTGGCCCAGGAGCTCGGGTCGCTCGGCGTGCTGGGCATGCACCTGACCGGCTACGACTGCGCGGGCACGAGCGCGACGGCGTACGGGCTGGCGTGCCTGGAGCTGGAGGCCGGCGACTCGGGGCTGCGGTCGCTGGTCTCGGTGCAGGGCTCGCTGGCGATGTTCGCGCTCTGGCGGTGGGGCTCGGAGGAGCAGAAGCAGGAGTGGCTGCCGCGGATGGCCGCGGGCGAGGCGATCGGGTGCTTCGGGCTGACCGAGCCCGACTTCGGGTCGAACCCGGCCGGGATGCGGACCCGCGCGGCGCGCGACGGGGACGACTGGGTGCTGACCGGCACGAAGATGTGGATCACCAACGGGTCGGTCGCCGATGTGGCCGTGGTCTGGGCGCAGACCGAGGAGCAGGGCCGGGGCAGCGGGGTGCGGGGCTTCGTGGTGCCCACGGACACGCCGGGCTTCTCCGCTCCGGAGATCAAGCAGAAGATGTCGCTGCGCGCCTCGGTGACCAGCGAGCTGGTGCTCGACGGTGTGCGGCTGCCGGCGGACGCGATGCTGCCGGAGGCGGTCGGGCTGAAGGGGCCGCTGTCCTGCCTCAACGAGGCACGCTTCGGCATCGTGTTCGGTGCGCTCGGCGCGGCGCGGGACTGCCTGGAGACCGCGATCGCCTACGCCGGGGAGCGGGAGATCTTCGACCAGCCGCTCTCGGGCTTCCAGCTCACCCAGGCCAAGCTGGCCGACATGTCGCTCGAGCTCGGCAAGGGCATGCTGCTCGCGGTCCACCTCGGCCGCCTCAAGGACGACGGCCGGCTGGCGTCGGAGCAGGTCAGCCTGGGCAAGCTCAACAACGTCCGCGAGGCCATCGCCATCGCGCGGGAGTGCCGCACCATCCTCGGCGCCGCCGGCATCACCCTGGAGTACCCGATCATGCGCCACGCCAACAACCTCGAGTCCGTGCTCACCTACGAGGGCACCTCCGAGGTGCACCAGCTGGTGATCGGCAAGGCGCTCACCGGTGAGGCCGCCTTCCGCTGA
>CAZJDU010000166.1:0-6790 GCA_964544855.1 uncultured Nocardioides sp.
CCGAGGACATCCACTACGTCGACCGGCTGCTGGCCCAGCTCGAGGCCAAGGCCGGCCTGGAGCGGCCGCTCATGGTGCACGCGATCCTCGAGACCGCGCGCGGCGTCGCCAACGTCGAGGAGATCTGCGGCGCCAGCCCGCGGATGCAGGGCCTCTCGCTCGGCCCGGCCGACCTCGCCGCCGACCGCCGGATGAAGACCACGCGGGTCGGCGGTGGCCACCCCGGCTACCTCGTGCGCCAGGACCCGGTGGACGGCGACGTCGAGGGCACCCGGACGACCTACCAGCAGGACCTCTGGCACTACACCATCGCGCGGATGGTCGACGCCTGTGCAATGCACGGGATCTACCCGTACTACGGTCCGTTCGGCGACATCGCCGACGTCGTTGCCTGCGAGGACCAGTTCCGCAACGCCTTCCTGCTCGGCTGTGTCGGCACCTGGAGCCTGCACCCGAAGCAGATCGCCATCGCCAACAAGGTGTTCTCGCCCAGCGTGGAGGACGTCGCCCACGCCCGCCGGGTGGTCGCCGCGATGGGCGACGGCACCGGTGCGGTCATGATCGACGGCAAGATGGAGGACGACGCCTCCCTCAAGCAGTGCCTGGTGATGGTCGAGCTCGCCGAGCAGCTCGCGGAGATCGACCCGGAGCTGAAGGCCGCCTACGACGCGATCGAGGTGGACGCGTGATGAGCTCGGCCGCCGCGTTCCGTCCCCGCCGCTCGGTGCTCTACATGCCGAGCTCCAACGCGCGCGCCCTCGAGAAGGCGAAGTCGATCCCGGCCGACGGGATCATCCTCGACCTCGAGGACGCCGTCGCGCCCGATGCCAAGCCCGAGGCCCGTGACGCCGCCTGCGCCGCGGTGCGCAGCGGTGAGTACGGCGGCCGCGAGCTGACCATCCGGGTCAACGGCATCGGCACCGAGTGGCACGAGGCCGACCTCGCCGCCGCCGCGCAGGCCGGACCCGACGGCATCGTCGTCCCGAAGGTGAACTCGGCCGCCGAGGTGGACCGCCTCGTCGCCGCCATGGAGCGCGCCGGCGCCCCGGAGTCGACGAAGCTGTGGGCGATGATCGAGACCCCGATCGCCGTGCTCAGCGCACTGGAGATCGCCCGCGCCTCCGACCGGCTCGCGGCCTTCGTGATCGGCACCAACGACCTGGTCAAGGAGCTCTACGCCGAGCACGTGCCCGGCCGCGCCCCGCTGCTGCCGAGCCTCCACACGGCGCTGCTCGCCGCCCGCGCCAGCGGCATCGCGATCGTCGACGGCGTCTACAACGACGTCAAGGACAGCGAGGGCTTCCTCGCCGAGTGCGACCAGGGTCGGCAGATGGGCTTCGACGGCAAGACCCTGATCCACCCCGGCCAGGTCGAGGGCGCCAACGCCGCCTTCGCGCCGAGCCAGGCGGCGGTCGACGACGCCCGGGGCCTGATCCAGGCGTGGGAGGACGCTCAGGGAGCCGGCGTGGTGACCTACCAGGGCAAGATGGTGGAGAACCTCCACGTCGAGTCGGCCCGGCGCACCCTCGCGGTCGCCGACGCCATCGCCGCACTGGACGGCTGACCCCCCGCGTCGGCGCATCTCGGCGCCGACGCGGCGATCCGGGCGCGAGGGCGCCCCCTCCTCCTCACCTGCGAGCAGCATCACCCTGCCGAGGGACGGGATCGCCGATCCCCGGTCGCGGCCTCCCACTACCGTGTCCGCGTGTCCAGTCTGCTGCTGCGCCGCGCGCGCCTCGTGCCCATCACGGCGTACGACGTCGCCCCCGCCGAGCCGGTCGACGTCCTCGTCGAGAACGGCGTGGTCACCACGGTGGCGCCCCATGTCGACCAGCCGGACATCCCCGTCCCGGAGTACGACGCCGAGGGCCGCTGGCTGGTGCCCGGTCTCTGGGACACCCACGTCCACCTCGGGCAGTGGACGCTGGTCGCGCAGCGACTCGACACGTCCGGCACCGTCGACGCCGACGAGGTCACCGCCTACGTCGCCGACTGGATCGAGGCCGCACCCCATCGGCCGGTGATCGGCTTCGGGCATCGGCCGGCGACCTGGGCGTGGCAGCCCACCGTCGCCGAGCTCGACGAGGTCGCTCCCGACACCCCCGTGGTGCTGATCGCCGGCGACAGCCACCACGCGTGGCTCAACACCGTCGCGCAACGGCTCTTCGGCCTCGCCCCGCGCGAGGACATGATCCGCGAGAACGAGTGGTTCGCCGTGCAGGACCGGCTCGTCGAGCTCACCGGCCCGGACGTCACCTCACCGGCCGCCTACCGCGCCACGCTCGACCACGCGGCGTCCCTCGGGGTGGTCGGGCTGGTCGACTTCGAGTTCGACAACTCGCTCTACCACTGGCAGGAGCGGTGGGCCGAGGGCTGCGACCGCATCCGGGTGCGAGCTGCGCTGTACGCCGAGGAGCTCGACCAGGCGCTCTCGGTCGGCCTGCGCAGCGGCGACCCGCTGCTGCCCGACGACGACCGGCTGACGATGGGCCCGCTGAAGATCATCAGCGACGGGTCGCTCAACACCCGCACGGCCTGGTGCCACGACCCGTACGTCGACGGCGCCGACCCGGCCTACCCGACCGGTGCCGCGAACCTCACGCCCCAGGAGCTCACCGGGCTGCTCGCACTCGCCCATCACTCCGGCCTCGAGGTCGCCACCCACACGATCGGCGACGCAGCCTGCAGCGCGGCGCTCGAGGCCTACGCCGTCACGGGCGCGCAGGGGTCGATCGAGCACGCCCAGCTGATCCGGCGTACCGACGCCCTGGAGATGGCCCGCCTCGGCCTGCGGGCCAGCGTGCAGCCCGCGCACCTGCTCGACGACCGCGACCTCTCCGAGCTCGCGTGGGAGGACCGGGTCGAGCGCTGCTTCGCCTACCGCTGGCTGCACGACGCCGGCATCACGATCAGCCTCGGCTCGGACGCGCCGGTCGCCCCGCTTGACCCGTGGCTCGCCATCGACGCCGCCGTCCGCCGGACCGGCGACCACCGGCCCGGCTGGCACCTCGAGCAGGCTCTCACCCGGCGCGAGGCTCTCGCCGCGTCGGTCGACGGGCAGGCGATGGTGCAGCCGGGATCCCGGGGCGACCTGGTGCTGCTCGACTCCGACCCGCTGCTGCCGGACATGCCGGCGCCCCCGGTCGCGCTGACCGCCGTGGCCGGCCGGTTGATCCACCTCGCGCTGTGAGCTCAGCCGTCCTGCAGCGCGCCCAGGAGTAGCTCGGCGACCAGCTGCTGCTCCTCCGGATAGGGGTGGTACGGCGTCGCCTCGCCCTGGCGCTTCACGGTGTGGCCGGCGATCCACGGGTCGGCGCCGCAGATGTCGTGGCCGGCGGACGGACCGAAGACGTCGACGTACTCGGCGTTGGCCTCGGCCGCAGCCGCGGCCTGGGCGTCGACGAGCAGCTCGACCACGCGCCGGGCGTAGCCGAGGTCACCGGTGGCGAGCCGCACGTCCTCGCAGCTGCCGGTGGGTGGGTAGATCTGCGGGTAGCCGACCACGACCACCCGCGCGTCCGGCGCCCGCTCGGCGACCGCCCCGATCACCCCGACGAGGCGCTCCCGCACGCGGGCGATCCGCCGGTCGAGCTGGTCGGCACGGGCATCGGCGCAGGGTGCACCGTCCGGGTCCTGGATGCCGGCGAGGACGCACCCGGAGATCAGGTCGGCGATCAGCCCGAAGTCGTTGCCGCCGAGGCTCACCGTGACCAGGTCGGTGTCCTCCGCGACCGCGTCGATCTGTGGCGGGCGTGGGCCGGCGTCCTTCAGCGTCTGCTGCTGGGAGCTCTCGACGTCCTCCGTGGTCGCGCCGCCGCAACTGACGTCGGTGAGCTCGAGCCCGAGCTCACCGGCGACCAGGTGGGGGTAGTTGCCGTCGGAGCGCCAGCAGCCGTCGGAGGTGTCGGTGTGCGGCCCGGTGAACGCCGCCGCGGTGTAGGAGTCGCCGAGCGCCACGTAGCGGTCGCCGGTCTCGATCGCCCGCGCCGCGGTGTCGGCCACGTCGACGTCCTCGCCGGTGCAGCCGGCGAGCGCGAGCGCACCAGCCACCAGGGCCGACAGCGCGCGTGGGGCGCGTGCCGGACGCCGGTCAGGAGTCACTGCCGACCTCCCCGGGGAGGTCGCCGCCGAGCAGGTCCACCAGCAGCTCGGCGGCGGCCTGCTGCTCGGCGGAGTAGGGATGGAGCGGCGCGGCCGGGGCCGTCGGCCGGAGCCCGGCGATCCACGGGTCGTCGGCGCAGATGTGGTGCTGCTCAGCGACCGACCAGACGTCGACGTACTCGACGCCGGCCTCGGTCGCCGCGTCCCGCAGGGCCGCGACCAGCAGCTCGTTGCCCTGGCGGGCGTAGGCGTAGTCGCCGGGAGCGAGCGGCAGCTGGTCGCACCGCCCGGCCGGCGAGGGCGGTGCCCACGCCGGGTAGCCGACCACGACCACCCGCGCGTCCGGTGCTCGCTCCTCGATCTCGCCGAGTGCGGCGACCACGTCGGCGCGGATCCGGTCGGTCGCCTCGACGAGGAAGTCGCGGCCACCGAAGCTGTCGGAGCAGGGGGATCCGCTGCCGGCGTCGCTGTTGGCGAGCTCGGCGCACTTCCCCGTGGTCCGGGCGAAGAGCTGGGAGTCGTTGCCGCCGATGCGGAGGGTGACCAGGGCCGTCTCCTCGCTGAGCGCCGCGAGCTGCGGGGGCTTGGGCGGCAGCGGCTGCCCCTCGGCGAGGTCCGCGGTGGTCGCTCCACCGCAGCTCACGTCGGTGAGCTCGAGCTCGAGCTCCTCGGCCACCTGATGCGGGTAGTTGACCGCCGACTGCAGGCAGCCGTCGTTGGACGTCTCGGGCCCGGTACCGGGCGCGGCGGTGTAGGAGTCGCCGAGCGCGACGTACTGGTCCCCGCTCTCGAGCACCGCAGCCTGCGGAGGAGGCGGATCGTCACCGCACCCCGACAGCATCCCGGCGCAGACCACGAGCGCCCCGGCAGCAGCCAGCGTGCGCCTCGACTGACTGCCCGGCCCCATCCAGCGCATGCCTGTCAGCCTACGGGCAGGTCCGCAGCCTCGATCGCCCCTCCCAGGGCGAGGGTCAGCGCCAGCACCGTCTCGGGTTCCTCGAGGCGATCGCCGTAGAGCTCCCGCAGCTGCCCCATCCGGTAGCGGACCGTCTGCGGGTGGACGAAGAGCTCACCGGCCACCTCGTCCCGACGCCCCTGGTGCAGCAGCCAGGCGCGCAGCGTCTCGGCGAGCTTGGTCGCGGTGGCGGGCCGCAGCGACGCCAACGGCGCGAGCGCCTGCGCCCTCAGGTCGGCGAGAGCCGCCGGGTCGGCGGTGAGCACCAGCTGAGGGAGGTGCGCCTCGGTGTCGCCGGTGAGCCCGAGCTCCCGCGCCCGCAGCACCCGGTCGTAGGACGCCCGTGCCTGCAGCCACGGCCGCGGCGGCCCCACCAGGCAGCCGCGGCCCTCCACGGCACGCAGCGTCGCCGGTCGCGCCGCGCCGTGGGCGTCGGGGACCAGCAGCAGCGCCGCCTCCTCGAGCTCGGGGAGGTCACCCGCCTGGAGCGTGCCGGGCGTCAGCGACTGCAGCACCGGTGCCGCCTGAGCCTCCGGGACGATCACGGCGGTCAGGGTCTCCGGTGGCGACCACTCCGCACGCTCGGCCGCATCGACGACCGTGGCGGCCGGCGACTGCTGCAGCAGATGGCGTGAGATGCGCTCCAGCCGCTGTTGGCGCAGCCGGCCCGAGCTGGCCGACTCGTCGGTGTGGCCCGCGACGCAGGCCGCCGACAGCTCGTCGATGTAGGTGAAGACCAGCTGTGCGAAGGACGCCATCGTGGTCGCGTCCAGGCCCTGGGCCACGGCCTGCCCGGCCATCTGCTGCCAGGCGACCCGCGCGCCGATCCGGAACGCCGACAGCAGCGCGTCGGTGGTGCGGCCGCTGCGCGCCTCGCCGCGCCCGAGCTGGTAGGCGCCGTCCACGGCCGAGGCCCGCGGGGTGCGTGCCTGCTCACCGCGTCGCTCACTGATGAGGAAGAGGAAGCCCCCGAGCGCGACCTGGACCGCCTGCCGGATGGTCTCGCCCATCGGTCCGGAGAACGCGTCCGCATAGCTGGGGACCTCGTCGATGATGACCGTGACGACCTCATCGGCCACCTGAGGCAGCTGCGCACGGATGCCGAGCACCACGTCCGGTGGCAGCGTGAGCTCGGCTCCCGCGTCGGCCGACTGCGACATGAGGCCCTCCATCTCGATCTTTTGTTCCCTGCGAACAAGTCCCAGGAGTCGATTCACCGACAGCGATCATGACTTTACCCCCGCCGACAGCAAGACTGAGCAGCGTGAGTTCGACCAGTGCCACCCTCCGCAGCGGACCTCCGGCCCCGCTCGCCGGCCGCTCCCTGCGCGACCGGCTGCGCGCCGTCGCGGACGCCGCGGTCACCCCGCTGACCGTCGACGACGTGCTCGACCACTTCCACCCGCTCCGGTCCGGCACCGAGCTGCGCGGCCGGATCGTCGAGGTGCGCCCGGAGACCGCCGAGGCGGCGACGATCGTGATCAGGCCGGGCAAGGACTGGGACGGCCACCGGCCCGGCCAGTACGTCCAGCTCGGTGTCGCCGTGGACGGCGTACGACGCTGGCGCAGCTACTCGCTCACCCACGGCCCGCGCCGCGACGGCCACATCAGCATCACGGTCAAGGCGATCCCCGACGGGATCGTCTCCCAGTACCTCGTCCACCGCGCCCGGCCCGGCCAGCTGGTGCACCTCGCCCAGCCGGCGGGCGACTTCGTCCTCACCGACCCGCTGCC
>CAZJDU010000167.1:0-6783 GCA_964544855.1 uncultured Nocardioides sp.
GGCGTTGCGGCCCTTGCCGATGTCGATGAACGCCGCCTCCATGGAGGGCAGCACGTTCTGCACCCGACCGAGGTAGACGTTGCCGATCATCGAGGTCTGCGACTCCCGGGCGACGTAGTGCTCGACGAGCACCTTGTCCTCGAGCACGCCGATCTGCGTCAGCTCCTGGCGCTGGCGGATCACCATCACCCGCTCGACGGACTCGCGCCGCGCGAGGAACTCCGCCTCGCTGACGATCGGGGCGCGGCGCCGGCCGGCCTCGCGACCCTCGCGGCGCCGCTGCTTCTTGGCCTCGAGCCGGGTCGACCCGGTGACCGCGGTGATCTCGTCCTCGGCGGAGCGACCCTTGCGGACCTTGGTGACCGTGTTGGAATCGTCGGCCTGACCGTCGCCCCCCTCGCCCTCGCGGCGCCGGCGACGACGCCGGCGCGACGACCCGCCCTGGCCGTCGCCGCCCTGGCCGTCATCCCCCAGCGCGTCGGCCTTCTCGCCGCCTGCCTTCTCGCCGCCGGCCTTGCCACCGCCGGACTTGCCAGCGCCGGACTTGCCACCGCCGGCCTTCTCACCGCCGGCCTTCTCACCGCCGGACTTCTCACCGCCGGACTTGCCACCGCCGGACTTGCCACCGCCGGACTTGCCACCGCCGGCCTTCTCACCGCCGGCCTTGCCACCGTCGGACTGGTCACCGCCGGACTTCTCCTGGCCGGACCGCTGGCTCTCGCCCTGGTCCCCGGCTCCGTTGTCAGCGTCGCCGGAGCCGCCCTTACGGCGGCGCCGGCCGCCTCGTCGGCGTCGGCGCCGGTTGGCGCCGCCCTCGTCGCTGCCGCCCTCGTCGCTGCTGTCGTCGTCGGACGAGTCGCCGTCCTGGCCGTCCTCGACGGCCGTCGCGTCGTCCTCGTCCTCCTCGTCCTGCTCGTCCTCCTCGTCCTCCAGCTCGTCAGCCGGCGGACGAGCGGGCAGGACGACGGTCTCGGGAGCCTGGAACAGCAGCGTGGTGCCGGGTGCGCGGGGCGGGGCCGGCTCGGCCGGCGCCTCCGGCTCCTCCACGGCGACGGGCTCGGCTCCCTCAGCCGGGAGCTCCGGTGCGTCGGGCCCGGTGTCAGTCACCTCGGCCTGCTCAGGACCGTCGGTCACTGCCTCCGGCTCTGCTGCGTCGTGCTCGGTCTGCGTGTCGTTGTCGACGGGCGCGTCGGCCATGTACTACTCCTCGCCCCGGACGCGGGCGCCCGAGGTGTCCGTCGCCGCGCGGACCGGGTCCAGCCTCGGCCCGCCGGCGTAAGCCTGCGGTTGCACGACACCCTCCGCGGTGCGTCACTGACGACTGAATCCGCACCCGCCGCGGTCGCCCTGTCCACCGGGGATCCTTCCCGGCGCGGATCCCTGTCACCGATCCGCCCTGCGTCGCGGTCAGGTGGCGGCCCTGCCGTCACCGTGCCGGTGCGTATTCCACTTACGCCTCGGCGAGAACGTCGTCGGGTCGCTCGCGATGCGCCGTGTTCCCAGACGTCGCGGGGTCGACCTGGGGCCGAGTATCGCACAGACACCGGCACGGGCGGGTATCACCGATCAGCACAGCGGGTCGGCGATGGTGCCGTCGCGCTCCTCCAGCCGTCCCTGCGCCAGGCGGGTCAACAGCGGTGCGCCAACGGTCTCCAGGCCCCCGACGAGGCTGAGCCCGGTGAGCACGTCGCCGGCTCGCACGGCCGGCTCGGTATGACGCAGCACCAAGTCGAGGGCCACCCGCTCGTCGGACGCCGATGTGACGAGGCTCACCACCGCTGCCCGGCAGTCGAAGGTTCGCACGCCCTTCTTGGTCATCCGCTCGACCTCGACCGACGAGGCTGCCAGGAACGCCACCACGGCCCGCTCCACGGCGTCCGGGGCCGCGCCGACCAGCTCGATCAGCCAGCGACTCGCCGTCAGACGGTCCGCCAGGGCTCCCCCGGGCGAGTCGACCACGGTCACCACGTCGAGCCCCTCGGGGAGCGAAGCGTCCAGCGCACGGTGGATCTCCGCCGGGTCGCAGCGCTCGGCGAGGCCGAGCTCGAGGTACTCCGCCTCGCTCGCCGCGCCGGTCGGCGACGCACCGGCATAGGAGATCCGCGGGTGGGGATGGAACCCGGAGGAATACGCCATCGGCACGCCGGCGCGGGAGACGGCCCGCTCGACCGCACGGCTCACGTCGCGGTGGCTGGTGAAGCGGATCCGGCCGCGCTTGGCATAGCGCACCCGGAGCCGCTGCACCGGCGGGGCCTGCTGCTCGGGCTGTTGACGCACGACGCGCATGGTATGTGATCGCAGGGTCAGGCCAGGGTGGCTCCCTTCATCTGCGGCGAGGCATAGACGTTGGTGATCCGTACGCCGTCGAGCCACCCCGTGAGTCGCTCCGCCTCGGCCTCCAGCGCCCGCTCGCCCGCGGCACCGACGTCCTCGCGCAGCAGCAGGCGCACCCCGCCGTCGTCGTCCTGAGCCCAGGCGCCGACGATCCGGCCGTCCCACCAGGCCGTGTTGCCGGCGTTGCCGTTGGTGTCGAAGAGGTAGGGCGTGTGCTCGGCGTCGAGGTAGAACGCGCGCTGCTTCCAGCCCATCACCGTGGGGTCCAGCGTCGGGAGCAGCGCTCCCCACGGCTCGACCGAGGGCTCGGGCTCGGCGTCGCCGGGCAGCACCCACCCGGTCTCCTCCCCGTCGAGCACCACCTGCTCCGCCTCGACGTCTGCCAGCGCCCGGCGCACCGCGGTCTTGGTGGCACCCAGCCACCACACCAGGTCCGCCTCGGTGCCCGGGCCGAACGTGGCCAGCCAGCGCCGGACGAGGGCGGCGTACCCCTCCTCGGCCGACAACGGCTCGGGCGCATGACCCAACCAGGCCTCGGTGGTGGTCCAGGTGGGCTTGTTGAGCCGCCAGTGCGCGGCATTGGCCGCCCGCAGCACCCGTCCCTCCGCGCCGAGCGCAACCACCACCCACCGGCCGATGGGGAACGAGCCACCCCACTTCTTCTCCGGGGTGCCCATGCTGAAACGCCCGTCGAGCTCGGGGATCTGCTCCCTGATCTGCTGCAGCGTCCGCGGCTCGCCGTCGGAGAGGAGATCGACCACGTCACCGGTCGCCTGGGCCACCCAGGCGTCCGGGTCGACGGCCAGCCCCCCTTGCACGACGAACTTGCGGAGCTGCTGATGCTGCTGCGCCGCCACCCGAGCGGCCGCACTGCCCCAGGCGGCCGGCAGCAGGTCACGCGGGAAGACGAAGAGCGTGCGGCGCATCGCCAGCTGCTTGACCAGCGTGCGGTCGTCGTACAGCGCGCGGTCGACGTCGGCCACGGTCACGTCGTCGACCCGGGCCCACAGCGCCAGATGGACGGTGGCGGCCTCGGTGGCATGCAGCGCTGTCATCGCCCGCGTGGCCGCCTCCACGTCGGGATGTCGGTGCCCGGGGGCGAGCCCGTGCCGCCGGGCGAGGCGGGCCCGGCGCTCGTCGTCGCTGATGTGCCGCATGCGGTCAGCATGCCCCGCGCCACCGACAGCCGGCCGCACGTAGGGTGCTCCCGTGAGCACACCCGGCGGCGACGGCACCAGCGGCAACGACCCCTACCGACAGTCGCCGGGCCCGGCCGCCGGGGACACGCCCTACGGCGCACCGACGCCGCCACCGCCCCCCAACCCCTACGGCGCCCCCGCCCACCCGTTCGGGAGCCCGCAGCAGGGCGCCGCGCCGAACGCGAAGCCGCCCTACGACGGCATCTCGATCGCCTCCCTGGTGCTCAGCGTGCTCTGCTGCACCGGCATCGTCGGCGTGATCCTCGGCGTCGTCGGCCTCGTGCGCACCTCCGGCGGCCGCCGCCGGGGCCGTTGGGCGGCCGTCACCGGCATCGTCCTCGGTGTGCTGGCCATCGTCGCGACCACGCTCGGCGTGATCGGGCTGGTGGCCAGCGACCTCCTCCGGCAGGTCACTCCCGACAACGCCGAGGTCGGCCAGTGCGTCGACATCGACGACGACGGAGACGTCGTCAGCATGGCGGAGCGGGAGTGCTCGGTGGAGCACGACGGCGAGATCCTCTACGTCGGCGAGTACGACCCCGCCGAGCACGGTGACGACCTGGAGGCGGCCGTGTGTGCCGCGCTGGTCCCGGCGGAGGTGCGCACCAGGATCATCGCGGAGGTCGAGGACCCGGAGATCGGCCTGGTCGTCGAGAACAGCAGCGACGCCCCGGCCGCGGGTGACGCGTTCGCCTGCTACCTCGAGGGCGACGACCTCACCGGGTCGGTCCAGTAGCCGAGGCGCATGCCCGCCCCACCTGTGCCACCTCCGCCACGCCCGGCGTACGACGGCGTATCGGTCGCCGGCCTGGTCTGCGCGGCCGTGTGCGTCCTGGCCCCGGTCGGCCTCGCGCTCGGCATCGCCGGGATCGTCCGCACCACACGCGGGCGTCGCCGGGGTCGCTGGGCGGCGGTGACCGCCGTCGCGCTCGGAGCGGTCGGCACCCTCCTCACCGGCATCGCGCTCGGCTACGCCTGGCAGGACGCCGGGACGATCCGCCCCGCTCGGGCCGAGGTCGGGCAGTGCGCCGATCTGGACCGCCGCCCCGGCAGCGCCGGCGTGCGGCTGCGTGAGCGCGACTGCGACCGGGCCCACGACGTGGAGGTCGTCCACACCGGCACCTTCGACCGGGCCCTGCTCGCGTCGTACGACGATGTCGCGCCGGACGCTTTCTGCCGGGGGTTGCTCAGCGACGACCTCCGGGCGCGGCTCGACCCCGAGGAGATCCATCTCGGTGTGGTGATCGCCGGCCGGGTCGGCCGGCCGGAGGCCGGCGCTGCCTTCGTCTGCTACGCCGACGGCCGCACCGGCCCGCTGACCGGGCCGGTCAACGCTGTGGAATAGTGCGGCGCCCCCCCATCCTCCACCCCCGGATCACATGAGCGACCCACCACCGAACGAACTGACACCACCCGGTCCACCCACCCCGTCGCCCGACGCCGACCCGACCGATCGCCCCTCGCCAGCGGACCGGCAGGCGCCGTACGGCCGGTTGGCGCCGCTCCCGGAGCCACCGCCGTCGAAGAAGATGGCCGGTTGGTCGCTCGGGCTCTCGTTGGCGTTCTGCGTGCCGCTCGGCATCTTCGTGGCGGTCGGCCTGGCCATCACGGTCCTCGTTCGGAGCCGTGACGGTCGCGACCACGGCAGGGGGCTGGCGATCGCCGCGCTGATCATCTCGTCGGTGCGGTTCGTGATCGCGGTGGTCATCGTCCTCGCCATGGGGGTCGACATGTGGCTGAACGGCTGGGACGAGACCGAGCGCGACGCCGACGGCCGGGTCCGCGAGGCCGGGCTGGTGAGCATCGACCGGCTGCAGGTCGACGACTGCATCCTCCAGATGGAGGTCGAGGAGGAGCTGACCGACGACGACACGATCACCGGGGAGGCGATGCTCGTACCCTGCGAGGAGTCCCACCGGGCCGAGGTGTACGCGGTCAACCCGTTCGAGCCCGCCGGCTACGTCGACCAGCAGTCGCTCGACGCCGCTGCGCTGACCGGCTGCCTCGACCCGTTCGAGGAGTACGTCGGCCAGCCGTACCGGACCTCGAGGTACGAGCTGTACTTCTACAGTCCGGCCGTGGAGGGCTGGTCGGAGCTCGACGACACCGTGGTCTGCATCGCCGCGCACCCGGCCGGTCAGCAGGCGGGCACGATCGAGGGCAGCGGGCAGTAGCGCCGGCTCACGCACCGAGAGCCGCGAACGCCAGGGTCGGTTCCCGTCCGCGACCCCCGAGCAACGATGGCGGAGCTCAACCGGCCGGCGTGACCCCTCGTATCGCGGCTTCCACAGCTCGGTACGTCCGTTCGACGTCACCGTGTGCGTCCACAGGGATGGCATCGGACCCCGAGCCCGAACGAGCCGCTGCAGCGAGCCGGCGGTCGTAGCCATCGATCACGGACCCGCCGCCGCCGGCACTCACGACCGCTCGGATCACCGCATGCAGCGGGTCTCCCGTCGGCCGTCGGTAGAAGCGGGCGCGCGCCTCCCCCGGCTCGGCACGGAGCAGGATGTGCACGTAGGCATGGCCTGACTCGACCGCGACCGCTCTGAACCTGGCGCGCTCCTCCTCGTTCACGAGCATCTGCGGGAGCAGCACGTCGCGGCCGGAGCCCAGATGTGCCCGGATCATGGCCTGCGCGACCGGCCGGATCAACGACCCGACCGCACCGAAGTCCTCTCGCCAGCCGCCGATGAAGCAGCGGAGTCGGTCGACGTCACAGTTCAGCACTCCGGAGTGCTCGGCCACGTACCGTTCGGCGATGGTGCTCTTGCCGACGCCCGGGGCGCCGTTGAGGTGGATGAGCGTCGCCACACGCGGCGCCTAGGCGGCCACTCAGACCACCGACAGCGGCAAGAGCTTCTGGCCCGTCGGCCCGATCTGGATCTCGGTGCCCATCTCCGGGCACACACCGCAGTCGTAGCACGGCGTCCAGCGGCAGTCCTCGACCTCGATGTCGGCCGACCCGTCGGCGACGGCGAGGGCGTCCTCCCAGTCGGCCCACAGCCAGTCCTTGTCGAGGCCGGAGTCGAGGTGGTCCCAGGGCAGGATCTCGTCGTAGTCGCGCTCGCGGGTGGTGTACCAGTCGAGGTCGACGCCCGAGCCGTCGAGGGCGCGCTCGGCGGCGGCCACCCAGCCGTCGTAGGAGAAGTGCTCGCTCCAGCCGTCGAACCGGCCGCCGTCGCGCCAGGCCTGCTCGATCACGCGGCCGACGCGGCGGTCGCCGCGCGAGAGCAGTCCCTCGACCATC
>CAZJDU010000168.1:0-6595 GCA_964544855.1 uncultured Nocardioides sp.
CGAGCCTCGAAACCACCGCGAGGGACCGCCTCAGCCGAACCGGACGACCCCCCGCGGCGTGCACGCCGCGGTGACGGGGCGGTCGTGCGGCTCGGCGGGGACATCGATGTCGGTCTCGTCCTCGTAGAGCAGCACGCAGGTGAACGTGCCGACCGGCACGCGGGCGAGCGCCCGGTCGTAGCAGCCGCCACCCCGACCGAGGCGCAGGCCCGTGGGGGAGACGGCCAGCCCCGGCAGCAGCACCGCGTCGGCGGTCGCGACCGCGTCGGTGCCGAGGCGGTGCGAGGCCGGCTCGAGCAGGCCGTGGCGGGCGGGCGCGAGCGAGGTCGGGCCGTGGTAGACCGCCCAGTCGAGGTCCAGGTCCGGCAGCGTCACGGGCAGGATCACCCGCTTGCCGGCCTCGGTGAGGGCGTCGAGGAGGTACGACGTACCGGGCTCGGCGCCGACGGAGACATAGCACGCCAGGGTCGCGGCGCGCCGTACCTCCGGGGCGGCGAGCAGGTGGTCGCTGATCGCCCGCGCGGCCTCGCCGACCTCGGTGAGCGGACGGCGCTTCCGGCCGGTCAGCAGCTGGTCGCGCAGGGCCGTCTTGGCAGCGGCCCCGGGGGGGTGTGGCTTCGGCACCGGACCAGCCTACGATCGAGGTATGGGCGTCGCACCAGGACTGCAAGCGGCTCGCGTGAAGATGCGCGAGGCCGGCGTGAACGAGGTCGCGATCGAGACCTTCGCGCATTACTACCGCCTGCTCGAGCACGGCGAGACGGGGATGATCCCCGAGTCCAGCATCGCGCCGGTCGACCTGTCGCGACTCGACGACGTCGAGGTACCTGACGACGCGGCGGCCGACGCGCTCCGGCGCACGGTCGTCATCAAGCTCAACGGCGGGCTCGGCACCTCGATGGGGATGGACCGAGCGAAGTCCCTGCTGTGCGTGCGTCGGGGGCTGAGCTTCCTCGACATCATCGCGCGCCAGACGCTGCACCTGCGCCGGCAGTACGACGCCACGCTGCCGCTGCTGTTCATGAACAGCTTCCGCACGTCCGAGGACACGCTCGATGCCCTGGCCCGCTACGAGGACCTGCCGGTCGAGGGACTGCCGCTGGAGTTCCTGCAGAACAAGGAGCCCAAGCTGCTCGCCAAGGACCTCACTCCGGCCTCGTGGCCGCGCGACCCCGACCTGGAGTGGTGTCCGCCGGGTCATGGTGACGTCTACACCGCGCTGCGGGGCACCGGACTGCTCCAGCGGCTGATCGACCAGGGCTACCGCTACGTGTTCATCTCCAACTCCGACAACCTCGCCGCGGTGCCGGATCCGAAGGTCGCCGGCTGGTTCGCCGGATCGGGGGCACCGTTCGCGATCGAGGCGGTGCGTCGTACGCCGTCGGACAAGAAGGGCGGCCACTTCGCCCGTCGCAAGGCCGACGGCCGGATCGTGCTCCGCGAGACCGCGCAGACGCCGGAGGAGGACCAGGAGGCGCTGGCCGACCTCGAGCGGCACCGCTACACCTCCACCAACAACCTCTGGTTCGACGCGCTGGCGATGCAGGAGGCCCTCGACCATCGTGACGGGATCCTCGGGCTGCCGCTCATCCGCAACGTCAAGACGCTCGACCCGAGCGACCGGTCCACCCCCGAGGTGATCCAGATCGAGACGGCGATGGGCGCGGCGATCGAGGTCTTCGACTCCTCGGCACTGATCGAGGTGAGCCGCGACCGGTTCGTCCCGGTGAAGACCACCAACGACCTCCTCGTGCTGCGCTCGGACGTCTACGAGATCGGCAACGACTTCACCCTCACCCAGGTCGCCGGCACGGTGCCCTACATCGACCTCGACGCGGACCACTACAAGCTGGTGGGGGAGTTCGACAAGCGGTTCCCCGACGGCGCGCCGTCGCTCGCGAAGGCGAGCCGCTTCACCGTCGAGGGCGACTGGACCTTCGGCCACGGTGTCTCGGTGGTCGGTGACGTCGAGCTCGATGCCGACGACCCGCAGCGGGTGCCGCCCGGCGAGGTCCTCTCGGGTGGCTGACCTGCCGTCGGTCGCTGCCCACCGGCACCGTGTCCTGGAGCCGGTCGCGCCGCTGCCGTCGGTGGCCGTGCCGCCCTCGGTCGGAGTGGGCCGGGTGCTCGCTGCCGACGTCCCGGCCCCGTGGGCGGTACCGGGCTTCGACCACGCCGCGATGGACGGGTACGCCGTTCGCGGGGCCGACGTGACGGGCGCCGCGGCCGACTCCCCGGTGCGGCTCCCCGTCGCCGGTGTGGTCGCAGCGGGCGCGGTGTGGCCCGCCGAGCTCACGCCCGGCTCCGCCCTGCGGATCATGACCGGCGCCGCGGTGCCGGCCGGCGCCGACACGGTGGTCCCGTTCGAGTGGACCGACCGGGGCCACGACAACGTCCTGATCGAGCATCCCGTCGCCGCCGGGCGTCACATCCGTCGCACGGGCGAGGACGTCGCCGCCGGTGCGGTGGCGCTCGCGGCCGGGACCCGGCTCGCCCCCCGACACCTCGGGCTCCTCGCCGCGGTCGGGTGCCGCGAGGTGGTCGTACGGCCGCAGCCGCGGGTGGCGGTGATCGCGACCGGTGCCGAGCTGGTGGGTGCGTCGTACCTGACGGAATCGTTGGATGCGGGCGCTGCGGCCGACGATTCCGTCAGGTACGACGCGCCCGACCTGCCACCCGGGACGGTGCCGGACAGCAACTCCCCGACGATCGCGGCGCAGGTGCGGGCGGTCGGGGGCGAGCCGACGGTGCTGGGGCCGGCGGGTGACGACCCCGACGTGTTCGCCGGGCTGCTGGCGTGGGCTGCCGAGGGGTCCGACCTGGTGGTGACCACCGGGGGCGTGTCGGCCGGCGACCACGACGTGGTGAAGGCGGCGCTGGCCGGGCGGGACGGGATGTGGTTCGGCTCGGTCGCGGTGAAGCCCGGACGGCCGCAGGGCGCCGGGGTCGTCGACGCCGGGGGCCGCGCCGTCCCGGTGGTCTGCCTGCCGGGCACGCCCGTCGCGGCGTACTGCTCGTTCCTGCTCTTCGCCGTCCCCGCGATCCGCACGCTGGCCGGGCACCCGCCCCGGAGGTCGGGTCTCGAGACCTCCGCGCCGCTCGCCGAGGCCCTCGCGGCCGACCCGGAGCGGACCCTGCTGCTGCCGGGCGCGATGGACGAGGCCGGACGCGTCGCGGTGCTGCCCGGTCACGCCGGCCACTCGCAGCGCCTGCTGGCCGCGGCCGACGTGATCATGGTGGTGCCGTCCAGCGAGCCGTTGGCTGCTGGACAATGGGTGGACGTGATTCGCTTGTCCCCGGAGGTCTGATGCCTGACGAACCCCCTCGGCTCACCCACGTCGACGACACCGGCGCGGCGCGCATGGTCGACGTGTCGGAGAAGTCGGTGACGGCCCGCGCCGCCGAGGCGACCGGCCGGGTGCTGGTCTCGCCGGAGGTGGTGGCGCTGCTGCGCGGCAAGGGCGTCCCCAAGGGCGACGCGCTCGCGGTGGCGCGGATCGCCGGCATCATGGGTGCCAAGCAGACGCCCTCGCTGGTCCCGCTGTGCCATCCCCTGGCGATCTCGGGCGTGGAGGTCGAGCTCGCGGTGGCCGACGACGCCGTGGAGATCACCGCGCGGGTCCGGACGACCGACCGCACCGGCGTCGAGATGGAGGCGCTCACCGCGGTGTCGGTCGCCGGGCTCACGGTCGTCGACATGGTCAAGGCGGTCGACAAGGCCGCGGTGATCACCGACGTCCGGGTCGAGGCCAAGTCCGGCGGCAGGTCGGGGGACTGGCGACGATGAGCGCGCTGCCCGCCACCGTCGTGGTGGCCTCCAACCGTGCGGCGGCCGGGGTGTACGACGACACCACGGGGCCGCTGATCGTCGAGGCGCTGCGCGAGCTGGGCTTCGACTGCGGCGAGCCGGACGTGCAGCCCGACGGCGAGCCCGTCGGCGAGGCGGTCGCGGCCGCGGTGACCGCAGGCGCGCGGGTGGTGCTCACCACCGGCGGCACCGGTCTCACGCCCACCGACCGGACGCCGGAGGTGACCCGCCCGCTGCTGGACCGGGAGGTGCCGGGACTGGCCGAGGCGATCCGCGCCGCCGGAGTGGCGAAGGGTGTGCCCACGGCGGTGCTCTCCCGGGGTCTGGCGGGGGTCGCCGGGTCGTGCCTGGTGGTCAACCTGCCGGGCTCGCGCGGTGGGGTCAAGGATGCGCTCGACGTGCTGCGTCCGGTGCTGGTGCACGCCGCTGAGCAGATCGTGGGGAGCGACCATTGAGCCTCAAGCGTCCCGCCGGCCGCGGCCGTGAGCGGATGGTCACCGACACGCCGGGCCGGGCCTGGCCCAACCGCCTCACCTCGGGGCGGGACCCGGTGGTCACGCTGCGGCCGATCCGGCGCTCGGACGCCGCGGCCTGGCGAGCGGTGCGGCGGCGCAACGTCGCGTGGTTCTCCCCGTGGGACGCGACGGTCCCGCCCGGCGGCGACACGCGACCGAGCACGTTCGGCAGCCTGGTGCGCCGGCAGCTGCGGGCGGCCCGCCACGGGACGACGTACCCGTTCGTCGTGGAGGTGGACGGCCGCTTCGCCGGGCAGGTGACGATCAACAACATCGTGCGTGGCTCGGCGCAGTTCGGCTCGGTCGGCTACTGGCTCGACCAGGCGCAGGCGGGCCGGGGCGTGATGCCGCGCGCGGTCGCGATGGTGGTCGACCACTGCTTCTTCACCGCCGGGCTGCACCGGCTGGAGATCTGCATCCGGCCGGAGAACTCCAACTCGCTGCGGGTCGTGGAGAAGCTCGGCATCCGGGAGATCGGGTTCGCTCCGCTGTTCCTCCACATCGACGGTGACTGGCGCGACCACCGCATCTACGCCGTCACCAAGGAGGAGGCGCCGCGCGGGCTGCTGGCCCGGTTGGAGGAGTCGGGCGGCGACGCCAGCGCTCGGGTCTGAGGGGTCGTCGCGACGGCGACCAGCCCGCCGACGTGCGTCACATCAGTCACACGACCCAATGTGTGACACACCGGTAGACATGCGCCTCAGGGTGAGGTAGCGACCATAGCCTCTGGTCTGTGGACCTGAGTGCTCTCATCTTCGTCGCCCTCGCGGTGGCCTGGGCCGTCTATCTGGTCCCCAAGGCGCTCAAGGCCCACGAGGCCGACTCGATGACCCGCTCGGTGGACGGGTTCTCCGACCGGATGCGGGTGCTCGCGCGGCGGGGAGGCACCTCCGCCGACGGCTCCGAGCTCGTCGTCGAGCGGGCCGAGGTCGAGGTCGCGGAGACCCCCGAGGCAGCCGACGACGAGCCTGCGCCGGAGCCGCTCACCGCGGCCGAGCGCCGCGGTCGCCGGGAGGCGGCCCAGCGGGCCGCGCGGCGGCGGCGCCGGGTGCTCGGGCTGATCCTGCTGGCCAACCTCGCCGTGGGCGGCGTCGTCGCGGCCGGACTGATCACCTGGCCCTACGTCGCCATCCCCGCAGGGCTGCTCGTCGCCTGGCTGGTCGCCTGCCGGCTGATGGTGCGCCACGAGCGGGCGGAGCGCGCCCGGCAGCCGGTACGCCGGCCCCAGCCGAGCGTGGACGCGCAGCGCGGGACCGCCGAGGAGGCGGGGACAGCGGACGTCCCGGCCGTCGGCGCCGAGGCGGCGGACTCGGACGGGTGGGACCCGGTGCCGATCACGCTGCCGACCTACGTCGAGAAGGCGCCGGCCGGACGTAGCGTCCGCACCATCGACCTCGACTCCACCGGGGTCTGGAGCTCGGGCCGCAACGAGGCCGACTCCCAGCTCGCGCGCGAGGCGGAGTCGGCTCCGGCCGCGGAGTCCGACGACAAGCGCCGGGCGACGGGCAGCTGACCGACCCGCCGTCGTACGACGGCTCCGGTCAGCTCTTGTCGCGCGGCACCCGGCCCATCAGGTAGAACTCGTCGTTGGGCCGCATGCCGGTGACGGACGCGATCCGGTTGGACATGCCGAAGAACGCGGCGATCGAGGTGATGTCCCAGATGTCCTCGTCGTCGAAGCCGTGCTCGTGGAGGGCCGCATAGTCGGTGTCGTCGACCTCGTGGGACCGCTCGGTGACCTTGACGGCGAAGGCCACCATCGCGCGCTGGCGTTCGGTGATGTCGGCGAGCCGCCAGTTGGTCGCGACCTGGTCGGCCACGAGCGGCTTCTTCTCGTAGATCCGCAGCAGTGCGCCGTGGGCGACGACGCAGTAGAGGCAGCTGTTGACGGCGCTGATGGCGGTCACGATCATCTCGCGGTCGCCCTGGGTGAGGTGGCCGTCCTCCTTCTCCATCAGCGCGTCGTGGTAGGCGAAGAACGCCCGCCACTCCGCCGGCCGCCGCGCGAGCGCCAGGAAGACGTTGGGCACGAAGCCGGCCTTCTCCTGGACCGCGAGCACCTTCTCCCGGATGTCGTCGGGGAGGTCGTCGATCTCGGCCAGGGGATAGCGGTCGGACATGGGCCGGCTCCTTCGGTGCGGTGGCGGCGTACGGCGCCGACGCTACCGGCCCTCGATTCGGACCGAGCCCGTCGCTGGTGCTAACGTTGCCACTCGTTTGGGGCTGTGGCGCAGTTGGTAGCGCGTCTCGTTCGCAATGAGAAGGTCAGGGG
>CAZJDU010000169.1:0-6510 GCA_964544855.1 uncultured Nocardioides sp.
CCTGGCCGACCAGCACGAACATGCCGTAGAAGAAGACCTGCGGCAGGCAGTAGCGCGCGAGGTCGATCGCCGACTGCCGCTGCTCGGCCAGCCCCGGGTCGTCGTACTGGCTGCTGAGCAGGAGCGACATCACCCACGGCGCCCCGATGACGAGCAGCGCGGTGACGCCGCCGAGGAAGGCGATCGCCAGCGTCATGATGCGGTCGGTGTAGGCCGCACCGCCGTCGGCGTCGCGCTGCATCGCGCGCACCAGCTGCGGCACCAGCACCGCGTTGAAGACCCCGCCCGCGAGCAGGATGTAGAGCATGTTGGGCACCGTGTTGGCCACGGTGAAGATGTCGGCGTGCAGCCCGGTGCCCAGTGCCGCGACGAGCAGCATCGACCGCACGAAGCCGCTCGCCCGGGACACCACGGTGCCCGCGGCCATCACTGCGCTCGACGCCAGGATGCTGCGTTGGGAGCCGGTGTCGCTGTCGGTCACGGCGCCTGCTCCGCCGGGTCGTCCTCGGGCTCCGGGTCCGGCGCGTGGTGCCGACGACGCACCCGGCGCACCAGGCGGATGGCGATCGCGACGAACAGCAGGGCCGCACCGGCACCGATGATCCACCAGATCACCGTGCTGATCTGACCCGGTCGCACCGGCACGGTCACCGAGTCGCCGAGCTCCTCCCCCGTGCTGTCGGTCACCCGGATCGTCAGGTTGTCCACCCCGAGCGCGACGGTGCGCACGTCGAGGGCGACGGTGGTGCGGGTGCCGGGCGGGATCCGGACCGGCTCGACCGGCTCGGTCGTCGCGCCCTGCTGGGAGGTGGACTCCAGCTGCACCGTCACGGGCTGCCGGAGGTTGTTGGTGACGGTGACGACGAAGCCGCCGGCGTCGCTGGAGAGCGTCACGCCCGGCGGGGCGTTGACCGTGATCGCGGCCAGGCGCCGTTGCACCCACCCGAGCGTGAGGCGGAGCTGCTCCTCGGTGGGGGCGGTGCGCTGGCTGTAGCTCACGCCGGCCAGGGCCTCGTCGGTGAGCCTGCCGGCGATGGCGTCGTTGAGGGTCAGCACCTGCTGCAGGGTGCCGCCGCGGTCGATCACCTGGCGCGCGAGGTCGAGCTGGCCGGCGTTGAGCTCGAGCCGCTCCTGACGTCGCGGATAGCGCAGCAGCTCGGTGTCGACCGCGGTCGACGGCCGGTCCGTGGCGTCGCTCACCGTGGTCAGGTCGACCCAGTCCTGGTCGAGGCCGGACCAGAACTCGTCGGCTCCGTCGGCGGTGATCTGCGGTGGCATCACGGCGAGCAGCGGGTCCGGGCCCTCGGGCGCGGTCTGCTCCGCCGACTCCTCGGTGGCCGGCGCCGTGTCGTCGAGCAACCGCACCGCAGCTTCGCTCAGCAGCCGCTGGCGCAGCGCCACCGGCGCGAGTCGCGGGTCGGGGCCGGGCCCGCCCCGGGTGGCGCCGTACGACGTGACCGCGACCTGCTGCCCCTCGATCCGGGCGACGTCGGGCACGCCGTCGGGGAAGTTCTCGTCCTCGAACATCCGATCCGTCGCGAGCACCAGGGCGTCGTCGTCGATCAGGCTGAGCCCGTCGTCGTCGATGTAGCCGCTCGGCGAGGTGACCACCGGACGGGTGGACAGCTGCCACTGGGTGAGCACCGCGCCGCGGGGCTCCCGGGCCAGCCCGTAGAGCTCGGGGGCGTGCTTGGCGGCGGCCGCGACGTCGATGTCGCCGTACGGCAGGGCCAGCACCTCGCCCTGCTGCATCGCGCTGCGGGTGTCGGACAGCCACCGGAGCGCGGCGACCGCCGACGGATCGGGCGCGGCGGTCTCCGCATCGGCGTCCTCGGTCGCGTCACCGCCGGCGCCGGCGTCGGTCGAGGCGCTCCCGCTGGGCTCACCCTCACCCTCACCGTCCCCGTCATCGCCATCGTCGTCGGGGTCGATGGTCGGCTCGACCGACCGGATCGGGTTGCCGTCGGCGAGCTGTCGCGCGGCATCGGGGACCGCCGGGTCGAGCAGCCAGCTCATCGGCCGTCCCGCGGCGGCTTCGCCGAACTCCACCGCGTCGCGCAGCCGACCACCCGTCGTCATCCACCGTTCCCACGCGGAGGTGCGGGCGATCGCTCCGCGCTGCGTGTGGTCGATGCGGGCCCGCACCGGCACGACCACCGCCGTCTCGACGGCCTCGTCGGTGTCGGGGAGATAGGGCAGGAAGGTGCGGGCGCGGCCGTCCGCGACCGCGTCCCGGGGCGTGCTGTCGCTGCGCCCGGATGCGTGCACGCCGAACCAGTAGACGCCCGGCTCGGTCATCGTGAGCAGGCTGCGGGGCACGCGGAGGCGGTAGTCCGCCGACTCCCCGGGCTCGAGCTCGTCGACCTTGTCGAGGACCTCCACGATCCGGCCGCCGACGACGGCGTCGGACTCGGTGTCGGCCGCGGTGGCCAGGTCGTCGGCGGAGGTCAACGCGTCGGACGGGTTGACGAACGGGATCAGGTTGATGTCGGTCCAGAGCTCGTCGCTCGCGTTGGTCACGGTGCCGCGGATCCGGATCGGGCCGCGCTCGGGGACCGCCGCCGGCAGCATCGAGCCGATCGTGACCGCGAGTGGAGCGTCCTCCTCGGCCATGGCGGCCGTCGTACGAGGGGTGTCGGCCGGTCCGGGAACCGCGGCGCCCGCCGTGCCGGCCGCCAGCGCGCTGACGAGCATCCCTGCTGCGAGGGCGCACAGACGTGCGGGCAGGGGGCGGCGGAACACGGTCCAACCGTAGTGGGCATCCGGTCCGTACGACGGATCGGCTGGCGGCGGACCAGCGACGATGGTCGGCGACCAGCGCGTCGGGCCGCCGACGCCCTAGAATCGCCCGCCGTGTCCTCCTCCCCTCCTGGCGAGCCGTTGCGCATCGTCGACGTGCAGCAGGCCATGCTCGCCGAGCTCGACCGGATCGCGTCCGTGCTCGACGACCTGGGCGCGCGGTTCGCGGCCGACGGGCACGAGCTGGCGCTGGTCGGCGGGCCGGTGCGCGACGCGATGCTCGGCCGTCGCTCGAACGACCTCGACTTCGCCACCTCGGCCCGCCCCGAGCAGACCGAGCGGATCCTGCGGTCGTGGGGCGACGCCTGGTGGGACATGGGCCGGGACTTCGGGACCATCGGCTGCCGCAAGGGGCCGTGGGTCGTCGAGGTCACGACGTACCGCTCCGACGCCTACGACGCGACCTCGCGCAAGCCGGACGTGCAGTACGGCGACACCCTGGCCGGCGACCTGGGACGACGCGACTTCACGGTCAACGCGATGGCGGTGCGGGTGCCGGGGCGCGAGCTCGAGGACCCGTACGGCGGGGTGATGGACCTGGCGCACCAGCTGATCCGGACCCCGGGCACCCCGGAGCAGTCCTTCTCCGACGACCCGTTGCGGATGATGCGGGCTGCACGGTTCGCGGCGCAGCTCGGCTTCACCGTCGACCCCGACGTGGTGCGGGCGATGACCGAGATGGCCGACCGGATCGAGATCGTCTCCGCGGAGCGGGTGCGCGACGAGCTGGTCAAGCTGGTCTGCGCGCCGCACCCGCGGCTCGGGCTGACGCTGCTGGTCGAGACCGGCCTGGCCGACCGGGTGCTGCCCGAGCTGCCGGCGCTGCGGCTCGAGCGCGACGAGCACCACCGTCACAAGGACGTCTACGAGCACACGCTGACGGTGCTCGAGCAGTCGATCGACCTGGAGGGGCGGCTCGGGGGCGAGCCGGACTTCATCGCCCGCTTCGCGGCGCTGATGCACGACGTGGGCAAGCCGAAGACCCGTCGCTTCGTCTCCGACGGCACCGTCACCTTCCACCACCACGACGTGGTGGGCGCCAAGCTGACCCGCAAGCGGATGAAGGCGCTGCGCTTCTCCGGGGACCAGATCGAGGCGGTCAGCAAGCTGGTCGAGCTGCACCTGCGGTTCCACGGCTACGGCTCCGGCGAGTGGACCGACTCCGCGGTGCGCCGCTACGTGCGCGACGCCGGCGACGAGCTGGAGCGGCTGCACGTGCTCACGCGCGCCGACTGCACGACCCGCAACAAGCGCAAGGCCGACCGGCTCCGCCGTACCTACGACGACCTCGAGGCGCGGATCGAGCGGATCTCCGCGGAGGAGGAGCTCGCGTCGCTGCGTCCCGACCTCGACGGCAACCAGATCATGACGATCCTGGACATCCCGCCGGGGCGCGAGGTCGGCGAGGCCTACCGGTTCCTGCTCGACCAGCGGCTGGACCGCGGGCCGATGAGCGAGGACGAGGCGACCGCGGTGTTGCTGGAGTGGTGGCGCGAGCGGGAGGGGTGAGGGGTGCGAGGAACACCCGGTCGACCGGGTGTTCCTCCGGTGGACCCGGCAAGGGGGTCGTTCCGAGTCACCAGCTGACCTGGATCGACCCGGTTGTCTCCGTCAGCTGCCGACCCGCTGCAGGGCGTCCCCGGTGAGGCGGTACGTCGACCACTCGCTCTGGGGGCGCGCCCCGAGCGACTCGTAGAACGCGATCGACGGCTCGTTCCAGTCGAGCACCACCCACTCGAGCCGGGCATAGCCCTGCGCGACACATTCCTCGGCGAGGGCGGCGAGCAGCGCCCTACCGAGGCCCGACCCGCGCTGCTCCGCGGTGACGAAGAGATCCTCGAGGTAGATGCCGTGCACGCCCTCCCAGGTGGAGAAATTGAGGAACCACAGCGCGCAGCCGACGACCTCGCCGTCCACCTCGGCGACATGACCGTGGACCGCAGAGGCGGTGCCGAAGAGCGCCGTGTGCAGCTGCTGCTCGGTGAGATGACACTGGTCGGCAGCCCGCTCGTAGTCGGCGAGCTCGTGGACCAGGCCGACGACGGCGGGCACGTCGGCCTCCTGGACGCGGCGGATGCGGGGGTCCCTCATGGCGCCATTCAAGCCCAGGTATCAGTGCCCCGCCGCGCCGGCTCCTGTGAGTGACGAGGTCGGGAGAGGCCGATGAGGAAGCATCACGTCGTGGCGCTGGCCGGGGTCGCCGGGGCGCTGACGCTCGGACTGCCCGCGGTGCTCGCCCCGGAGACCACGCCGGCGGAGGCGACGTACGCCGCTCCGCTGCGGGTGGCGATCGCCGAGCTCGTCGTGGAGCCCGAGGTGCGCACCGGCTATGACCGCGAGGAGTTCCGCCACTGGGTGGATGCCGACGGCGACGGGTGTGACGCCCGGCGAGAGGTGCTGATCGCCGAGGCCGACGACACCCCGATCGTCGGGCCGGGGTGCACGCTCGAGGGCGGGCGGTGGTTCTCGGCCTACGACCGGGTGAGCGTGCACGACGACGCGGCCGTCGACATGGACCACCTGGTGCCGCTGGCCGAGGCCTGGGACTCCGGCGCGCGCCGATGGACCGACAGCACCCGTGAGGCCTACGCCAACGATCTCGGAGACCACCGGAGCCTGATCGGGGTGACGGCGAGCTCGAACCGGTCCAAGGCCGACCAGGACCCCGCGGACTGGCTGCCGACGTACGCCGTCTGCCGCTACCTCACGCACTGGGTGGCGGTGAAGCACCGCTGGCGGTTGAGCGTCGACGAGCGGGAGCGGGCGGCGCTGCGCGACGAGGTCGACGCGCGGGACTGCCGGGACGTCACGGTCACGGTGACCGTCGCCCGCTGAGCCGTGGCTGATCGGCGGCCGGAGTCACCCGGCCGCCCAGCGCCGGTGAACTCTTCGCCAACCATCGGCCGCGCCTCCTTTCCACCGACGGCGCGAGCGGTCACCGTGGGAGTGGCCACCGATCTCGAGGTGAAGGGTGAGTCCGATGCTCCGGAAATCCTGTGCGGCCGTGCTGACCGGCCTGGTCCTCGCCGCGCTGCTGGCGGGCGTGACCGGATCGACCCCGGCCGCGGCCGCGTCGTCGTACGCCGCTCCCCTGCGGACCGCCATCGACGACCTCTCCGTCGCCTCGGAGGTGCGCACCGGCTACAGCCGTGAGGAGTTCCAGCACTGGGTGGACGCCGACGGCGACGGCTGCGACGCCCGCCGCGAGGTGCTGATCGCCGAGGCCGACGACCCGGTCTCGGTCGGCCAGGGATGCGACCTGTCGGGCGGTCGCTGGTTCTCCTACTACGACCGCGTGAACGTGTACGACGACTCCGACGTCGACATGGACCACCTGGTGCCACTGGCCGAGGCGTGGGACTCGGGGGCGAGGCACTGGTCGGACGCCACCCGCCGGGCGTTCGCCAACGACCTCGGCGACTACCGCACCCTGGTCGGTGTCACCGCGAGCTCGAACCGGTCGAAGAGCGACCGCGACCCCGCGGACTGGATGCCGACCTACTACCGGTGCCGGTATCTCCAGCAGTGGGTCGCGGTGAAGCACCGCTGGCGGCTCACCGTGGACTCCCGGGAGCGGACTGCACTCCGCGACCGGGTCGACGCGCTCGGGTGCAGCGACGTCACCATCTCCGTCACGCGCGCCCGCTGACGGGCCGGCGGTCCGGGGAAACGCCTCGGGTCACGGACCCGGACTTGGTGTCGGGGTTGGTG
>CAZJDU010000170.1:0-6416 GCA_964544855.1 uncultured Nocardioides sp.
CAGCGACACCGCTACCAACAGCAGCGACACCAACAGACGGCAGGCGGGCAGAGCACGGTGCGCGAGCACTCTCAAGACGGGGTCCCCTCGGGTATGGACGCAACAGTTCAGTGCGCGGGCCCGAGTCGGCGCACGACCGGCAGCGGAGGGAGCGCCGCCCGCCGGCCCGAAGGGACCTTAGTGAGGTCGCGGTACGGCGGGCGACGGGTCGAGGCCGATTTCATCCCCCGGTTCACCGGGGCGAGCGAGCCGACCTCGAAGGCTCAGGAGGCGGTCGGGGCGGGGCTGAAGGTCCGCCGGTAGTGCTGCGGGCTCACTCCGCGCGCGCGTGTGAAATGGTGCCGCAGGGCCGCGGCGTTGCCGAAGCCGACCTCGGCAGCCACCCGCTCGACGGGGTGGTCGGTGCGCTCCAGCAGCTCCTCGGCCGCGGCCACGCGCTGCTGGATGACCCAGCTGTGCGGGGTCGTCCCCATCTCGTCACGGAACCGGCGCGCGAACGTGCGGGGCGACATGTGGGCCCGGCGCGCCAGCGACTCGACACTGTGGTCCTCGGCGAGGTGCGCCACGACCCAGTCGAGCAGCGGCCGCAGCACCTCGGACTCGCACTCCGGCACCACGCGGGCGATGAACTGCGCCTGGCCACCGTCGCGGTGGGGAGGCACGACCATCCGGCGGGCCGCACCGGCGGCGGCAGCAGCGCCGAGCTGCTCGCGCATCAGGTGGAGCGCCGCGTCGATGCCGGCGGCCGCGCCGGCACCCGTGGTGAGGTTGCCGTCCTGGACGTAGAGCACGTCGCAGTCGACCTCCGCGTTCGGGTAGAGCGCGCTCAGCTCGTCGGCGTACCTCCAGTGGGTGGCGCAGCGGCGCCCGTCCAACAGGCCGGCCTCACCCAGGATGAAGGCGGCGGTGCAGTGGGCGAAGATCAGCCGCCCCTCGGTGTCGGCCTCCCGGACCAGGGTGGCGACCTCCGGCGAGGGCGCCCGATGGTCCCGTTTGGGAGCCACGCAGATCAGGTCGGCGTCGCGCGCCTCGTCCAGACCGTGCTCGACCACGATGTCGAACCCGGTCGCTCCGCGCACGCGACCCGGCGTCGGTGTGACGACCACGAAGTCGAAGACCGGGTTGTCGTCGTCGGGGTGGTAGGGCTCGCCCCACACCTCGCACATCGAGCCCAGCCCGAAGGGCTCCACGCCGTCCTGCACCACCACCGCCACCTTGCGCATGCCGCCATCATCCCCGCGACATGGCAGAAAATCAATGCACCATGTCATCACTGCCACTGGTGGCAGCATCACAGCGAGCGCAGACTTACTGCCATGACCATCATCGCACTCCTCGCCGGGGTGATCGCCCTCGTCGCGGTCGCCGCCACCCTCGTCTCCGCCACCCGCGACGGCCGCGGCGGCACGCCGCCGCCGACCTCCCGCGCGGTGGACGCCGACGCGCTGCCACCCGCCCTGCGGGTCCCCTACCACCGCTGAGCCGGGGTTCCTGCCGCGCGGGCGTGACGCGCTAGGAGCGGAGGATCCGCCGCTCGATGGCGGCGGACACCGCGCCGGCCCGGGTCTCGACGCCGAGCTTGGTGTAGATGTGCGACAGGTGGGACTTCACCGTCGCCTCGCTCACCAGGAGCTCGCGCGCCATCTCCCGGTTGCCCATCCCCGTCGCCAGCAGCCGCAGGATCTCGACCTCGCGGGAGGTCAGGCTCGGCTCCGGGGACGCCGCGCGGCGGACCAGGCGCGCGGCGACGGCGGGGGCCAGCACCGTCTGTCCCCGCGCCGTCCCGCGCACCGCCCGGAACAGCTCCTCGGGCGGCGCGTCCTTGAGCAGGTAGCCCGCTGCACCGGCGTCCACCGCCTCCAGGATGTCGGCCTCGGTGTCGTACGTCGTCAGCACCAGCACCTGCGGCGGGTCGGGCAGCGCTCGGAGCGTGCGCGTGGCCTCCGCTCCCCCGGGACCCTCGCCCAGGCTGAGGTCCATCAGCACCACGTCGGGCGAGGCAGCGCGGGCGTGAGAGATCGCCTCGCCGGCATCGGCCGCCTCACCGACGACCTCGATGTCGGCCTGCCCTTCGAGCAATGCCCGCACGCCCGCCCGGACCACCGGATGGTCGTCGACCAGGACCACCCGGATCACCGCGGCGTCGGCGGGCGTCGGCTCATCGCTCATCGGCCACCTCCCGTGGGAACGATGCTGCCAGGACCGCGCCCTCGCCGGGCGCGCTCTCGACCGTCAGCTCGCCGCCGAGCTCCCTCACCCGCGCCCGCATGCCGGCGAGACCGTGCCCGCGCAGCCCGGCGCCCTCCTCGGTGAGCCGCAGCCCCGGATCGAACCCGACGCCGTCGTCGCGCACGTCGAGCAGCACAGCGTCCTCCTGGAACGTCAGCGACACCGTGGCGGCGCCTGCCCGCGCGTGCTCGCGCACATTGGCGAGCGCACCGCGCACGCTGCGAACGACGGCCGTCGCGACGGCCGCGGAGACCGTGCCCGGATCACCGTGGACGTGCACCGTGACCCCCAGACCACCCGTCCGACCGAGCTCGTCGGCGACCCGGCGCACCGCCTCCGCGAGAGCCGAGCCACCGGACCCGTCGAGCTCCCCGGGGGCCAGGTCGCTCACCACGCGGCGTACCTCGTCGAGCGAGGCGCGGGCGACGGCACCCGCCTGGTCGACACGGGCGCGCGCTGTCCCGGGACGCTCCTCCCAGTCCTGGCCCGCCGCCTGCAGCAGCAGGTTGATGCTGGTCAGGCCCTGCGCCACGCTGTCGTGGATCTCGCGACTGAGCCGGGCGCGCTCCGCGACCATCCCGGCCCGCCGCTCCGCGTCGACGATGTCGTCCTGGGCCGCCTGCAGGTCGGCGAGCAGGGCGCGGCGCTCGACGGCGTCGCGCTCGAGCGCGCGATAGGCCGTCACCGCCAGCACCGCGACACACACCGGGCCCAGCAGCACCGTCGGGTCGGCCCGGTCGGTCATCCGGCTCCACGCCAGCGCCACCACCAGGACGAGGAAGACCGTCACCGTGACCGCCCACCGGTAGGGCAGCACCCGCAACGCCACGAAGACCAGGGGCACGGCAGCCCAGGAGAAGGACGGCGCCACCAGGGCGAGCACGACCCAGCAGGCGATGAGGGCCACCAGCCACGGCACCGACCACCCGCGGCCGACGCGGACGCCGGCGCCGTACACCACCAGCAGCACACCGGCGCCCGGGAGCACCAGCCAGGCCTGGTCGCCCAGCCCGTGGCCCTGCAGGTAGCGGATCGCCGAGGCGACCACCAGCGCGACCAGCGAGACGTGCAGCCACCGGTCGAGCGGCGCGCTGCCGGCGAGGATGCCGCCCCGCAGCGCGGAGTGGGAGGGCTCGGTCATGACCGGTCCAGGCTAGGGCGCGGTCGACCGGACGGCATCATCCGATCGGCTAGGTGGAGGCTCGACGATCGGCCGGGAGGACGTCGTCGACTCCCCGATGCCTGCCGGGCTGTCGGCGAGGATCGTTCCGGGTGACACTCGTCGACCCTCAGGAGGAACCATGCGCTGCACCCGACCACTCGCCCTCGCCGGGCTCGCCGGCCTCGCCGCGGCCGCCGTGCTCCCGCTCGGCCCGCGCCCGGCGAGCGCCCACCAGCCGGCGGACACCGGCCGCCCCGGCAGCTACGAGCTCGCCGGCGATCCCGTCGCGGGCGGCGGCTCGAAGTTCGAGGGCATCGGCGTCGACCGGGCGACCGCCACGTTCTACGTCAGCGAGGTGACCGGTGGCGAGATCCACCGCGGCAGCAACGACCGGTCGACGGCAACGCAGTGGCTGGGGGGCGACGGCACCGACGGCCGGTTCACCGCACGCGGCATCACGACCGACGACGAGGGCCGCGTCTACATCGCCGGCGGACCCAACGGCACCGGCAACCAGCGGCCCGACCTGTGGGTCTACGACCGCGACGGCTCCCTGCTCGCGGCGCTCCGGGTGCCCGACGACGGTGCGTTCCTCAATGACGTGGCGATCGGCCCCGATGGCGCGGCCTACGTCACCGACTCCAACGACCCGACCATCTTCCGCGTCGCGGAGGGCCCGAACGGCTGGGAGGCCACCGAGTGGGCCGACGGCTCTGCGCGGATCACGACGCGGCCGGGCTTCAACCTCGGTGGCATCGTGCTCAGCCCCGATCGATCCGCCTTCGTGGTGGCGCAGGGCACGACCGGCCAGCTGTGGCGCTTCGACATCGGCACCGGTGCGGTGAGCGAGATCGACACCGACGGTGCCGACCTGACCAACGCCGACGGGCTGGTGCGATCGGGACGCGACCTCGCCGTGATCCGCAACTTCTCACGGCGGATCGCCCACCTCGAGCTCGACCGGGCGGGCACCCGGGCCCGGCTCGTCGGTCAGGAGGTCACCGACCCGGACCGCGTGCTGACCACCGGGAAGCTGCTCGCCGGACGGATGCTGCTGGTCGACAGCCACTTCGACGAGGACACCGGCACGCCGCCGTACGAGATCCTCACCCGTCAGATGCCGCGATGACCCGTCGAGCCGTGACGGCGCCGGTCGCGACCTCGGTCGCGGTCGGCGCTGCACTCGCGTTGACGCTCATGGCATGCGGTTCACCCGGGCCGGAGCCCCACCGACCGACCGGCTCGGCTCCGGCCGGCACACCGGCGGCGTCCGCCCGCGTCCAGCCGGGCGCGACCCTGGCGACGCCGCCGGCCGATCCGAACCCGGAGGAGCGGCAGAGGTTGAACGAGGAGCTCATCGCCGCCGCATGGGACGACGACGTCGCGCGAGCACGGCGGCTGATCGCCGCCGGCGCGGACGTGAACCACCAGGACCAGACCCAGCAGAGCGCCTATCTGATCGCTGCCAGCGAAGGGTACGTCGATCTGCTGGAGCTGACGTTGCGCCACGGCGCGACGGTGAACGACAAGGACTCCTTCCACGGCACCGCCCTCATCCGGGCGGCCGAGCGCGGCCATGCCGACGTCGTGGGCCGGCTGGTGCAGGCGGGGATCGAGCTCGACCACGTCAACAACCTGGGGTGGACCGCGCTCCACGAGGCCGTGATCCTCGGCGACGGCACCCGAGCGGCCCTCGACACCGTGCGGGTGCTGGTCGCTGCCGGCGTCGACGTCGACATCGCGACGGTGCGGGACGGCCGGACCGCTCGGGAGCACGCCGAGGCTCGGGGGTACGACGCGATCGCGGCGGCCCTGCGCAGCGTCGGGCGGCCCGTCGACCAGCCGCGGGCGTCACTGCTCACGGCGGCGACCTCCGGCGACGCCGACACCGTCGCCCGCGCCCTGCGGGCAGGTGCCCGGCTCGAGGTCCGCGACGAGCGGCGGCGCACTCCCCTGCTGCTCGCCGTGACGGGCGATCGTCTCGCCGCGGCCCGGGTGCTGGTGCATCTCGGGGCCGATCCCGACGCGCTCGACGACCAGCACGACACCCCGTGGCTGGTCACCGGAGTGACCGGCAGCGTGCCGATGGCCGACCTGCTGCTCACCGCCCGGCCGGATCTCACGATCCGCAACCGGTACGGCGGCACCTCGATCATCCCGGCCAGCGAACGAGGCCACGTCGACTACGTCCGCCGTGTCGCACGCACGTCGATCGACCTCGACCACGTCAACGACCTCGGGTGGACCGCGCTGCTCGAGGCCGTGATCCTCGGCGAGGGCACTCGGCGCTGGCAGCAGATCGTTCGGAGCCTGCTCGAGCACGGCGCGGACCCGGCGATCGCCGACGCCGACGGGGTGAGCCCGATCGAGCATGCCCGCTCGCGGGGATTCACCGAGATCGCCCGGATCATCGAGCGTCGCTCCTGACCGCGGCACGCCCCGAGGACGACGAAGGGCCCGGCCACCTCGCGGTCACCGGGCCCTTCGGCTACGTCATGTGCGGAGCGTCCTCCGGCGGGTGCGGCCGCAAGGCGGAGGGCCGCAGGCGACCGTCAAGCGGAGCGGGTCGTCAAGGCCCGACAACGCAGCGGACGCTCCGCCGGACGGCGCTCAGGCTCCCGTGAGCTTCTCGCGGAGAGCCTGCAGCGCCTCGTCGGAGGCGAGCGAACCGCCCTCCTCCTCCTCGGGCGAGGCCGGGGCCTCGGAGCCGGAGGAGTAGGACGTGGCCTCGCCGGCCTCGACCTCGGCCTCCTGGGCCTCCTGCTGCTGCTTGACGTGGGCCTCCCAGCGAGCGTGCGCCCGGGCGTACTGGTCCTCCCAGGTGGCGCGCTGCTCCTCGTAGCCCTCGAGCCACTCGCCGGTCTCCGGGTCGAAGCCGTCGGGGTAGACGTAGTTGCCCTGCTCGTCGTACGTCGCCGGCATGCCGTAGAGCGTCGGGTCGAACTCCTCGACGTCGACGGCCGCGGTGGTCTCGTTGGCCTGCTTCAGCGACAGCGAGATCCGGCGCCGCTCGAGGTCGATGTCG
>CAZJDU010000171.1:0-6375 GCA_964544855.1 uncultured Nocardioides sp.
CTCGCCGAGAAGATGCTCTACGGCGAGGTCGGCCCCGGCCAGATCGTGCTGGTCGACGTCGACGGCGAGGGTCCGGCCGCGACCTTCACCTTCGAGGGGCAGAAGATCGGCGACCTGCCTGATCTGCCGCCGCTGGAGACGACCGCGCCGGACTCGTCGATGGACGTCCCGAAGAGCACCGGTGACGACGCGGGTCCGGGAGACGGTCACCGCTCGGCCGGCGCCGAGTGACGCCCGTGACGGGAGCGTGACAGCCGGTCTCGTCTGCACCGTCAGCACCGTCAAGGACACGTTGCCGCGGGTGCAGCGGTTCGTGACGGACAACCTCGCCGGCGGCGTGGACCACATGTTCGTGCTGCTCGACGGGTCGGCCCCGGAGGTCCGGGGCTGGCTCGACGAGCAGCCGACGGTCACCTGCGTGCGCACCGACCGGGCGTGGTGGCACGGGGACCGGCCGCAGCAGCTCAACGACCGGCAGCGGATCAACGCCAACGCGATCCTCGGCGTGCTGGCGCGGCTGGGCTGGGCGTCGTGGCTCTTCCACGTCGACGGTGACGAGGTGGTGCAGCTCGACCGGGAGCGCCTCGCCGCGGCCCCGGAGTCGGTCGGCGCGGTGCGGCTCGGTGTGCTCGAGGCGGTGGCGCGTCCGCACTGGGACGGGATGCCGACCTGGTTCAAACGGCCACTGACCGAGGCCGAGCTGGTGCTGCTCACCACGCTCGGGGTGATCGACAAGCCCCGCAACGGCACCTACTTCCATGGGCACACCGATGGCAAGTGCGGCGTCCGTCCGGTGCCCGGGGCGTGGCTGACCCTGCACGACCCGATCGACGACGCCGGCAGCGAGCTCGCGACGTACGTCGACGCGGGGCTGCGCGTGCTCCACTACGAGTCGTACTCCGGTGAGGAGTTCGTGCGGAAGTGGTCGGCGATGGCGAGCGCGGGCACGGTGCGGTTCCGACCCGCGCGCCAGTCGATCCACCAGGCGGTGAAGGCACTGCTCGACCAGGACCTGCCGCAGGAGGTCACCGAGCGCTACCTGATGCGGATCTTCGAGGAGACCACCGCCGACGATCTCACGGCGCTGCGCGAGCTCGGCCTGCTCGTCGAAGCCGACCCGTCGCAGGGGACGCATCGGCCGACGATGCTCGACGACGCGATGCGGGCCGAGCTGGACGAGGCGATGGCCGTGGTCACCGCCGCGCCGAAACCGCCCTTCCGTCCGCCGGCCAACCGACCCGTGGGCACCGACGGTGCGACCCCACGTGCCTCGGCGCCGACGCGCCCCGAGGCAGACCAGCCGGCGCGGTCGTGGCGGCGACGCTGACTCTGCTGCCGTCACGTCGCTGACCGACGCTGCCCGTCGTCATCGAGCCCGGGTGGGGGCCCGGATCGGGGGGTGATGGACAGGGGTGCGTCCGCTGCGGCAGATTGGTACCGGAGGATGCGTATGGGCAGAGTGCCCCGCCCGGAGGTCGAGCCGGGTCCGCGTCGAGACCTGGCGGATGCGCTGCATGCCCTGCACCACGAGGCGGGATGGCCGAGTCTGCGGGTGCTGGCGCGACGTGCCGGTTGTTCGCATACGACGGTCTCGGCGGTGCTGTCGTCGGCGAAGCTGCCGTCGTGGGGCGTGGTCGAAGTGGTCGTCGAGGCGATGGGCGGCGACCCGGAACGTATCCGTGGGCTGTGGCTGGCAGCGAGTGAGCCGACGCCCGGGCCGGGGGCGGCGGTCAGGATGGCAGGGCGCCGGGACGAGCTGGCGCGGGTCCGTCGTCACCTCGCAGGCGGAAGCGGACTGCTGCTGGTGACCGGCGAGGCCGGGATCGGGAAGACCCGACTGGTCGACACGGCCGTGGGCATGGTGACGCCGGAGGTGTTCGTCGCGCGGGGCGCGTGTCTGCCGCTGTCGACGCAGGTGCCGCTGCTTCCGGTCGCCGACGTGCTGCGGTCAGCCCACGTCGCCGACAGGGGGCAGTGGGTGGAGGAGTCGCTGGCCGGGTGCGCGCCGTACGTGCGGGCCTCGCTGGCTCCGCTGCTGCCGGAGCTCGGTGAGGAGCAGAGCGTGCCGGAGCAGGACGCCTGGTGGCGGCAACGGCTGTTCGCGTCGGTGCAGGCGATCCTGTCGGGGTTGGCGGCGGTACGGCCGCTGGCGGTGGTGGTGGAGGACCTGCATTGGGCGGATGCGGCCACGCTGGACGTGGTCGAGCACCTGTTGACCCGGGAGCTCGAGGTCCCCGTGGTGGTGAGCTGTCGGACCGACGATCCCGACGGTCTCCCCGACATGCGCGACCGGCTGCAACGGGTGCGCCGGATGCCGAGCGTGGCGGTGGTGGACCTGGGGGTGCTGGACGTCGCGGACACCGCGGAGATGGTCGGCCTGCTCGGGGTGCGGGCGAGTGATGATCAGGTGGGCAGGATCCACCGACGTTCGGGCGGGCTGCCGTTGTACGTGGAGCACCTGGCCACTCGGCCGGACGACGACGGGTTGCCGGGCGCGTTGGCCGATCTGCTCGATCGGCGGCTGGACGGGCTGGACGAGGACGCCTGGGCGCTGGTCCGGACGCTGGGCGTCGCGGACCGCCCACTGTCCGACGGGGTGCTGCAGGCGGTGACCGGGCTCGGCGGGCAGCCGCTCGTCGCCGGGCTGCGAGGGCTGCGGGAGCGGCGGCTGGTGGTCACCGACGAGCAGGTGGTGCGTCCGGAGCACCCGCTGGTCGCGGAGGCGGTCCGCCGCCGGCTGGTCGCCGGGGAGGGCGCCGACACCCACCGCCGCCTGGCGACAGCATTGGCCGCGTCCACCGACGGGGCGGCAGGTGAGATCGCCGAGCACTGGCAACAGGCCGGCGACGTCGGGCGCGAGCTGGACTGGCGGGTCCGGGCGGCGCAGGAGGCCGGCTCCCGGCTCGCCCTGGAGGTCGAGGCGCAGCATTGGCTGCGGGTGCTGGCGATCTGGCCGGAGGACCGGGCGCTGGCAGGTTCGCCGCCGGTGACGAGGCTCGAGGCCTACCGACGTGCGATGGACGCGCTGGACGTCACGGACTGGGACGCGGCCCGCGTGGTGGCCGAGGAGGCGCTGAGCCGGGTGGCCGACCGCGCCGACGTCGAGGCCGCGGAGGTGTACCGCCGCGCGGCGGAGATCCGCGGCCGTCAGCGGGATCCAGCCGGCGGCCTGGAGCTGGCGGACGCGGCATTGCACATCTTCGCGTCGCAGCCACCCTCACTCGGGCACGCCCGCACCCAGAACACGCGCAACATCCTGCTCCTCGGCCTCGGACGGTGGGCCGAGGCGCGGGACGCCGCGCGTCGCGCGGCCGACATCGCGTCCGCCGTCGGGGACCTGACCACCTATCGGTTGGCCATCGCCCAGCACAGCTACCGGGTCGCGGCGGCGGGAGATGTCGACCAGGCGGTGGCCGACTTGCGGACCGCGGCCGAGCTGCGCTCCGAGGAGCCCGATCCGCACGGCATGATCTTCGTCGCGATGGGACTCACCTGCGTGCTGTCCGACGCCGGCGCCGACGCGGACCACATCGTGGCCGCCGCTCGCCCTGCGTTCGAGGCGGCCGCCGCCCGTGTGGGACACGATGCCGCCGCCGCAGCGGGGCTGGACGTCGCCTTCCTCGACGTCGATGCTCTCTCACTCATCAGATCGAACGTCTCGCACGCCCTGTGGCGCGAGGGAAGGGTGCACGAGGCCGCCGCCCAGCTCGATCCGTTCACTGCCGGTCCAGCGTCCCCGACCCATCACTGGCTGCACCAGGAGCGCGCCCTGCTCGACGCGCTCCGAGGACGTACCGCGGAGGCGCTCGCGCGGGTCGACGCACTGGCGACCTGTCACGTCGTCGAGAGCGGGGGCCGGGCTGCGCAGGCATGCGAGCTCGCGATGGTCGAGCTGTGGTGCGGGCGCCCGGACACGGCCCACGAGCGCCTGGTCGCGCTGCGCGAGATCGTCGACACCACCGATCCGGAACCGGAGGTCGGCACCATGCTGGCCCTCGCGGCGCAGGCGGCGGCCGACGTCGCCGACGCGTCCCGGACGCCCGAGCAGGAACGACGCCGGTTGCTCGACGAGCTCGACACGCTGGCGAGTCGAGCCCGGATCTCACCGTTCGCGCCCCACCCCTTCTTCGTCGAACGAGCCGCGTTCGGAGCGCAGTGGGCGGCGGAGCGGGCACGCCTGGCCGGCCGACCCGAGGTTGAGCCGTGGATACACGCGGCCGCGGCGTGGGACGAGCGCGCCCGGCCCTTCGACGCGGCGTACTGCCGCTGGCGCGGAGCTCAGGCCGCGCTCTCCACCGGGCACGGCACCGCCGCCGGTGCCCTCCTCCGCCGCGCCGCCCGTGACGCGCGCAGCCACGTGCCACTCCAAGGGGCCATCATGAGGACCATGGGGGAGGCCGGGCTCTGATCGCCACCGACCGGTCGGCATCGGTCGGGAGCCCGCACCGCCAGGTGCGACCGCCCGTGCCGCTGTCGCCTGGTGGGCTGAGGCGTCGGCGACGACGCGTCGCCGGTCCGCTCACGGCAGCTGATAGGTGCCCGGCCCCGTCCTGACCGCGAGACCGTCAGCGAGCAGGGAGTCGAGGCAGCGGGCGCGCTGCACCGGGTCGTCCCAGGCCCGGTCGAGCCGCGCCTGCGGCACCGGGCCCTCGGCGTCCCGCAGCACCGCGAGCAGCCGCCCGCGGCACTGCCGGTCGGTGCCGGCCCAGGCCTGCACCGGTCGCGGCGGCCCGTCGTACGCCGGCCGGCCGGCCGCCTGCCAGGCGCACCGGTCGGCGATCGGGCAGGCGTCACACCGGGGGCGCTCAGCGGTGCACACCAGGGCGCCGAGCTCCATCACCGCCACCGACCAGGTGGCCGCCGTGGGTGGGTCGTCGGGCAGCAGCCCGGTGGCGAGGTCGCGCTCCGATCGCCGCACCGATCGAGGCGGGAACTCCTCGCCACCGACCGCACGGGCCAGCACGCGTCGTACGTTCGTGTCGAGCACCGCCTGGCGCTGGCCGAAGGCGAACGCCGCGACCGCGGCCGCGGTGTAGTCGCCGATCCCCGGGAGGTCGCGGAGCGCCTTGATGTCGTCCGGCACCTCGCCGTCGTGCCGCTCGGTGATGGCGGCGGCGCTGGCGTGCAGGCGCAGCGCACGCCGCGGATAGCCCAGCCGCCCCCAGGCGCGGACAGCCTCGCCTGCGGGCTCCGCGGCCAGGTCCGCCGGCGCCGGCCAGCGCTCCAGCCACCTCTGGTGCACCGGAAGCACCCGCGACACCGGCGTCTGCTGCAGCATGAACTCGCTGACGACGACCGACCAGGCCGAGGCCTCCGGTCGCCGCCACGGCAGGTCCCGTGCGTGGGCGTCGTACCACGCCAGGACCGGGGCCACGATCTCGTGCTGCTCGGACATCATGGGCGATTCTCCCGTGCCTGCGAACGACACGACCGGCGGGCCGAGGTGTGATCGATCTCGACCGGCCGGCCGGAGTGGCGCCGGCAGCGGGCTCGCCACGGTGTTTAACATGCGCCACATGGGTACCACGCCGCGCGGTCCGCTGCCGCCGAGCGTCTACTGGCGACGCCGGGCGTTCGTCGGGCTGCTGGTGCTGGCCGTGGTCTTCATCGGTGTCAGCTGGCTCCAGGACGGCAGCGACGGATCCTCCGACGAGGCTCCGGTAGCCCAGCAGGCCGCCGAGGACGTCGCGCCCTCCCACACGGTGACCGCCGGATCGACCGGCACCGAGGCAGCATCGCGTGGCGCCGAGCAGCAGCAGCGGAAGCAGAGCAGGAAGAAGAAGCGGGCGGCGGCACCCACCCAGGGGCCGACCTTCGACCCTGACGTGCTCGCCGAGCCCGAGGGCCGCTGCCGGGCAGGCGACATCATCGTTCGGCCCGAGGTCGAGGACGCCGTCGGTGGTCGGGACGTGACCGTCGGGCTGAGCCTGCAGACGCTCCAGTCGGAGGCCTGCACCTGGAAGATCGCGCCCCGACGAGTCGCGGTCAAGATCTCCGGTCGGTCCGGGACCGTGTGGACCTCCCAGGAGTGCCGGGACGTCGTCCCCACGCGGGAGATCGTGGTGCGTCGAGCCATCGCCACCCTGGTGGAGCTGACCTGGGACGCCCGCGAGTCCGATCGCGGGTGCACGGACTATCGGGAGTGGCTGCTGCCCGGGAGGTACCGGGTGCAGACCGCGACGTTGGGCGGCGAGCCGCACCGGACCACGTTCCTGCTGGCCAAGCCCGAGGCGCCTACGGTCACGCCGGAGCCGACGCAGGGCACGAAGCAGACCCGGGGCAAGAAGAAGCAGGGCGAGAAGACCGCGACGCAGCGGAGCCAGCAGCGAGAGGGATCCGCGGGGGCCGACCCTCAGAGCGGGAGCGACTGAGTCC
>CAZJDU010000172.1:0-6322 GCA_964544855.1 uncultured Nocardioides sp.
CACAACCTGGTCGAGGTGGTGCAGGCGCTGCGTCACCTGATCAAGCACCCCCACACCGACGTCGACGGGCTGATGCGCTTCATCCCCGGGCCCGACCTCCCGACCGGCGGCAAGATCGTCGGGCTCGAGGGCATCCGCTCCGCCTACGAGACCGGCAAGGGCAGCTTCAAGATGCGCGCGACCGCACGGATCGAGCCCGTCGGGCGCCGCAAGGCGATCGTGGTCACCGAGCTTCCCTACGGCGTCGGCACCGAGAAGGTCGTCGAGCGCATCAAGTCGCTGGTGCAGGGCAAGAAGCTCCAGGGCATCGCGGACATCAAGGACCTCACCGATCGTGAGCACGGGCTCCGACTGCAGATCGAGGTCAAGAACGGCTTCGTGCCCGAGGCGCTGCTCGAGCAGCTCTACAAGGCGACCTCGATGGAGGAGAGCTTCGGCATCAACAACGTCGCGCTGGTCGACGGTCAGCCCCGGGTGCTGGGGCTCAAGGACATGCTCCAGGTCTACCTCGACCACCGCTACGACGTGGTCCGCCGCCGCTCGGCCTACCGGCTGGCGCGTCGGCAGGAGCGGCTGCACCTCGTCGACGGACTGCTCATCGCGCTGCTCGACATCGACGAGGTGATCCAGGTGATCCGGACCAGCGACGACTCGGCTGCGGCGAAGGAGCGGCTGATCTCGGTCTTCGACCTGACCCAGACGCAGGCGGAGTACATCCTCGAGATGCAGCTGCGGCGGCTCACCCGGTTCTCCCGGATCGAGCTGGAGAAGGAGCAGGAGACGCTGCGCCGCGAGATCGAGGACCTCGAGGCGATCCTCGCCGACGAGGACCTGCTGAAGAAGGTCGTCTCCGACGAGCTCGCCGACGTCGCCAAGACCTACGGCGACGCCCGGCGCACCGTGCTGCTCGAGTCGGCCGGCACCCAGGCCGTCCAGGCGGCCTCCGCACCGCTGGAGGTGCCCGACGACCCGTGCTACGCCCTGCTCTCGGCCACGGGGCTGCTGGCGCGCACGGCGGGCGGCGACGACGTCGGGGCCGGTGGTGGTCGCGCCAACCACGACGTGGTGGTCTCCGCGGTCCGCACCACCGCCCGCGGCGAGATCGGTGTGGTCACCTCGGCCGGCCGCCTGCTCCGGCTCGCCGTGCTCGACCTGCCCGCGATCCCGCCCTCGGCCAACGAGCCCAACCTCCAGGGCGGCCTGCCCCTCGCCGAGATGCTCCCGCTCGACGGCGACGAACACGCGCTGGCGCTCTGCACCCTCACCGGCGAGGGCCCCGGCCTCGCGCTCGGCACCCGCAACGGCGTCGTCAAGCGGGTCAACCCCGAGGTCCTCTCGCGCGATGAGTGGGAGGTGGTCTCGCTGAAGGACGACGACCGGGTCGTCGGCGCGGTCGAGCTGCGCACCGGCTCCGAGGAACTCTGCTTCATCACCGCCGATGCCCGGTTGCTGCACTTCGGCGCCGACGGCGTCCGGCCACAGGGGCGCGGCGGCGGCGGGATCACCGGCGTACGGATCGGCGACGGCGAGCGCGTGGTCTGGTTCGGCGCGCTGTCCGCAGACGCACCGGACGGCTCCGTGGTCGTCACCGCCTCCGGATCGGCGACGGCGTTGCCCGGCACCGAGCCCGGCGCGGTGAAGGTGACCGACTTCGCGGAGTATCCCGCGAAGGGCCGCGGCACCGGCGGCGTGCGCTGCCACCGGTTCCTCAAGGGCGAGGACGCGCTGGTCTTCGCCTGGGCGGGCCCGGCGCCGGCCCGGGCCTGCGCGACCAGTGGCGCTCCGGTCGAGCTGCCGGAGGCCACCGGACGCCGCGACGGGTCCGGAGTGCCCGGCAGCCAGCCGATCCTGGCCTGCGCCGGTCCGCTGTCCGCCGTCCTCTCGGCGGACGATTCCGCGTGATGTGTCAAGGTGTGCGCATGACGCTCCCCCTCCAGCGGCTGGCCGCGGGCGCCGTGATCGGCGTCCTCACGGTGCCCGCGCTGACCGCGTGCTTCGGCGGCAGCGCCGACTCCGACGAGCCCGCGTGCGCCCCCGCCGACGAGGCGATGCAGACCGCCAAGGAGCGGATCGACGACACCTCGGGGCTGAGCATCTCGCTGGCCACGAGCGACGAGCCCAGCGGCGGAGCGGTGACCGCGGCCGATGTCGACATCGTGCGGCCCGACCGCTTCCAGGGCACGTTCACCGGTCAGCTCTTCGGGGCGTCGGCGGACGGTGAGATCATCGGCATCGGCGACCAGATGTGGGTGATCCTGCCGCCGCTCTATCCGGACTGGAGCGAGTTCGACCCCACCGAGTTCGGCGTCGAGGTGCCGGCACTCGGGTCGCTGCTGGGCGGTGAGGGGCTGTCCTCGCTGCTGCTCGGCACCGACGACCTGGGCGACCCCCGGGCCGAGCGCGACGAGAACGACACCAGCGTGGTGCTCTGCTACTACGAGGGCACCCTGGCGGCGGACGAGATCGCCCGCGTGATCCCGTCCGCGGCCGGCGCGGACTTCGGCATCGAGTACGCCATCGACGGCGACGGCGCGCTGCGCAAGGCGACCATGACCGGCGACTTCTACGGCAACGACGAGGAGCTCACCTACGTCCTCGACGTCGCGGAGTACGACGTCGAGGCGGACATCCAGCCGCCCACATGACCGTGAGCTCCGCGACCGGTCCGGACACCCGGGGACGGCTGCTGCTCGTCCTCTGCTCGGTCGCGGTGGCGTTCGCCGCCGTGGACACCTATGTCGTGGTGCTCGCGCTGCCCGACATGATGACGGCGACCGGCATCTCGGCCACCGAGCTGCAGCGGGCCGCGCCGATCGTGTCCGGGTTCCTGCTCGGGTACGTCGCGATGCTGCCGTTGATCGGGCGGATCGCGGACCTCCGCGGCCGCGTGCCGGTGCTGGTCATGTCGCTGGTGGTCTTCGCCTTCGGCTCGCTGCTCACTGCGGTGTCCTACGACCTCACCACGATGGTGCTCGGCCGGTTCCTCCAGGGAGCCGGCGGCGGTGGCCTGGTGCCGGCCACGATGGCGCTGGTCGCGACGATGTACCCCGTCGAGCGGCGCGGCATGCCGCTCGGCCTGGTCTCGGCGGTGCAGGAGTTCGGCAGCGTGCTGGGCCCGCTCTTCGGCGCCGTGGTGCTCACCTTCGCCAGCTGGCGTGGCATCTTCGCGATCAACCTTGCCGTCGGTGCCCTGCTCGCCGTCGCGATCCGCACGCTCCGCTCCTCGACCGACACCCCGGTGGTGGAGGCGCGGGGAGCGCCGGACGCAGCTGACACGGTGGTTGAGGCGCGAGGAGCGCCAGCGACGAGCCTCGACACCACCCGCCCCCTCCCCGACCTCATCGGTCTCGCCGCCCTGCTGGTGATGCTCGGGGCCGGGCTGATCCTCTTCGTGCAGCCCGTCGACCTGCGCCGCAGCCTCACCTGGGGCGAGCTGTTCATCCCCTATGCCGACGTCGAGGGCCGCTGGCTCACCCCCATCGGCGCGATCACGATCGGCGCGGCGGTCGTTCTCGTGGTGCGTCTGCTGACGGCCACGCGACCGCTGGTCGACGTCCGGTCCTGGTGGCGGGCGATGCGCGAGGCGGACCTGCTCGGCGCGACGCTGCTCGGGGCGGCGCTGGCCGGCATCGTGCTGGCGTTCGCGACCGCCGACCCCGAGGTCGCCGTCCTGCACCCGCAGGCGATGTGGTTCCTCGGTGGCTCGGCGCTTGCGACGGTCGCCTTCGTGCTCCACGTGTGGCGCTCCCCCGCCCCGGTGATCCCCCGCGCGGCGCTGACGGCCGTGCCGGCGTGGGGCTCGCTGGTGGTGAGCTTCCTGGTCGGCTGGGCGCTGATCGCCGCGCTGGTGGACATCCCGCTCTTCGCCCGCACCACGACCGAGCGGTCGTCCCAGCTCGGCGCGGCCCTGATCCTGCTGCGGTTCCTGGCAGCGCTGCCGATCGGCGCCGTGGTGGGCGGCTTCCTGCTGCGGCGGCTCCCCGCCGGTGTGATCACCGCGGTCGGGATGCTGCTGGCATCGGCGGGCTTCTGGTGGATGGCGCAGTGGGAGCTCACCAGCCTGGAGTCGTTCGTCTCCAACGTCCCGCTCGTCGTCGGCGGCCTCGGCTTCGGCCTCGCGCTGGCGCCGGTCAACGCCGCGATGCTGGCCACGACCCGGCAGGACGCGCACGGCCTCGCGAGCGCCCTGGTCGTCGTCGCGCGGATGGTCGGCATGCTCGTCGGCATCTCGGTGCTCACGACCTGGGGCCTCCACCGGTTCCACGCCGAGCAGCAGGCGCAGCCCGACCTCGGTGCGGTCGACCTCGCCATCATCCAGGAGCAGACCGTCTTCTACGGCGCGGCGGCCACCGCCGCGCTGGCGGCCCTCGCCGCGCTCGTGCTCTTCCGCCACGCCCCCACCCGGGGGGTCCGCACCGCCGAGGCGCTGCAAGCCGGCGGGTGACCGTGCGGCCCCGAGCAGCGCGATCGCACGGCTCCAGCACGATCCCCTGCCCGCGGCTGCGCAGACCGGGCCACCGCGCGGCTCGCGTGCGACCGTGAGCGGTCCGACATCGTCCGGCATCGGGACGGCAACCGAGGCCGGCCGACTCGGCTCTAGGCTGTCCTCATGGGCGACTTCGATGACCTGCTGACCGCCAACCAGGACTTCGCACGGGACTTCGACCTCGGTGGCTTCGACGGCGTGGCACACGCCGGCGTGGCGATCGTGACCTGCATGGACTCCCGCATCGACCCACTCGGCATGCTGGGGCTGAAGCCGGGCGACGCGAAGATCTTCCGCAACCCGGGCGGCCGGGTGACCGTCGCGGCCCTCGAGGCGCTGGTGCTCGGCGCCCACCTGCTGCGGGTCGAGCGGGTGCTGGTGGTGCCCCACACCCGCTGCGCGGTGGCGAGCAACACCGAGGCCGTGCTGCGCGAGAGGGTCGCCGAGTCGGCCGGCCAGGACGCGTCGTGGCAGCCGTTCCACGTCGTGACCGACCAGGCCCAGGCACTGGCCGAGGACGTGCAGAAGGTCCGGTCGCACCCGCTGATCCCCGACACCGTCAAGGTCGGCGGCTTCCTGTACGACGTCGACACCGGGCTGCTCAGCCAGAAGGTCTGACCCTCCGGGGCCGCCTCACCGCCACGGGTCGGTGATCTCCTGCAGCTGGGCGAGCGCCTCGTGCAGCTGTTGCATCCGCACGTCGCCGAGGTGCTCTCGCCACTCCTCGAGGGCCTCGGCCACGGCGGCGTTGCCCACCGGCACCAGTGCCTCGGCGCGCTCGGTCGCGACCACCAGCCGAGCACGCCCGTCGTCCGGGTCGGGCACCCGCTCGACATAGCCGGCCCGCTCGAGCTGGTCCACCAGATGTCCGGCGGTCTGCTTGGTGACGCGCGCCTGGGCGGCGAGCTCGGTGACGCGGGTGCCGTGCGGCCCGAGCCGCGCCAGCAGGCGCGCCTGTGCGACGGTCACGTCCGTCGCGCCGGCCGCCACGACCGCGTCGTACGCCCGTTCCTCCAGCGACCGGTAGGCCACGAACAGCAGCACGCCGAGGTTCATCTCGTTCACCACTTGACGATCTCCCCCGTCGGTGCCAGATTTAGTCAGAAGATCTTACTACTTTCCGAGGTCGTCATGGACAGCGACACGATCTGGCACCACACCGACGCCCAGCGCGCGGCCCTGTGCGACGTCCTCGAGACGCTGACGGACGAGCAGTGGCAGCACCCCTCGCTCTGCGGGGCCTGGACGGTCCGCGACGTCGCGGCCCACGTCGCGCTGGCGCAGATCACACTGCGGCAGGCGATCTGGCCGTTGCTGCGCTCAGCCTTCCGAGCCGATGTCATGGTCCGCGACACGGCGCTCCGCAGCCGACGCACCCACGACGAGATCATCGCCACCATCCGAGGCTTCCACGGCTCGCGGCGCACGGTGCCGTTCGTCACCGAGCTGGAGCCGATGACCGACGTCGTGGTCCACCTCCAGGACATCTGTCTGCCGCTGGGCATCGACCACCCGGTGCCACACGATGCCGCCATCGCAGCGATCGAGCGGCTGATGGAGATCAACGAGACCCGGTTGCGGCTCCGGCCGCCCCTGCGCGGCGTACGGCTCTCGGCGACCGACGCGGACTGGACCTACGGCGCGGGCGAGACCGTCGACGGCGAGCTGCGCTGGCTGCTGCTCCTCGTCGCCGGCCGCGACGTGGCTCGGCGCCACCTCACCGGCGCGGTCGCGGCCGTCTGACTGAGCCGAGCCTCGAAACCGCCGCCGGCGGGCGCTCGGACCTCAGGCGTCGATGGCCTCCATGTCGACCTCGTAGGCGCCCTGCACGATGAA
>CAZJDU010000173.1:0-6269 GCA_964544855.1 uncultured Nocardioides sp.
GGGTGGCGAACATCCACTCGTGGAGCCGGTCACCGGCATGGCCGAACGGCGCCTCGGCGGTCTGGCCCTCACCAGTGCCGAAGCCGTCGAGCGAGATCGCGAAGCTGGTGACGCGGGCGAGTGACATGGCGCTCTCCTCCAGAGATCCGACGGTGGATACGAGGTTGGACCCCGCCGCGCCGTACGACTCATCGGGTCCGCCGTACGACGCCGATCTCATTATGCCTTGACTGGAATATGCAGCTATGGGCATACTGAGTCGGTGCCCACCCGCGATGTGTTCTCCGTGCTCGCCGACCCGACGCGGCGGCGGATCCTCGACCTGCTCCACCAGCGCGAGCTGACCGTGGGCGAGCTCGTGGACCTGCTCGGTACGGCGCAGCCCAACGTGTCCAAGCACCTCAAGCAGCTCGGTGAGGCCGAGCTCGTGCGGGTCCGGGTGGACGGGCCGCGGCGGCACTATGCGCTGCAGCCCGACCGGCTGCGGGAGATCGACGCCTGGCTGGCGCCCTACCGGCGCGCCTGGGCAGACCGGCTCGACGCGCTCGAGCAGCACCTCGACGACATGCCCGACGACTGAAGGAGACGACAGATGAGCGAGATCGCGGCCGACCGGCTGGGCGAGGTGACCCGGGAAGGGGACGCTGTCGTGCTCCGCTACGAGCGCGAGCTGGCGCACCCGCCGGAGAGGGTGTGGCGGGCGCTCACCGAGTCCGAGCACCTGCGGCACTGGTTCCCCGCCGACATCGTCGGCGACCGGGTCGCAGGGGCGCCGTTGCGGATCGCGTTCTGGCCCGAGACGATCGAGCAGGCCGGTGCGGAGATCGAGGCGGCCGGGCTCGACCTGGACGACGCCGTCCTCCCCGGAGAGCTGCTCACCTGGGAGCCGCCGCGGGTCTTCGAGTTCACCTGGGACACCGAGCGGCTCCGCTTCGACCTCACGCCGACCGACTCCGGCACCCGGCTGCTCGCGACGATCCGGGTGGTCGAGCCCGGGCCGCGCGGCTACCAGAGCACCGCCGCCGGCTACCACGTCTGCCTGGACGCGCTCGTCGCCACCGTCGACGGCTCGGACGTCGACCTGTTCGACGCTGCGAAGGTCCAAGCGCTCGAGGAGGCGTACGCCGACCGGGTGTGAGCCGCCCGATACGGCGGCGCCGCCACGACATCCGGGTCGTGGCGGCGCTCACCCGCTCGACGCGACGAAGCTCTCCTCAGCCCAGCGCCGGAGCCATCTCGTTCGGCTGCTCGTCGAGCTCCACGGAGGCGATGACCTCACCGGTCACCAGATCGACCGCGTGCACGGTGTTGCTCGCCGGCTCCGCGACGTAGGCGGTGTCGCCGTCGACGGTCATCGCCGGATGCGGGTCCTGCCACTCGGCCGGTCCTTCCCATGGCTCGACGACCGGGTACTCGTCGGTGATCTCTCCGGTCGCGGGGTCCAGCACGTGGATCGCACCGTCGGTGCCGAGGAGGTAGGCGAGGTCACCGGGACCACGCACGACACCGCGCCAGGTGTACTCGACGCCCTCGGGCAGCGCCACCGGCTCGAAGGTCCGCTGCTCGGTGTCGATGAGCGTGACCATGTCGAGGAGGTATCCCTCGGCGTCGGGGTCGGTCTTGTAGTCGCCGACCACGATCGGGCTCGTCTCCGACACGTAGGCGTTGCCCATCCGGCCGTACTCGTCGGGCGCCTGGAGCTTCTCGAACTCGCCGTCGTGGTAGAGCAGCGCGCCGTTCTCACACCCGAAGACGACCGCTTCGTCGGCCGCGGTGCCCTCTCCGTGGATCTCTGGGCACTGGTCGCTGGACGCCGTCTCGTCGTAGTGACCGTCGTGCGACTCGAGCGCGACGGCGCCGCTCCGGGCCTCGTCGTCCCCCACGGTGGTGAGCAGCGTGCCGTCCTCGAGGACGATCGAGACACCGTGGTGCGCCTCGGGAGCCGTCCAGGTCGACGTCTCCGGGAGCTCGCCGTCCGAGGTCAGCAGCGCGTCGGTGTCGACGATCGTCGTCTCGCCGGTGCCGTCGGCGTAGAGCACGGTCGTGCCGGCGTGTCGTACGACGTGGCCGGCGGCCTCCGCCTCGAAGACCAGGTCCGTCAGCGCGGGGGTCTCGGTGTCGAGCACCTGGAAGCCCGCGGACGTGGTCACCAGCACGTTGCGGCCGTCCCCCACCGCGTTGAGCCGGATGAACTCCTCGGAGTCGAACTCGTCGATGACCTCCAGCGTCTCGCCGTCGAGCACGGCGACCCCGTTCTCGTAGCCGACCGCGAGCTGCCGGCCCGACCGGTCGACATCGGAGGCGTTCTCCGCGTCCCCGCCGGCCGTGCCCCCGCACGCCGAGAGCATCAGCGATACGCCGGCGATCGCCGCGGCCGCGAGTGGCCCGCGGTGGTGTCGTCGTTCCATGGTTTCCCCTTTCGTGGTGAGCTCTCAGGACGAGAGCCCGTCGGTGATGCGCTCGGTGTTGGCCCGCATCATGGCCAGGTAGGTGTCGGCCCCTCCGCCGTCTGCGGTGAGGGACTCGGTGAACAGCTCGACCACGCGGACCTCGACGCCGACCTCGTCGGCGAGCACCTGGATCAGCCGGTCGGGCTGCGAGGACTCCGCGAAGATCGTCGGGACCCCGGCGTCCTCGATCGCGCCGGCGAGATCCTCGAGGTCCGCTGCGCTCGGCGCCGCCAACGTCGAGCCGCCGGGGATGACCGCGCCGATGATCCGGAACCCGAAGCGGTCGGCGAGGTAGCCGAAGACGTGGTGGTTGGTCACCAGGCTGCGCCGCTGCGACGGGAGGGCGGCGAATCCGTCCGTCATCGCCTGGTCGAGCCGCTCGAGTCGGCTGCCGTACTCCTCGGTCCGCGTGTCGATCGCGGTCGCGTCGGCACCGTCGATCTCCGTAAGGGCGTCACCGAGCGCCGCGACGACGTCGAGCATCCGCTCCGGGTCGGTCCAGAAGTGCGGGTCGGGTCCGCTGCCGGCGTCTCCGCCGGAATAGTCGAGGACGTCGACGTGCTCGCCCGCCACGAACATCTCCCCGCCGGCGTCCGCGGCGCGGTCCAGGTGCTGCTGGAGCCCCTCCTCCAGGCCGAGCCCGTTCGACACGACGAGGTCGGCGTCCTGCAGCTGCGCGGCCTCACGGGCGGAGATCTCGAAGGAGTGCGGATCCGCCCCGGTGCGCATCAGGGTGGTCACCTCGATGTCGCCGCCCACCAAGTTCTCGACGACGTCGCCCAGGATGTTGGTGGTCACGACCACCGTCGGGCCGCCGTCGTCGGCGACGGCTCCGCAGCCGGGGAGGGCGACGAGCAGCACGCCGGCCAGGGCGAGGAACGGCGTCCTTTCTCGGTCCTGCCGCCTCATCGACCGGCCTCGGTGAAGAACGTCGGGACCGTCGGCGGCTCGAGCACCCGTGCGATGCGAGCCGAGTCGGCGTAGTCGATCTCGTACACGACGGCCTCGGCCGGGGCGTTGAGATACGCCCGGTGCTGGTCGACGACGAGATCGACGCCCGCGAGCAGGTCGCGCTCCCGCAGCGTACGGCGCAGCAGCGGCTCGGTGACCGCGAGCTGCTCGCCGGAGTCGGCGGCGTACACCCGGACCCGTCCGGTGCGGTCGAGGGCGAGGACATGGCCCTCCTCGTCGTCCGCGGCCGAGACGCGCAGCAGCGGCACGTCCGTCTCCAGGTGCTGCCACGTCCGCTCGCGGGTGTCGAGGAGCCAGATGCCGGATCGCCCCGAGCGCGCCGCCACGGTCGGCCGGCCCTTCCGTCCCTGGAACGAGGTCGCGCGGGGCGCCGCCGCTCGGTCGGGGTACGGGATCGTCTCGAAGCTCGGCCGGTTGCCGCCCTCCTCGGTGATGAGCAGGGCGCCGTCAGCGCAGCCGACCACCAGGCCGACCCGGGTCGTGATGGAGCCCCGGGCCTCCCGGCAGGGTGCCTGCGCGCCGTCGACGGGCTCGCCGTCGGCCCCGTGGAAGCGAACCGCCGTCACCGCACCCGCCCCGTCCGGCACGCTCACCAGTGCGCCGTCGCCCAGCGGTGCTGCGAGCCCGTCGTGCGTCCGTCCGTCGAGCCGGAAGGACTCCAGGATCTCGCCGTCCGCGAGAGCCTGGTTGTCCAGCAGCACCGCCTGGCCGGTCTCCGGGAAGAACACCCCGGTGCCGCCGGCGGTGGAGAGCGCCCCGGGAGAGACGGTGGCCGCCCCGCTGCCGGCGAGCGTGCCGAGCAGCTCGGGCTCGGCGCGGTAGTAATGGAAGTGGTCACCGTGGTCCCACGTCCACACGCCGCTGTCCACGATCTCGAGCCCGGCGGGCGTGCTGGCGAAGACGTAGCGCCCGTCGGACGCCACGGCGCCAGGCTGCCCGATCGTCGTCGGCTCGGTGCTCGTCTCGTCGCGCAGATCGAGCATGCCGACGCCGCCATCCGGAGCGATGCTCACCAGGTGGAGCTGCGGCTCGGCGACCTCCTGCGCTCCTTCGACGGCGCCGTGTCCGGATGAGGTGCCGTCCTCCGCGGTGGCGGCACCGGCGTCGCCGGCTGCCGCGGGATCCCCGGCTCCGGTGGTAGCGCATGCCGAGGCGGTGAGCAGCAGGGTGCCGGCCAGGGTAGCGAGGGTGGTGCGGGTCATGGGGCCTCTCGGGGTTGCTGGATCGCTGGGTCGTGGAGTGTCGAGGGCGCGGCGGCGACCGCCGCACCGGCCCTGGTCAGCGGCCTCGCCAGACCGACGGCGCCGTGAACGAGGCCGGATCCGGCGGCGAGGACGATCGCCGCGCCGGCGATGGACGCTCCGGCCGCCGTCGCGGCGTACCAGGAGACGAGCAGGCCGGCGAGCACGCTCGCCATGCCGGCGAGGACGGCGAGGAGCATCGTGGTCCAGATCCGGCGGGTCCACGGCGTGGCAGCAACGACCGGGGCGAGGAGGAGCCCGATGACCAGGAGCGTCCCGACGGCCTGGTACGACGCCACCACGGCCAGCGTGACGAGGCCGACCAGCATCAGCTGGGCCAGCCTCGGCCGCAGCCCCAACGTGCGGGCGATGCGCTCGTCGAAGGCCGCGCACACGAACGCTCGGTGGAACCAGCCGGCGACGACGAGCGTGACGCCCAGGGCACCCGCGAGCATCGCGACGTCGCCGGGTCGGATCGCCAGGATGTCTCCGAAGAGCATCGTGGTCGCGTCGGTGGCGAAGCTCTGTGAGTGGGACACGATGATGACGCCCAGCGAGAGCATGGCGACGAAGAGCAGGCCGATGGTCGTGTCGTAGGACAGTCGTCCGCGCCGCTGCAGCACACCGATGGTCGCGCTCATCACCACCGCGCTCGCCGCACCGCCCAGCACGACGGGCAGTCCCAGCACGGTCGCCAGTGCGACCCCCGGCAGCATGCCGTGCCCCATGGCCTCCCCGAGGAACGCCATACCGCGGATGACGACCCAGGTGCCGACGACGCCGCAGATGGCGGCCACCAGCGCGCCGCCGAGGAGGGCGCGCGCCATGAAGTCGGCCTGGAAGGGGTCGCTGATCCACTGCACCGCGTCACCCTAGATCGAGAACGATAATGATTCCCAATCAGGTAGGGTCCGTTCCGATGACCACCACCTCGACCCGGCTCACTGCGCACGAGCTGTGCTACGCCTACGACCATCGCGATGTCCTGCACGAGGTCTCGGTCGGGCTGCCGCACGGGACGGTGACCGCGATCGCCGGGCCCAACGGATCGGGCAAGTCGACACTGGTCGAGCTGCTCGCCGGCGTACGTCGACCACGACGCGGCCGGGTGTCCCGCCACGGCACCGTCGCCCTCGTCGTCCAGCGCCCCGCGGCACCCGACGGACTCCCCCTGACGGTGCGTGACGTCGTGGCCATCGGCACCTGGGGAGCCCGACGGCGACGGGCGGACACCCGCGTCGCCGTCGACGCGGCGATCGACCGCGTCGAGCTCACCGGTCTCGAGGATCGCCCGCTCGCCGGCCTCTCCGGCGGCCAGCGTCAACGCGCGCTGCTGGCCCAGGGCATCGTGCAGGGCAGCGACATCCTGCTGCTGGACGAGCCCGTCGCGGGTCTCGACGACGCGAGCCGCCGGCGTACCCGGCAGATTCTCGCGGAGGAGGCGAGCCGCGGCGCGGCGGTCGCTTGCGTCACCCACGAGCAGGCCGGCATCGACGCGGCCGACCGGGTGATCCGCCTCGAGGACGGCTGCGTGGTGGTCTGAGCGGTCGACCCCGTTCGATGACGGGCGGGCGCCTCGGGCCTACGGTGGACCCGGTGTCCGAGC
>CAZJDU010000174.1:0-6216 GCA_964544855.1 uncultured Nocardioides sp.
CGCCCGCTAGCCTCTCCCCGTGACCCGGCTCACCCTGGGAGGGACCGCATGACCGACACCGCAGCCGATCTCGGCACCGACATCGCCCACGCCCGCCACCACGCGCTCGGCGACCTGCCGCGGCGTACGGCGCTGCGCTCGCCCGACAAGCCGGCCGTCATCGACGGCGACGTACGGCTCACGTTCGCCGAGCTCGACGCGTACGTCGACCGCACGGCGGCGGCCATCGCGGCGGCGGGCCTGGAGAAGGGCGATCGGCTCGCGCTGCTGTGCCACAACTGCTGGCAGTTCGCCGTGCTCGACTTCGCGGCCGCGCGCGTCGGCGTCGTACTGGTGCCGATCAACTTCATGCTCGGCGCCGACGAGATCGCCTTCATCCTCGACCACAGCGGCGCGAGCGCCTTCGTCGTGGAGGACGCCCTGATCGAGACCGCCGAGGGAGCGCTGGCCGCGGCCGACACCGACGCGGTGCACACGCGGATCGCCGTCCGGCTCACCGGCGGCGACGTGCCCACCGGCTGGACCGACATCGCCGCCTGGCTCGACCACGACGGCACGCCCCCGGCGGTGACGGTGGCCGACGACGACCCGGTGCGGATGATGTTCACCTCCGGCACCGAGTCGCAGCCGAAGGGCGCTCTGCTCAGCAGCAGGGCGCTGCTGTGGCAGTACGTCTCCTGCGTCATCGACGGCTCGATGAGCGCCGACGACGTCGAACTGCACACGCTGCCGCTCTACCACTGCGCGCAGCTCGACTGCTTCCTCGGAGTCGACGTCTATCTCGGCGCGACCAGCATCATCCTGCCCGGGCCGGACCCGGCGGCGATCCTGCGCACGATCGAGACCGAGCGGGTCACCAAGTTCTTCGCACCGCCGACGGTGTGGATCGGGCTGCTGCGCCACCCCGACTTCGACAGCACCGACCTGTCCAGCCTGCGCAAGGGCTACTACGGCGCTTCCCCGATGCCGGTCGAGGTGCTCAAGGAGATCCAGCAGCGGCTCCCCGACGTCGACCTGTGGAACTTCTACGGCCAGACCGAGATGGCACCACTCGCGACGATCCTCGGCCCCGAGGAGCAGATGGCGCACGCCGGGTCCGCGGGCCGGCCGGCGCTCAACGTCGAGACCCGGATCGTCGACGACGCGGAACAGCCCATGGCGCCCGGGACGGTCGGCGAGATCGTCCACCGCAGCCCGCACGCCACACTCGGCTACTACCGCCAGGACGAGAAGACCGCCGAGGCCTTCCGCGGCGGCTGGTTCCACTCCGGCGACCTGGGCTACATCGACGACGGCGGCTACCTCCACGTGGTCGATCGCAAGAAGGACATGATCAAGACCGGCGGTGAGAACGTCGCCAGCCGCGAGGTCGAGGAGGCGATCTACGAGCATCCGGACGTCGCCGAGGTCGCGGTCTTCGGCGTCAGCCATCCCCGCTGGGTCGAAGCCGTCGCGGCCGTCGTCGTACCGAAACCCGACGCGACCCTCACCGCCGACGAGGTGATGGCCCACGCGCGATCGGTGCTGGCCGGCTACAAGGCGCCGAAGTACGTCGTCGTCGCCGACGGGCTGCCGAAGAACCCGAGCGGCAAGATCCTCAAGCGGCAGCTGCGCGACGAGCACGCCGACCTCGCCGCGACCGACTCGTAGGCGACGCGCCGCCCCACGTTCGCGTCCCGGTCACGCGGCGGGCCCATCGTGGGGCCATGGCACGCACTCTCGGGAACTGCCGGCCACTCACGCTGCTGCTCGCAGCGGTGACAGCGGCCGCCCTCGCCGTCACGCTCGTCGCACCGGCCCGCGCCGCGACGATCACCGTCTCCTCCGCCATCGACACCCAGAACGGCTCGACCGCCACCGTCGCGGGCTACGTCGTCGGCCAGCCGACCTCCTCCTCGACCGTCGTCACCAGTGGCTTCCCGAACGACTACGCGCTCGCCCTCGCCGACTCCCCCGACGAGATCGACACCGCCCGGATGCTCTTCGTGCAGATCACGAGCGGGTGGCGCGCGGAGTGGGGACTGGAGAGCAACCCGGGGCTGCTCGGCGAGCGGATCGAGGTCTCCGGCACCCTGACGCCGTACTTCTCGCCGCACGCCGGCCTCAAGAGCCCCACCGGGATCGCGCACGCCGACGGCGGGAGCGACCCCGGTGAGGGCGACCCCGGTGGCGGTGTGCCCGACGACTACTACGCACCCGCGGACGGCCTGACCGGCGGCGCCTTGAAGGCGGCGCTGCACGGGATCATCGACGACCACACCCGTATCTCCTACAGCACGGTCTGGACGGCGCTTCGAGAGACCGACGAGGATCCGGACAACCCGAGCAATGTCATCGAGCTCTACTCACGACGCTCGGTCTCCAAGGCCAGCAACGGCGGTGACGCCGACGACTGGAACCGCGAGCACGTGTGGGCGAAGAGCCACGGCGACTTCGGCACCGCATCCGGGCCGGGCACCGACCTCCACCACCTGCGACCGACCGACGTGACGGTCAACGCGGCGCGCGGCAACCTGGATTTCGACAACGGCGGCTCGGGCGTGCACCAGTGCTCCGCGTGCGGCGTCGACGGCGACTCCTGGGAGCCACCGGATGCGGTCAAGGGGGACGTCGCCCGGATGATCTTCTACATGGCGGTCCGCTACGAGGGCGACGACGGCTTCCCGGACCTCGAGCTCAACGACAGCGTCGGCAACGGCTCGGTGCCACTCCATGGGAGGGTCTCGGTGCTGCTGGACTGGCACGCCCAGGACCCGGTGTCGGCGGCTGAGGTCCGACGCAACGACATCATCCACGCCGGCTGGCAGGACAACCGGAACCCCTTCATCGACCACCCGGAGTATGCAGACCGGATCTGGTGATGTGGTGACGCTCGGCGGTGCGTGCGGTTGGATGAGGGCGTGCTCCTCGATCTCCAGCTGGACGGACGACCGGACGAGGCCCGCGACCGCGCGCGTGCCCTGACCGAGGCGGGAGCGGCGGGGCTGTTCACGTTCGAGGGCCCCCACGACGTGATGCTCCCGTTGGCGGCGGTCGCCGGCCAGGTCGACGCGGACCTGATGACCAACGTGGCGATCGCGATGCCGCGCAGCCCGCTGCACCTCGCGCACGCGGCCTGGGACCTTCAGCTGATGTCACGGGGCCGGTTCCGGCTCGGGCTGGGCTCCCAGATCCGGCCGCACATCGAGAAGCGGTACGGCGCGACCTGGACCTCGCCGGCAGCACGGATGCGGGAGATCGTGCAGGCCACCACGGCGATCCTCGCGGCCTGGCAGGACGGCACGCCGCTGGAGTTCCGGGGTGAGCACACCCAGCACACGCTGATGCCGCCGTCGTTCGTCCCCGGCCCGAACCCCTACGGCCCGCCGCCGGTGCTGCTCGGGGCGCTCGGTCCGGTGATGACGCGCACCGCGGCGGAGGTCGCCGACGGGCTGCTGGTGATGCCGTTCCACTCCCACCGGCACTTCCGGGAGCGGACGCTGCCCGCCGTACAGGAAGGGATGGCGCGCGCCGGCCGTACGTCGTTCCCGATCTATCCGCAGGCGATCGTGGCGATGGGACGGACCGAGGAGCAGCTGACCGCCGCGTCGGCGGGTGTGCGGGGGCTGCTCGCGTTCTACGGGTCCACCCCGGCCTACCGACCCGTCCTCGACGTCGAGGAGTGGGGCGAGCTCCAGCCCGAGCTCAACCGGCTCTCCAAGACCGGCGACATCCGCGAGATGTTCGGCCTGATCTCCGAGGAGATGCTCGCGACCCTCGCCGTGCGGGGCACCCCCGAGGAGTGCGCCGCCGAGATCCGACGGCGCTTCGGCGACGTGGCCGACCGGGTGTGCTGCTACTTCCCCGGGTACGACGCCCCCGCGGAGCAGGTCGCGGACCTCGCGGCTGCCCTGCGGTCGCCCTGACTCCCCGCCGAGACAGGAGCGGCTGGTCTCTCTCGGCAAGATCCCTGCGCATGAAACACCTCCCTCTGATCTATGATCAGAGACCAGTCGGTGGCGTGGAGATCGGCCACCAGGACAGGAGGCACGGATGAGCGAGGTCATCGTCGTCGGCGTCGACGGCAACGAGCGGGCGGACCGCGCCGCCGAACGAGCCGCGCAGCTCGCCACGGCGACCGGGGCGAGCCTGCACGTGGTCTTCGCCTATGCCCGCAACCAGTCCACCGAGATCGACACCGGTGGGGAGAAGGTGCAGGTCTCGATCGCCGACGAGAGCGCCGACATCGCCGCCCGTGCAGCACAGCGCGTGGCATCGCTCGTCCCGTCGGTCTCGAGCGCCGCCGTCCAGGCGCGTCCGGCGGACGCGATGATCAGCGAGGCCGAGCGCCTCGGGGCCACGATGATCGTCGTCGGCAACAAGCGGATGCAGGGCATCGCCCGCGTGCTCGGCAGTGTGGCCGCGGCCGTGGCACACCACGCGTCGTGCGACGTCTACATCGCGAACACCGGCTGAGCACACGTCTCCGGCCCGGCCGGCACCGGCAGCGGCGCGCGGATGTCGATAGCCTCGACCCATGGCCGAGCTCAACGTGCACGGCGACCCCCTCGAGCCGTGCAGCACGGATCCGGTGACGGGCTACTACCGCGACGGCTACTGCGCGTGCGGCCCGGACGACGTCGGCCGCCATGCCGTGTGCGCGGTGATGACCGAGGAGTTCCTGGCCCATCAGAAGGCGGTGGGCAACGACCTCTCGACCCCACGACCGGAGTGGCAGTTCCCGGGGCTGCAGCCGGGCGACCGCTGGTGCGTGGTGGCTCATCGCTGGATGGAGGCCCACCAGGACGGCATCACGGCCCCGGTGGTGCTCGCCAGCACCAACCGGCTGGCGCTCGAGGTGATCCCGCTGGAGGCGCTGCTGCTGCACGCGGTCGACGTGCCGGACGACCCGAGCGCCCTCACCGAGTGATCGCGCCGGAGTCCAGTCGGGCCCGGTCGGCAGCCGCGCGGCCGTAGGCGAGACCGGCGTCGTCGTACCCTCCACGCACCGCGCCGGTCGTCAACCGGCCGCCGTAGTGGGCCTCGACCAGCTCGTCCACCGCGATCTCGCGCGCCCGCAGCACCGGCAGTGCCGCGGGCGCACCGTCGTCGGCCACGACCCGGTCGTTGACCGAGCCGAGCCGTTCACCGATCCGGCTCGCATAGGCGAGGTAGAACGAGGAGCGGAAGCCCCGGCCGCGCGCGTGCCGGCCGCCGAGACCCCGGCCGACCTCCGTGAGGGCGTGGTGAGCCTGCACCAGCAGCGAGGTGAAGAGCAGCTCGACCATGGCGAGGTCGTCGGCGTGGCCGACCACCGAGCTCATGTCGAGGCCGGTGAGCTGGATCGCGCGACACCGGTTGGCCGCGGCCACGGCACCGAGCAGGGCCGACTTGCCGTCGACGTACGGCGCGTCCACCGGCAGCCGCACCATGCGGGGCCGGTCCTGCTGTCCGGTCGCGTGCAGCTGTGCCTCGTCGATCGCGTGCCGCGTCATCAGCTCCTGTGCCTTCGCGGTGAAGGTCGCCGCCTCCTCCTCGAAGTCGGTCGCCTCCGCCTTGCTCAGCAGCTTGCGGACCCGCTCCAGCATCGGATGGTGCCGGCGACCGCGCTCGGGCGCGCCGAGGCTCACCGCCGTGGGGTCCGCGCCCGGCGGCGGGATCAGCACGTCGAGAGTCGCCAGCTCCGTGGCGGCCCGCGCGAGCGCGGCGACCGTCGCCCAGCACTCCGCGTGGTCGAGCGACTCGTGTCGCCGCCACGCGGAGAGCCAGCTGCCGCGGGTGGAGAGTGTCCGCTGCCCCAGCTGCTGCAGCTGCTCGGCCCAGCGCGGGTCCAACGCCTGGCCCGACCGTCGCTCGTGGTCGACCAGGATCACCAGCTCGGCCAGTCGCCCGGTGGTGGCCCTGGTGCGACGACGCAGCTCGCGCCGGAGCTCGGTCGGCTGCCAGCCGTGGGACCACCAGGTCCCGACCCGGTCGAGCAGGATCCGGGAGCCCTGCTCGTCCACCAGCGCGGAGGGGTAGGACGCCAGCCGCTCGATCGGTGCGGTGACGCGGTGCGGCACCGCCGCCGCCATCACGATCGCGGTGCGCCACAGCTCCGCGACCTGCTGCCGCTGCGTCCTGTCGTGCCGCGCCGTGTCGTGCTGCCCCATGGTGGTCTCCCCGAGTCGTCGGTCCAGTCGACCGTGGACGGTAGTGCGGCGCGCCGACAGGCCGCAGGCGTCATCCACAGGGGTC
>CAZJDU010000175.1:0-6200 GCA_964544855.1 uncultured Nocardioides sp.
CCGGTGAGGCCGAGCGCGACGCAGCCCTCGAAGTCGAGGTGGCCGACGCCCTCGAGGCGAGCCTTGAAGATCGGGTTGGCGTTGCACAGCGCGGCGTACTCCGGCAGCCGCTTGCGCATCAGCGCGATGAAGTCGCGCAGCTTGTCGATCGCGTCGTCGGGGAGGTCCTGCGCGACACCGCCGGGCCGGATGAACCCGTGGTTCATCCGCAGCCCGGTGATCAGCTCGAACATGTCGAGCACCATCTCGCGCTCGCGGAACCCGACCGTCATCACGGTCAGCGCGCCGATCTCCATGCCGCCGGTGGCGATCGCGACGAGGTGCGAGGAGATCCGGTTGAGCTCCATCAGGAGCACGCGCATCGTCTGCGCCTTCTCCGGGATCTCGTCCTCGATGTCGAGCAGCCGCTCCACGCCGAGCACGTAGGTCATCTCGTTGTAGAACGGGCTGAGGTAGTCCATCCGGGTGCAGAACGTCACGCCCTGCACCCAGGTGCGGTACTCCATGTTCTTCTCGATGCCGGTGTGGAGGTAGCCGATGCCCGCGCGGGCCTCGGTCACCGACTCGCCGTCGAGCTCCAGGATCAGCCGGAGCACGCCGTGGGTGGAGGGGTGCTGCGGGCCCATGTTGACCACGACCCGCTCGTTGGCCTCACCCTCGCCGAGGCCGGCCGAGATGTCGTCCCAGTCCTGACCCGTGACGGTGAAGACCGGACCCTGGCTGGTCTCCGAGGTGCCGGCGTAGAAGTCGTCGGTGGTGCTCATCAGTTGTAGCTCCTCCGCTGGTCGGGCGGCGGGACGCTGCCGCCCTTGTACTCGACCGGGATCCCTCCGAGCGGGTAGTCCTTGCGCTGCGGGTGCCCGGGCCAGTCGTCCGGCATCAGGATCCGGGTGAGCGCGGGGTGGCCGTCGAAGATCAGGCCGAACATGTCGTAGGTCTCGCGCTCGTGCCAGTCCAGCGACGGATAGATCGCCGTCAGCGTCGGCAGGTGCGGGTCCGCGTCGGGCACGCTGACCTCGACCCGGATCCGGCGGTTGTAGGTCATCGAGATCAGGTGGTAGACGGCGTGCAGCTCGCGGCCCTCGTCGCCCGGGTAGTGCACCCCGCTGACCCCGGAGCAGAGCTCGAAGCGCAACGACGCGTCGTCGCGCAGCAGCTTGGCCACCTCCTGGAGGTGGTTGCGGCTCACGTGGAAGGTGATCTCGCCACGGTGGATGACCACCCGCTCGATGAGCGGGTCCAGCTGGTCGGCGACGGCGTCGAACCAGCCGCCGTACGGCCGCTGCGCCGTGCCGGGCAGGACGACGGGCGCGACGAGACCGCCGTAGCCGCTGGTGTCGCCGGTCCCCTTCGCGCCGAACATGCCGTGCCGCTCGCCGATCGTGGGCACCTCGCCCTGCTCGGCGGGGAGGTTCTCCGGCGACTGCTCGGTCGCCGGCTGCTCCGGCTTCTGGTCGTCGTCGCTCATCGCAGGAGACCCTTCATGTCCGAGGTCGGCAGCGTCACCAGGCCCTCGGCCTCCATCTGCTTGATGTGCGCCTCGCGGTTGGCGCCGAGCGGTGCGGTGCGCACCTGGTCGTGCAGCTTGAGGATCGCGTCGATGAGCATCTCCGGACGCGGCGGGCAGCCGGGGAGGTACATGTCGACCGGCACGACGTGGTCGACGCCCTGGACGATCGCGTAGTTGTTGAACATGCCGCCGCTGGAGGCGCACACGCCCATCGCGAGCACCCACTTGGGCTCGGCCATCTGGTCGTAGATCTGCCGCAGCACCGGCGCCATCTTCTGGCTGACCCGGCCAGCGACGATCATCAGGTCGGCCTGGCGCGGGCTGGCACGGAAGACCTCCATGCCGTAGCGGGCGGTGTCGTAGCGCGGCCCGCCGCTGGTCATCATCTCGATCGCGCAGCACGCCAGCCCGAAGGTGGCCGGCCAGAAGCTGGCCTTGCGCATGTAGCCGCCGACGTGCTCGACGGTGCTGAGCAGGACGCCGCTCGGCAGCTTCTCTTCGAGTCCCATCAGGCCTCCAGTCCGATTGCTGATCGTCGTGAGGTGCGTGCGCTGCCAAGGCGGAGGAGGGAAGGCGGCCTGAAAAGCGGAGCGGCCGTCGACCGACGACAACGTAGGCAGCGTGCGTGCATCACGGCGATCAGTCCCAGTCCAGTCCGCCGCGGCGCCATTCATAGACGTAGGCGATGGTGATGTTGAGCAGGAACAGCACGACGGCGACGAACCCGAACCAGCCGAGCTCGTCGAAGTAGACGGCCCAGGGGAAGAGGAACATGATCTCGACGTCGAAGATGATGAACGTCATCGCGACCGTGTAGTACTTCACCGGGAACCGGCCGCTCAGCGCCTGCGGTGTCGGCTCGATGCCGCACTCGTAGGAGTCGAGCTTGGCCCGGTTGTAGCGCGCCGGTCCGCCGACGACGGCACTCATCGCCACCGACCCCACCGCGAACAACGCGGCGAGTCCGGCGAGAGCCAGCACCGGTACGTAGAGCTCCATGGCCGTCCTTCCCGTGCTCTGCACCCTGCATCTGAAGGGCTCACATCGTGACCTTGTGAAGCGAATCACGAGGTGATGCGGCACACATATTGCCACTCCGTGCGGACCACGGCCAACGGGGGGTGCACAACCCCACACCTGCGGCCTGACCTGCGGATTTAGGTCATGGCGACGTGGCCTAAATCAGGTCAGGCGACGGCCCGGTGCAGGGCGACGATGCCGCCGGAGAGGTCGCGCCACTCTGGCGAGCGCCAGCCGGCCTCGGCGATCAGGTCGGCGAGTCCTCGCTGGTCGGGCCAGGAGCGGATCGACTCGGCGAGGTAGACGTAGGCGTCGGGCGAGGAGGAGACGGTCCGGGCGATGGCGGGGAGCGCCTTCATCAGGTACTCCAGGTAGACGGTGCGGAACGGCCCCCACGTGGGGTGGCTGAACTCGCAGACCACCAGCCGCCCACCGGGCCGGGTCACCCGTCGCATCTCGCGCAGCCCGGCCAGGGGGTCGACGATGTTGCGCAGCCCGAAGGAGATCGTCACGGCGTCGAAGGAGTCGTCGGCGAACGGCAGCCGGGTACCGTCGCCCGCCGTGAACGGCAGCTGCGGCCGCTGCTGCTTGCCGACGGCGAGCATGCCGATCGAGAAGTCGCACGGCACGACCAGCGCACCCGCCTCCTCGAACGGCTCGCTCGAGGTGCCGGTGCCGGCGGCGAGGTCGAGCACCCGGTCGCCGTACGACGGGTCCACGGCCTCCAGCACGTCGCGGCGCCAGCGGCGGTCCTGGCCGAAGGAGAGCACGTCGTTGGTCAGGTCGTACCGCTTCGCGACGGCGTCGAACATGCGTCGTACGTCGGCGGGCTGCTTGTCGAGCTCTGCGCGGGTCACCGGAGCAGGCTAGGACATGTCCTAGACGACGCAACCGAAGCGGTCCGTCGGGCGTCGTACCAGGCATGAGAGCACTTCGTCGCAGCGTCGTGGCCGTGGCCCTCGCGGCGCTGGTGTGCGGACTCGCGTACGCCGCCGGCGCGGCCGACGGGCTGCCCTGGAACGACCGCGCCATCGCCGACGCACCCGTCGAGGCGAAGGGCACGGCCACGGAGGTTGAGGTGCGAAGGCCGCCCAGGCCTGAGCCTCGAAACCGCCCGCGCGACGCGGCCCCCACCCAGGCCGGCCAGGTCGTCGAGCCCGAGCCCGAGCTGCAGCCCGGCCCCCGCCTGTGGGGTCCGGGCGACTCCGGCGACGACGTCCGCGACCTCCAGGCGCGGCTGCAGCAGATCGCGTGGTTCCACGCCGACGTGACCGGCCACTACGGCGACGTCACCACCGAGGCGGTCCGCGGCTTCCAGGCCAAGCGCGGCTTTCCGGTCACCGGCGAGGTGGACCGGCGCACGCTCGACCGGCTGCACGAGATGACCCGCGAGCCCACCGGGGCGGAGATGACCAACCAGCCGGTGGGCAACCCACCAGGCGCGCTCGACCCGCGGTGCGAGACCGGGCGGGTGCTGTGCATCGACAAGACCAGCCGCACGCTGCGCTGGGTGATCGACGGGCAGGTGCTCACGACCGTGGACGTGCGGTTCGGTCGCGAGGAGATGCCCACCCGGGAGGGCACGTTCTCGGTGTTCCAGAAGAGCCGCGACCACGTGTCGTCGATCTATGACACCGCGATGCCCTACGCGATGTTCTTCTCCGGCGGCCAGGCGGTGCACTACTCCCCCGACTTCGCCGCCACCGGCTACAACGGCGCCTCGCACGGCTGCGTCAACGTGCGCGACCACGGCGCGATCGCGGCGCTCTACGACCAGGTGCGGATCGGCGACCGGGTGGTCGTCTACTGGTCATAGGCCGGTCAGACCCTGGGTCAGGCGTTGTCGACGATCTCGTTCAGTGCCGCCGCGGTCTCGTCGGGGCTGAGCCCGCCGGTGCGGATGTCGAAGGTGCGGCCGGCGTCCTCACGCTGGCAGTTCACAGCCAAGGGCAGTCCGCCGGTGGCGGCGGTCTGCTGCTCGGGGCCCCACACGGTGTAGCAGATGACGTCGCCGTACCGCTCGAGCTCGTGCCAGGACCCCTGCGGGTTGGCGGCCTCCGGGTCGGACGGCATGCCGGGCTTGAAGAAGCCACCCTCGCCGTTGACGGCCACGACCTCGGCCTGCGCCTGCAGGTCCTCGGTCGCGTAGATCTGTACGGCGGCGTCGGTCTCGAAGACCTCGCCGAAGCGGTCGGTCGCGAAGTCCCGCACCGCGATGGCCTGCTCGGCCACCTGCGGGTCGAGCTCCTCGACCGCGACCAGGCGCCCGTCGAGCAGCTCGTCGGGCAGCGTGTCGGCCACGTCACCGGAGGCCGCACCCTCACCCGTCGCCTGCGGCAGCGCGATCGCGAAGCCGGCAACGGCGGCAAGCAGGACGACGCCGGCGATGACCGCGGCGATGGTGGTTCGGTACGGGCGCACCGCGCCATGATGCACCACCGCTCCCACACTCCCCAGTCGCCGGTCACGGTGTCGAGACCCACACCACAGCCGATGCGGTGCGGCACGCGGCTGCTTAGTACGCTCCCAGGGTGACGACCGGTGTCCCCTCCGACGCTGCTGCGGTCGCGACCGCCCCGCTGGTCGCCCGCACCGTTGCCGTCCCGGTCGACGACCTCGACGCCCTCGTCGAGCTGCTGCCGGACCACCGGCCGCTCGCCTGGCTGCGGCAGGGCGAGGGCCTGATCGGCTGGGGCCGCGCCGCGTCGGTGCGCACGTCGGGGCCGGATCGCTTCGCCGAGGCCGACGCGTGGTGGCGGGCCACGGTGCGACACGCGGTGGCGCGCGACGAGGTGGGCGTGCCGGGCACCGGGCTGGTCTGCTTCGGCAGCTTCGGCTTCGCCGACGACCCGGGCGAGTCGGTGCTCGCCGTGCCCGAGATCGTCGTCGGACGCCGTGAGGACCAGGCCTGGCTCACCACGATCACCGCCGGCGGCCTCGACCGGGTCGACCGGGCGCTCACCCGGGCCGACGCGCCCGACGCACCGGAGGCGCTGGTGTTCGGCGACGGCGCGCTGACCCCGCACGAGTGGTCCGGCGCCGTCGCGGAGGCGGTGCGTCGCATCGACGCCGGCGACCTGGAGAAGGTCGTGCTCGCGCGCGACCTGGTCGCCACCGCGGCCGCCCCGGTCGACGTGCGCTGGCCGCTGCGGCGGTTGGCGGTGTCGTACCCGACGTGCTGGACGTTCCACGTCGACGGCCTCTTCGGCGCGACCCCGGAGATGCTGGTCCGTCGCGAGCGCGGCCTGGTCACCTCGCGGGTGCTGGCCGGCACGATCCGGCGGACCGGCGACGACGAGCACGACCTGGCGCTGGCCGGCGCGCTGGCGCGGTCGTCGAAGGACCTCGAGGAGCACGAGTACGCCGTACGGTCCGTGGCCGACTCGCTCGCGCCGCACTGCTCCTCGATGAACGTGCCCGAGACGCCCTTCGTGCTGCACCTGCCCAACGTGATGCACCTGGCCACCGACGTCACCGGGGTGGTGCACGACGCCGGCCGGGTCTCCTCGCTGCAGCTGGCCGCCGCGCTCCACCCGTCGGCGGCCGTCGGCGGCACCCCGACGCCCCACGCGGTGGACCTGATCTCCGAGCTGGAGCGGATGGACCGCGACCGCTACGCCGCCCCCGTGGGCTGGATGGACGCCTCCGGCGACGGCGAGTGGGGCATCGC
>CAZJDU010000176.1:0-3159 GCA_964544855.1 uncultured Nocardioides sp.
GCCTGTTCGCCGCCTGGCGCAACGACCCGGAGTTCGTCCTCAACCACCCGGCCCACGCCGAGGCGTCCGTGCTGGTCGCCGGCCCGGACTTCGGCACCGGCTCCTCGCGTGAGCACGCCGTGTGGGCGCTGCAGAACTACGGCTTCAAGATCGTGCTGTCCTCCCGCTTCGCCGACATCTTCCGCGGCAACTCCGGCAAGGCCGGGCTGCTCGCCGCGCAGGTCGACGAGAAGACGATCAACGCGTTGTGGGAGCACCTGGAGGCCCACCCGGGCGCGGAGATCACCGTCGACCTCGAGGCCCGGACGGTCAAGGCGGGCGAGGGTCCCGATGCGATCGAGGACTCCTTCGACATCGACGACTACACCCGCTGGCGACTTCTCGAGGGTCTCGACGACATCAGCATCACGCTCGGCCACGAGGCCCACATCGCCGCCCACGAGGCGAGCCGACCGGCCTGGAAGCCCGCCACGCTCTGAGGGGCCGCTGATCAGCCGGCCGGCTGTGCGCTGCCGAACCGCACCGCTGCTCCGTCGGGGACATCGGTGAGGATCCGGTCGCAGGCGCCGGTGGTCACGCTGCACCGCAGACCGCCGCGGCTGCCGTGGAACAGCAGGTTCTCCCTGCCCTCGGAGCCGACGAGCGTGGTCCAGCCGCTGAGGGCGATGTCCTCGGGCAGGAGCAGATCGACCTCCTCACCCGTGGACATGTCCGCGACGCTTCCTGGCCCGGTCATGAACCTGTCGCCGGATCCCCGCGGACCATCGTCCGCGGTGTACTGCGGCTGCCACACGAGATGGCTTCCTGCCGGTACGGCGGCGTCCCCCGAGCGCGGGAACGACCAGTCGGGGTCGAACGCGCCCGTGTCGGAGACCGTGCCGTGCACGATCTCCCGACCGTCCGTGACGAGCACGCCGGTCGTGGTGGCGGCGAGCAGAGCGGCGTCCGCCGGTAGGTCGACGCGGCGGCGCGACTCCACCTCGGGGGACCACAGGTAGGTCGGTCGGCCACGCCAGAGGATCCGGCCGTCCGCATCCACCACGGGGTAGCGATGACCCTGATCGACCGGCATGTGGTCCAGCGTGCCGAGCTCCTCACCCGACGGCAGGGCGTAGGTGGTCACCTCGTCGCCGGCGAACGCTGCGAGCACGGACCCGTCGACGTTCAGGATCGGCATGACAGGCGACGACACCTCGAGAACGCGAACGAGCTCACCCCCGCGCGGGAGGTAGACGGCGTACTCCTGGTGGAACGGTTCACTCGGCGCGTCACGTTCCCCGAGGAGCACGACGGTGTCGCCAGCGGACTGGAAGAGGAGGTCCTGCTCGCGCAGACCTCGCGCATCGGTGGGGACGGCGTAGGTGTCGCCCCGGACGTGGAGCGTGTCGTCGACGACGTACGGCACGGCCGGCGCCGGACCGACCGGCAGGTCCTCGATGCTGGCGGGTCGCTCGGTGCTCGTGTTGACGACCTCGGGCACCTCGGCCGGCCCCGGGGTGGTGTCGCCGTCGGCGAGGGTCCGCGCGCCGTAGGGAACGGCGGCGGCGACCACCACGGCGGCGGCCACGGCGCCGGCGACGACGAGCCGCTTGCGGCGCTGTCGGGCAGCGAGGTGCGCCTCGCCTTCCCGGACGAGCTGCTGGAGCGGCACCGGTGGAGCGTCGACGGAGCCGGCGCGGTCGTGGAGGAGCGCGGTGAGGTCGCGCTCGAGCTGGTCGGTCATCCCGACACCTCCGTGTTCGCGTCGTCGGGGGAGTAGTGGGCGCGGAGCCTGCGCAGGGCATCGGACGCCTGCGACTTCACGGTGCCGCGCGAGACGTCGAGGGTCCGGGCGACCTCGGCCTCGGTGAGATCCTCGTAGTAGCGGAGCACGAGGACCGCCCGCTGACGTGGCGGCAACGACATGACCGCCTCCCAGAGGTCGAGTCGCAGTGCCGGATCGCTCTCAGCGACGGCGTCGTCGCGTACGGCAACCAGATGGTCCTTCCCGGTACGCCGGAGCCGGCGCCGTCGCTCACCCAGGAACTCGTTGAGCAGCATCGTGCGCACATAGGCCTCAGCGGAGTCGGCCCGGGCGACCCGGTGCCAGTGCGTGTAGGCCTTGACCAGGGTCGCCTGCACCAGGTCCTCGGCCGCGGTCCGCTCGCCGGTGAGCAGACGCGCGGTCCGCAGCAGCGCCGCCCAGCGGGTGCGGGCGTACTCCTCGAAGGTAGGCCCGTCCCCTGGGTGTCCGTCGTCGGTCTCCACGTTGCTCATCGTCACCTCTCTCACCCTGATCGACGTCACGAATCGCTGTGCAGGTTGGGCGCGGATGCGTTGTCATCGCCCGACGAACAGGTCGAAGCACCACTCCCGGCGCGGTCCGAATCTGAGAATCCCCAACATTCACGCGGGTTCTGAAGCGTCGATATCGGCTGGAACTCGACGGTGCGCGCGGTGGTGATGCACCACGCCGTGCTGTCGTGCTGGTTGCCAGGAACGGAGAATTGCCCCGTATTACTGGAAAAAACCCACGCCATTCCGCTTGATGTCGTTGTGACAGGGGCCACCGAATGCTTAGCGTGCTTGAAGGAGCGCCGGGCTGGGGCCGGGCGCGACGGCCAACGAACGGCAACCACGCTGTTCCGTCGGAAGGACAGAGAGTGAACAAGTCACAGTTGATCGACGCGCTCGCCGAGCGATTCGAAGGCGGTCGCAAGGAAGCCTCGCAGGCACTCGACATCGTGCTGGACACCATCACCCGCCAGGTCGCGAAGGGCGAGAAGGTCGCGATCACCGGGTTCGGGTCGTTCGAGAAGAAGGTGCGCGGGGCGCGGACAGTGCGCAACCCGCAGACCGGCGAGACCATGAAGGCGAAGAAGAAGTCGGTGCCGAAGTTCACGCCCGGTGCCGACCTGAAGAACGTCATCTCGGGAGCGAAGAAGCTCCCGAAGCTGCCGAAGAAGTCCGCTGCCGCGGTCAAGAAGGCAGCGCCCACCAAGAAGGCCACGACGACGGCCACGAAGGCCCCGGCCACGAAGGCACCCGCGAAGAAGACCGCGGCCAAGAAGGCACCGGCCAAGAAGACCGCCGCCAAGAAGACCGCCGCCAAGAAGGCACCCGCGAAGAAGACCGCCGCCAAGAAGGCACCGGCCAAGAAGACCGCCGCCAAGAAGGCAC
>CAZJDU010000176.1:3259-6049 GCA_964544855.1 uncultured Nocardioides sp.
CAAGAAGGCACCGGCCAAGAAGACCGCCGCCAAGAAGGCACCGGCCAAGAAGACCGCCGCCAAGAAGGCACCGGCCAAGAAGACCACCGCCAAGAAGACGACGGCCAAGAAGGCCTGACCCCGTCACCCGAACCGCGGGTCGTCCTCTCGTCGAGGGCGGCCCGCGGACCTGTGTCCACGGACAGCCCTGCTCAGCAGCGGGAGTGCGGTGCGACCGTCAGACTGGGGATCAGGGCTGCCGTCGCCGGCCCGATCCCGAGCTCGGTCGCCGCGCGCAGGTCGGCCATGTCGTCCACGTCGCGGCGCAGGCCGGCCAGCTCGCCCGCGACCGGCAGCGCACCGGAGGCCGCGTGCGCCGCGGCCGAGTCCGTCCCGTAGCGCGGGCGGAAGTCGTCGTACGCCGCGGAGTAGAGCGTGGTTCCGGTGCCGTCGGCGTCGACGACGTACGCCGGTCCGGCCGGCAGTCGGGCGAGGACGTCGGCGATCTCCTCCGACCGCAGTGCCGGGAGGTCGGCACACAGAGCGACCGGTCGGAGCGCGGGCCAGCGCTCGGCCGCCGTCGCGGCTGCATGTCGCAACGCCGCGTTGAGACCGCGGACCTCGCCATCCGGGCAGGTGTCCGCACCGAGCGCGCGGACGTCGGCGGCCAGCATCGCGTCGTCGGTGACCACCAGGACCCGAGTCATCGTGGCCACGCGCAGGCAGGCCCGCACCGTGTCGCGGGCGAACGCGGACGCCAGCCGTCCGCGTGCTTCGGTGGGCACGCCGACGAGGCGGGACTTGCCCTGGTCCGTCGGCTTCACCGGGACCAGGGCCACGTAGCCGTCGGTCACGCTGCCGATCATCTCAGGTCGGTCGCGGTGACGCCGCGCCGCGTCTGTCGTGCCATTGCCCTCGTCAGGTCCTGCGGACCGGTAGCCTGCACCCTCGTGGTGGTGCGCACGATGCAGGACGACCGGGGTTGGGCGATCAACCTCGCGGTCGTGATCCTCAAGCCGTTGCTCCTGCTGTTCACCCGGCACCGATGGCTGGACGGCGAGCGACTCCCCGCGGCGGGCGGGTGCGTGGTGGCGCTCAACCACCTGTCCCACATCGATCCGATCACCGCTGCCCACTTCGTCTACGACCACGGGCGGCGGCCGCAGTACCTCGCCAAGGCGGGGCTCTTCAAGAACAAGGCACTCGGCTACTTCCTCCGCGCGGCGGGCCAGATCCCGGTGCAGCGGGGCACCCGCGACGCCGTCGGGGCCTACGACGCCGCGGTGGAGACCGTCGGCGAGGGCAACATCGTCATCGTCTACCCCGAGGCCACCATCACGCGTGACCCGGAGATGTGGCCGATGCGCGGCAAGTCCGGTGCCGCGCGGATCGCCCTCGAGACGGGCTGTCCGGTGATCCCGGTCGGGCAGTGGGGCGCGCAGGACATCCTGCCGCCGTACACGAAGCGGCCCTACCTGTTCCCGCCGCGGACCGTGACCATGCAGGTCGGTGACCCGGTCGACCTCGACGACCTCCGCGAGCAGCCGATCACCGCAGCGGTGATCAACGAGGCGACCGACCGGATCATGGCGGCGATCACCCGGCAGGTGGAGACGATCCGCGGCGCACAGGCGCCGACCGAGCGCTACGACATGCGCATCCACGGCGACCGGTTCAAGGACCGCAAGCACGACGGCGAGGAGAGCAATTGAGTGACAAGGTCGCGGTCCTGGGCGCGGGCTCCTGGGGTACGGCGTTCTCCATCGTGCTCGCCGACGGCGGCAACGACGTGGCGCTCTGGTCGCGCCGGGAGGACGCTGCGGCAGCGATCAACGACCGGCGGGAGAACTCCGACTACCTGCCCGGCATCGAGCTGCCGCCCGCCGTGACCGCGACCCACGACGCCGAGCGGGCCCTCGCCGGCGCCGACGTCGTGGTGCTCGCCGTGCCCTCGCAGTCGCTGCGCCACAACCTCCCCGGGTTCGCGCCCCACTTCGAGCGCGACGCCGTGCTCGTCTCGCTCGCGAAGGGCATCGAGCTCGGAACCTTGAAGCGGATGAGCGAGGTGATCTCCGAGGTGGCCGACGTCAGCCACGATCGGGTCGCGGTCATCAGCGGCCCCAACCTCGCCAAGGAGATCGCTCGCCGCGAGCCGGCCGCCTCGGTGGTCGCCTGCTCCGACGAGGATGTCGCGACGATGCTGCAGCGCCGCTGCCACTCACCCGCGTTCCGCCCCTACACCAGCGTGGACGTGCTCGGCTGTGAGATGGGTGGCGCCTACAAGAACGTGGTCGCGTTGTGCGTGGGGATGGCCGTGGGCCTCGGCTTCGGCGACAACACCACCGCCTCGCTCATCACCCGCGGCCTCGCCGAGACCGCCCGGCTGGCCATGCACCTCGGCGCCAACCCACTCACCCTCATGGGCCTCGCCGGCCTCGGCGACCTGGTCGCCACCTGCTCCTCGCCCCTGTCGCGCAACCGCACCTTCGGTGAGAAGCTCGGCCAAGGGATGACCGTCGAGGAGATCTACGCCTCCACCCGGCAGGTCGCGGAGGGTGCCAAGTCCTGCTCCTCGATCCGCGCCCTCGCCGAGAGCCAAGGCGTCGATGTCCCGATCGCCGAGCACGTCGACGAGGTCGTTGCCGGCCGGATGAGCACTACCGAGATGATGGAGGCCTTCATCTCGCGTGACACCAAGGGTGAGCTCGACTGAGACCGGGCAATTCACTGGTTAACCAGGGAAACATGCAGTTCGCGAGGGAAGTTTCACTCGCGAACTGCGCGTTTCCCTGTGACGACCCGTGTAATTCA
>CAZJDU010000177.1:0-6016 GCA_964544855.1 uncultured Nocardioides sp.
TCGACGTGCAGACCTCGCTGGCACTCTTCCGCCGGATCTTCGAGTACCTCGACCTGGAGCCGGCGATCACCGAGCGACCGGACGCGATCGCTGTGGACCCCGCGCGCGTCGAGGGCCGCGTGGAGCTGCGGCACGTGTCGTTCCGCTACCCCCCGCCGCGGCGCCTGCGCGGCGCCGCGCCTGCCGAGTCGGCGACCGCCGAGCCCGCCGCGGAGACCCGGGACGGCTCGGCCTCCGACGCCGACCCCTGGGCCCTCCGACAGGTCGACCTCGTGGTCGAGCCCGGTCAGCTCGCGGCGATCGTCGGGCCGTCCGGATCCGGCAAGACCACCGCGACCTACCTGGTGCCGCGGTTCTACGACGTCACGGAGGGCACCGTCCTCATCGACGGGTACGACGTCCGCGACCTCACGCTCTCGTCGCTGGCCGACGCGGTCGGCATGGTCACCCAGGAGCCCTACCTCTTCCACGGCACCATCCGCGACAACATCGCCTACGCCCGGCCCGGAGCGTCCCAGGACGAGATCGAGCAGGCAGCGCGCGACGCCAACATCCACGATCGGATCATGTCGTTCCCCGAGCAGTACGACACGCTCACCGGCGAGCGTGGCTACCGGCTCTCCGGCGGGGAGAAGCAGCGGCTCGCGATCGCCCGTGTGCTGCTCAAGAACCCACCGATCCTGATCCTCGACGAGGCGACCTCGTCGCTCGACTCCACGACCGAGCGGCTGGTGCAGGAGGCGCTCGAGCGCGCCACCCGGTCCCGCACCACGATCGCGATCGCTCACCGGCTCTCGACGATCCAGTCGGCCGATGTGATCTACGGCCTGCTCGACGGCCGGATCGTCGAGCGCGGCACCCACGACGAGCTGCTCGCCGACCCCGAGGGCCTCTACGCACGGCTCTACGTCGAGCAGTTCTCGCGCGCCGAGAGAGCGGTGTCTCCGAGCGACCGCCGCGCCGACATCCCCCTGTGACCGGGTGATTGACGCCCGCGTGCGGGCGGGTCAGAGTGGTGCGATCAACCCTGGAGGGTGATCTCCCATGATCGAGTCCTACCCCATCCTCTCCCTGGTTCCTCCGGTGCTGGCGATCACCCTGGTCATCGCCACGAAGCGGGTCCTGATCAGCCTCGGCGCCGGCGTCCTCGCCGCCGCCCTGCTCATCGCCGACTTCGATCCGCTCGAGACCGTCCGCCTGGTGTGGGACGCCTTCGCGGCGATCTTCTGGGTCGACGGCGCGGTCAACACCTTCCAGGTCTACATCCTGGTCTTCACGCTGCTGCTCGGAGTGATCGCCGCGTTCATCATGATGTCCGGAGGCACCCGAGCCTTCGCCGACTGGGCGGTCGCCCGCATCCGCGGGCGCCGCGGGGCACAGGTCCTCCCCGCCGTCCTCGGCATCGTGATCTTCATCGACGACTACTTCAACGCACTGGCCGTCGGGCAGGTGAGCCGGCCCGTCACCGACCGGCACCGGGTCTCCCGGGCCAAGCTGGCCTACGTCATCGACTCCACCTCGGCGCCGGTGGCGGTGCTCGCCCCGTTCTCCAGCTGGGGTGCCTACATCATCGGCATCATCGCCCCGATCGTCGCCGCGTCGACGCTCGACCGGAGCAACGTCGCGGCGTTCCTCGGAGCGGCGGCCGCCAACTACTACGCGATCGCCGCGGCGGTGCTGGTGTGGCTGGTGGTGCTCGCCCGGCTCGACCTCCTCGCGATGCGCCGCGAGGAGCGACGGGCGATCGACGACGGCGAGACCTACGACGACACGGAGGAGATCCCCGGCAAGCTCTCCGAGGACCTCCCCGTGCACCACCCCGGTGCCATGCGAGCCCTGATCGTCCCGTTCGTCGCCCTGGTCGCCGGCGTGCTCGGCGGCATCGTGTGGACGGGACAGCGAGGAGCCGGCTCGTGGGACTTCCTCGACATCATGGCCGCGACCGACACCAGCGCCGCCCTGCTCTACGGCGGTGTGCTCGGCCTCGTCGCCGCGCTCTACTACTACTTCCGCTACACCGCGGAGAACCCGAAGTTCGCCGTCGGGACCTTCGGCCGCGGCTGGGTCGAGGGGATCAGGTCGATGATGCCCGCGGTGAGCATCCTGCTGCTCGCCTGGATGCTCGGCACCCTGATCGACCAGCTGGGCACCGGCGAGTACCTCGGCGACCTGGTCGAGTCCTCGAACATCTCCGCCGCCTGGCTGGTGCCCCTGGTGTTCGTCATCGCGGCCGCGATGGCGTTCGCCACCGGCACGTCATGGGGGTCCTTCGGGCTGCTGCTGCCGATCGCCGGCGGCATCATCAACGCGGTCGACGCGCCGGAGCTGCTGCTGCCGACCTTCGGCGCGGTGCTCGCAGGTGCTGTCGCGGGCGACCACTCCTCGCCCATCTCCGACACCACGATCCTCTCCGCCACCGGTGCCGGCTGCAACGTCATCACCCACGTCGTCACCCAGATCCCGTACGCCGTCGCAGCGGCTGCGTGCGCCCTGGTCGGCTACATCGCGCTCGCACTGACCGGCAGCACCCTCGTCGGACTGATCGTCACCCTCGCCTGTCTCGTGGGCACCGTCGTCGCACTGCGGTCCGTCGCGCGCCCGTTGGACGAGTCGGCCGCGTCCACGGAGGAGGCGAGATAGTCCCCCACGACAGGCACCGCAGAACCGCTGATCCGGGTGTCTTTCGTGAGGGACTATCGTGACGTCGAGGTGAGTTCGATGCCCGAGAGCGAGGATCAGCCGGAGGCGGAGCGGGTCCGCGACCTGCGCAGCGGCAGCTCGGCCGCCGCGGCACGGATGCGTGAGCAGCACCTGTGGGTCGATCTCCAGGTGCAGCAGGCGATCTCGCGGGGCGACTTCGACGACCTGCCGGGCGCCGGGGAGCCGATCAAGGACCTCGGTCGCCAGCACGACCCCGACTGGTGGATCAAGCAGCTGGTCGAGCGCGAGCAGATCACCGTGCTCCCGCCGTCGCTGCAGCTGCGCAAGGACGACGCCGAGCTCGACGACCGACTCGACGCCATGGGGGCCGAGCGGGAGGTCCGCGAGGCGGTCGAGGACTTCAACGCGCGGGTGCTGCGCGCCCGCTACACCCCGGCCGACGGACCGCCCCTGGTCACCCAGCCGCGCGACGTCGACGCCACGCTCGGTGCGTGGCGGGAGCGCCGTGCCGCCCGTCGTGCGGCCGCCGCAGCGCGCGAGCCCGAGCAGCGACCTCGCCGGCGTCGGTGGTGGCGCCGGCGTTGATCAGCCCCCACCGGTCGCCGTGGACGATCGATGCCGTCGGGCCCTGAGCCCGAGTTTCTTGCGGAGCGGACCGGCCAGCTCGGTGGCGTACACCGTGCTGACGTGGTGCTCGTCGCGCATCGGGATGGTGGAGCCGACCACCGGAGGACACGTGCCCTCGGAGCAGAACCAGGCGGTGGTGTCGACGTACTCGGCACCGCCGTCGCGCGCGGCCTCCTCGCTCGCCGCGGCCACCCGGGCGGCATAGCCCCGGGGCCGGTCGTCGCAGTCGCCGAGTGTCGCACCGCGACGACCGAGGCACTCCGCGATGACGTTGCGGCGGCGGGGCACGTCCCCGAGGACCACGGTCCGTCGCGCCGGCTCGGTCACCGCCTCGACCAGCTCGGCGAACCCGGCACGGTGGGTCTCGACGACCTCGTCGCGGGACCGGACCACCTCGCCGTCGATCTCGACCGCTCGAGCACCCGACGACGAGATGACGACGAGCTCCGGTCGCAGCTCCTCGATCTGCTCCTGCGCCCAGGCATGGAAGTCCTGGCACTCCTGCCAGACCTCCTCCTGCTTCACGACCGGGACCCGCGCAGCGGTGCACTGCGCCTTCACGAGGTAGTAGACCGCGAAGCCCGCCCGCTCGCCGATCGCCTCGAACGCCGGGATCCAGTGGCGCCCGTGCGAGTTGCCGACGACCACGATGGTGCGCTCGGCGTCGGGATCGCCCCGCCGGCACAGCTCCCACGGCGGCTGCGAGTCGTAGTCGCAGCCGCCGAGGTCGGCGTTGTCGTCGGCGAGCTCGAGCAGCGGTGGGTCGAGGTCCGCCGGGATCTCGGCGTTCTCCGAGGCGGCACGTGCCGAGGCCTGCACGAGCGCCACCGCGGGGTCCTCGGCCAGGTCCTTGCCGGACACGGTGTGCCGGTAGGCCGCAGCCGTGATGCTGCCGTCGGTCCCGGACAACTGGTGCTGGCTGGCGGTCACCACAAGCAGGCTGGTCACCAGCACGCCGGCCACGGCAATCGGATAGAGCGCGAGGCCTCGACCCAGCCGCGGCGGCATGCCCTTGCGGAACGGCGTCTCCACGAACCGGAAGCTGGCGTAGGACACCAGGAACGTGATCGCGATCGCCGCCACCAGTCCTCGCGGACTCAGCTCACGGCCCAGGTGCTGGGTGGCGATGATCAGCACCGGCCAGTGCCACAGGTAGAGCGAGTACGACCAGTCGCCGATCACCCGCAGCGGCGCGATCCCGAGCAGCCGCTGTGCCAGCGGCTCGGGAGCCTCGCCCAGCTCGGCACCGGCGATCATGACCAGCGCCGTGCCGACCACCGGCACCAGCGCCAGGTAGCCGGGATACGGGTCGGCCTCGGTGATCGTGAAGCACGCGACCACGATCATCCCGAGACCGCCGACGGCGAGGGCGTTGCGGTGGGCGGGCCGGAACCGCCGCGCCAGCCGGGCGCCGAGGATCGCGACGAGCGCGCCCACCCCGAACTCCCACACCCGGGTGAAGGTCGAGAAGTACGCCGTCTGCGGGCTGGCCTCGGAGGCGTGGACCGACCAGCCGAGGCTCACGACCGTGACCGCACCGACCAGGACCGCCAGCACCCGGCGGACGGCCACCGGACTCGCCTGACCGCCGCCGCCCCAGCGACGCCGAGCGAACAGCACGCCGGCGATGAGGAGGATCGGGAGCACGACGTAGAACTGCTCCTCCACCGACAGCGACCAGTAGTGCTGGAACGGCGAGGCAGGGTCCTCCGCCGCGAAGTAGTCGGTCTCCTCGATGGCGAACCGGACGTTCGCGGCGAAGAGCGCGGCCCAGACCGCGTCGCGGGCCGCGTCCTCGGCCGACACCAGGCTCAGCCACAGCCACGACGCGGCCACGATGCCCACCGTCGCGACGGTCGCGGCCGGAAGGATCCGTCGAGCCCGCCGCCGGTAGAAGTCGACCAGCGACAGCCGACCGGTCCGGTCGATCTCGCGCAGCAGCAGGTAGGTGATGAGGAAGCCCGAGACGACGAAGAAGACGTCGAGCGTGACGAAGCCCCCGTCGTACGGGCTGATGCCGGCGTGGAACGCGATGATCGCGAGCACGGCGAGAGCACGCATCCCTTGGATGTCACTGCGGAAGCCCCGGGACCTCGAGGGGGCAGGAGGACTCTGGCGCTCGGCGCGGCCGGCCGGACGATCGTGTGCCATGGAGTGCTGTCTGGGGGTCGCGGGCAAGGGCGTCACGGCGACGCTAGCAGCGCCGGCCGACGGCGGCCGCCACCCCCCGCCAGCCGGGGAGACATCCGTCATACCGACGGGTCACCTGAGCGCGGTAGGTTCCGCCCATGGCGAGTAGCAAGAGCCCCAAGGACTTCTTCCGGCCCCTGGCGGTCGGCGCCCCGGCACCGCTGCGGGAGATCCCGGCCCGTCCCAGTCGGGCCATCCACTTCTTCGACCCCAGCAACGCGAAGATGGCGGCGAAGGTCCCGCAGATGATCGGCACGGTCGACGTGCTCCTGGGCAACCTGGAGGACGCGATCAAGGCGGACAACAAGGACGCCGCCCGCTCCGGGCTGGTCGACATCGCGCAGGCCACCGACTTCGGTCCCACCCAGCTGTGGACCCGGATCAACGCCCTCGACAGCCCCTGGGTGCTCGACGACCTCACCACGCTGGTGCCGGCGATCGGCGACAAGCTCGACGTGATCATGGTCCCGAAGGTCGAGGGCGCCGAGGACATCCACTACGTCGACCGGCTGCTGGCCCAGCTCGAGGCCAAGGCCGG
>CAZJDU010000178.1:0-5863 GCA_964544855.1 uncultured Nocardioides sp.
TGGCACATCGACCGGCTGGTGCCGGCGCTGGACAAGGCGCTCGAGGGCTGGGAGACCCGGGTCCCCACCGGTGCGCTCAACTCCTTCCTCGGGCGGTTGGTGGCCGAGCACCCGCACCCGGTCCGCGGGGGCAAGCAGCCGAAGGTGCTCTTCGGCACCCAGGTCGGCGTGGCGCCGCCGACGTTCGTGCTGTTCACCTCCGGCAAGCTCGACCAGGGCTACGAGCGGTTCATCGAGCGGCGGCTGCGCGAGGAGTTCGGCTTCGTCGGCACGCCGATCGTGCTGCAGCAGCGCCCGCGAGAGAAGCGGCGGAAGAAGTAGCACCGGCCACGGGCGAGGAGGGCTCCGGGAGTGGGGCGGGACACCTCGCCTTGATTTGTTCGAACAGGTGTTCGATCATGGGTGAATGAGCGCCCAGGTCGTCGAGCAGCTGCGGGAACGGATCGCGGGCCTCCAGGGCGGGCCCGCTCGGTCGCCGCTGCCGACGCACCCGATGCTCGACGGCCTGCTCGAGCTGCGGGCCGGCGGCAGCTACGTCGTCGACTCCGCGTCGCTGGCGCTGCTGCTGGCCGCCGGTCCGGCGCGGGCGGGGGCGTGGGTCGGCTTCGCCGGGTGGCGCGACTTCGGTGCCGAAGCGGCGGCGGAGCTCGGTGTCGACCCGCGCCGCACGGTGCTGGTGCCGGACCCGGGCGAGCACTGGCTCGAGGTGACCGCGGCCCTGGTGGACGTGCTGACCCTGGTCGTGCTGAAGCCGGCCACGCCGGTCGACCCGAGGTCCGCCTCGGTGCTGGAGGCGCGGCTGCGGGCCAGGTCGGCAGCGCTCGTCGTGTGGGGTGACTGGCCCCGTGCGGAGGCCAGGCTCGCTGCCGAGCAGGTGCGCTGGCACGGCACCGACCACGGGCACGGTCGACTGCGGGAGCGACGGCTGCAGGTCGTCGTACGACGCGGAGGCGGACCACCTCTCGGGGCGGAGCTGGCGTTCGGCCGATGAGAGTGCTCGTGGTCTGGTGCCCGGACTGGCCGGTGATGGCCGGCATGGCGGAGGCTGCGGACGCCGACCCCGCCGCCGGACTGACCAGCCGGCAGCCCGCCGCGGTGCTCGCCGACCACGTGGTGGAGGTCTGCAACGTCCCGGCGCGTGCCGAGGGCGTGCGCCGCGGGCAGCGACGGCGTGACGCGCAGGCACGGTGCCCGGACCTGGTGCTGCTGCCGGACCGGCCCGAGCGCGACGCCCGCTACTTCGAGCCGGTGCTGGCGCTGGTGGAGGAGCTCCGACCGGGCGTGGCGCCGCTGCGTCCCGGGCTGCTGGCGGTGCCGGCGCCGGGGCGGTTCTACGGCGGCGAGGAGGCAGCGGCCGCCCTCATCGCGGAGCAGCTGGTGGCCGCCGGGGTCTGGGACTGCCGGTTCGGGGTGGCCGACGACCTCTTCACCGCCGAGCGGGCGGCGAAGCGGGCAGAGGCACAGGACTCCGTCATCGTCCCCGCGGGCGGGTCGGAGGCCTTCCTGCGTGACCTGCCGGTCACCGTGCTGGCCGACGACGGTGTGCAGGGGCGCGAGCTGGCCGACCTGCTGCGGCGCCTCGGACTGGTCACACTGGGCGACTTCGCGGCGCTCGGCGCGGTCGAGGTGAGCAACCGGTTCGGGAGCTACGGGGTCGACGTGTGGCGTCGTGCCTCGGGGCGAGCGGCGACCCGGGCCGGGTCCCGGCAGCCGCCGCCGGAGCTGGCCTGCGAGGTCGGCTTCGAGCCGCCGCTGGAGTCCGCCGAGGCGGTCTGCTTCAGCGTGCGCACCACCGCCGAGCGGTTCGTCGCCGGGCTGGCGGAGCGACAGCTGGTCGCGACGGCGGTCCGGATCGAGGCGACCTACGACGAGTTCGGCGGCGGTGGCCTCTCGGCGCGCACCTGGGTGCATCCTCGGTGCTTCACCTCCCGTGACCTGGTCGACCGGGTCCACTGGCAGCTGCAGGGTGCGTCAGGCGGGCTGCGCAGCCGGAAGCAGGCCGGGCCGGTGACGGCACCGGTGGAGCGGGTGCGGTTCCTGCCTGAGACGGTCGAGCCCGCCGGCGACCACGCGGACGGGCTGTGGGGCGGCGGCGCCGAGGAGCAGGTGGTGCGCGGTGTGGCGCGGGTGCAGGCGATGCTCGGCTACGACGCCGTGAGCGTCCCGGTGCTCCAGGGTGGACGCAGCGCCGCGGCACGACAGGCGACGGTGGCGTGGGGGGAGCGCGCCGCGGGCCTGCGTCCGCTGGACCAGCCCTGGCCGGGCCGGATCCCGGGGCCGGCGCCGGCCCAGGTCTTCGCCGAGCCGCTGCCGGCCGAGGTCGTCGACGGTGCTGGCCGGTCGGTGGCCGTCACCGACCGGGGCGTGGTGACGGGGGAGCCGGCACGGTTCCGGATCGGGGGAGTGACCCAGCAGATCGCCTCGTGGGCGGGGCCGTGGCCGGTGGACGAGGCGTGGTGGTCGGGGGAGCAGGACGGGCTCGCAGCGCGGTTCCAGGTCGTGGGCGTCGACGGCCGCGCCTGGCTGCTGGTGTGGCGCGTGTCCGGCTGGGAGGTCGAGGCCGGCTACGACTGACGCCGACCATCTCGGCCACGCCTGCCCGTCGGCGGGGCGTGCCGTGCGTCCTGCGCCAGCGACACCCCCAGGGCCACGCAGAGTGCCAGCAGGATGACGGTGAACGGTACGGCGGCGACCACCGCCGCCCCCTGGAGGCTCGCGCGTCCGCCGCTGAGCAGGAGCACGGCGGCGAAGGCGGCGCTGAAGGACCACATCAGCCGCAGCGGTCGTGGCGGCTTCATGGTGCCGCCCGACGTCGAGCTGCCGAGCATGAAGGACGCCGAGTCGGCCGAGGTGATGAACAGCAGCGCCAGCACGGCCACGGCGACGATCGCGACCAGCTCCGGCAGCGGCAGCGTCTGGAGCACCTCGAGCGTCGCCACCGCCTTGGTGTCGGTGGCCACCCCGGCGACATCCACGGACCCGCTGCGCTCGCGCTCCAGCGCCGTCCCGCCGAACACCGCGAACCACACGAAGCTGATCGCGCTCGGCACGACGACGCTGGCGACGACCACGCTGCGGATGGTGCGGCCGCGCGAGATCCTGGCCAGGAAGGTGCCGACGAACGGTGCCCACGAGATCCACCACGCCCAGAAGAAGAAGGTCCACTCCTGCTCCCAGGTGTCCTCGGCGGCTCCCTCGGTGGCGAAGGTCATCGGGCCGAGGTGCACGACGTAGTCCCGCGCCGTGCCGGCGAAGGTGGCGGCCAGGTGCGCGGTCGGACCGGCGAGGAGCACGTACAGCAGCAGGGCGCCGCAGAGCGCGACGTTGGCGAGACTGAGCAGCCGGATGCCACGCCCGAGGCCGGTCATCGCGGAGATCGTGCTCACCGTCATCAGTCCGGCGATGATCGCGATCTGCGTCCCGTAGGAGCGGGGCAGGCCGACGAGCTCCTCCAGGGCGGCGTCGAGCTCCCGCGTCCCGAGGCCGAGCGAGGTGGCGACGCCGAAGAGGATCGCGAAGACCGCCAGCACATCGATGACGACGCCGAGGGCACCGTTGACGCGGTCCCCGAGCAGCGGGTGCAGAGCGGAGCTGACCAGCATCGGCCGGCCGTGCCGGAAGCTGGCGTGTCCCACGGCGAGGGCGACCGCGGTGTAGACGGTCCAGGCGTGCGGTCCCCAGAAGAGGAAGGAGTACCGCATGCCGGCGCGGGCCGCCGCCTCCGACTCCGGAGCGCCGACACCGTTGGGCGGGTCGGCGAAGTGGATCAGCGGCTCTGCGGTGCCCCAGAAGAGGAAGCTCAGCCCCACGCCGGCGCTGACGAGCATCGCGACCCAGGAGATCCAGCCGAACTCGGGACCCTCGTCGTCCGGCCCGAGACGTGTCCGGCCGACCGGGGTCACCGCGAGGACGACCACGAAGCCGAGAAGGACGACGACCGACAGCAGGTACGCCGGGCCGAAGGTCTCGACGACGAGCTGCTGGACCGACGCGAGGGTGTCGGCGAGCCGGTCGGGGAAGGCGACTCCGACCGCGATGAAGAGGAGCGCGAGCGACAGCGAGCCGTAGAAGACCGCTCCCAGATGGGGGCGGCCCTGCGAGGTCTCGACGTCGGCTGCCACCACCGGCAGCCTACGACTCGCGTCCGCGGGGGCGTGCGGTCAGCGGGCGGCGACCACCTGGTGGGAGGTGCAGGCCATCACGAGAGCGACGACCCAGCCGATGAAGGTCCACCCCAGAAGCAGGTTGATCCAGCCGATCGCGCCGCTGTTGCTCTTGCCGCGGGTGGCCGCGATCGCCCAGGGCAGCATGTAGCCGGCGGAGAGGAGGGCGACGATCCAGGCGACCACCGCTTGGAGGACCTTGCTCCGCTTGTCGGTGACCACGCGTGTCATGGCGTCGATGGTAGGCCGTGCTGGGAAACGCGGTCGTCGGTGCCGGTGCGCGAGGTGGACCACGACCCGGTTGCCTCGGGGACCGCGAGGCGACTTGGCGAGGGGGGCGGTTCGCCCTACTCTCTTCCCTGCGGTCCGGCGCCGGCGTGCGCACACACCCTGCCGCACGCTGCTGAGGAGCCGGAAGCATGAAGAGAGTGATCGTCGGGATCGTCGCGCTGGTCGTCGTCGCAACGGGCGCGCTGACGGCAGCACTCGGTTCGTCGATCCCGGGAGCCCCTGAGACCGCGGCGGCGGCAGCGAAGTCCCGGCTGCCCACCGGTGTGATGTTCAACTCGCCGGGCGAGCACAGCATCATCGGGCACATCCGCCAGACCATCAACCGGACGCCACGCGGCGAGAAGATCCGGATCATGTCCTGGAACTTCCAGCACGCCGGCATCACCCGGTCGCTGATCGATGCGCACCAACGGGGGGTCAGCGTGCGGGTGATCATGGCGCGCCAGCTGGCCGACAAGCAGGGATACCACGGGTCGTTCAAGCGGCTCGGGCGCGCGTTGAAGAAGGGCAACCGCAACCGGCGCGCCGCCATGCGCAGCTGGACGCGCACCTGCTCGAACTCCTGTCGCGGTCGCGGCGGGTCGATGCACGCCAAGATGATGCTCGTCACCAAGGCCGGCGGGCGTTCCCGGATCATCCAGCAGGGCTCGGCCAACTTCACCGGGTCCGCGGCCAACAACCAGTGGAACGACTGGTACACCACGACCGGCAACAAGGCCCGCTTCCGGGGCTGGATGAAGGTGTTCCGCGAGGCCAGCCAGGATCGCCGGGCGGATCAGCGCCAGTTCACGACCGGCAAGATCTGGAGCTGGTTCTCCCCGCGCAAGGGTGACCCCGTGATGAAGCTGCTGAACAAGGTCCGGTGCAAGGGTGCTCGGGGTGCTGGCATCAACAACCGGACCTCGATCCGGATCGCCTCCGCGGTCTTCCAGAACGAGCGGGGCATCGAGATCGGGCGCAAGCTCAAGCGCCTGTACGACGCCGGCTGCAACATCCGGGTGGTCTTCACGATGATGACCAACAAGATCCGCGCGGCCATCCGCGGCGTCCCGGTCAAGCAGCTCGCCTACGACGACAACGGTGACGGCAGCTTCGACAGCTATCTCCACATGAAGGCGATGGCGATCAGCGGCCACTGGGACGGCAACCGCGGGGCCCACGTGGTGTTCAACGGCAGCGCGAACTGGTCGCGGATGGGCATGGTCTCCGACGAGCACGGCATGGTCATCACGGGCAAGGAGCGGCTGGAGAAGCGGTACGGCAGGCGGATCAGTGGGCTCTACCGTGACGCTCCCCGGACCATTCGGCCGAGCGCGGAGGACTATCGCGCGCGAGGGTTGAAGAGCCCCTACGACGGCCTGGAGCTCGAGCTCTCCGGCCAGGGCTGATCACGCTGCACGGTGGTTGAG
>CAZJDU010000179.1:0-5696 GCA_964544855.1 uncultured Nocardioides sp.
TCACCGCGACCGCGTTGAAGGTGCCCTTGATCTTGTTGACCACCAGCGTCGAGAGCGCCTCGCCCTCGACGTCCTCGGCGAGGATGAAGAGCGGCTTGCCGGCCTGCATGACCTTCTCCAGCAGCGGGAGCAGGTCGTTGATCGCGGAGATCTTGCCCTGGTGGAGCAGGATGTAGGGGTCGTCGAGGACGGCCTCCATCCGCTCCGGGTCGGTCACGAAGTAGGCCGACAGGTAGCCCTTGTCGAACTGCATGCCCTCGGTGAACTCCAGCTCGGTGCCCATGGTGCTGGACTCCTCGACGGTGATCACGCCGTCCTTGCCGACCTTGTCGAACGCCTCGGCGAGCAGCCCGCCGATGCGCTCGTCGCGGCTGGAGATGGTCGCGACGGAGGCCATGTCGTCCTTCTCCTCCACCGGGCGCGCGGCCTCGAGCAGCGCGTCGCTGACCTTGGCGGCCGCGGCGTCCATGCCCCGCTTGAGCGCCATCGGGTTGGCGCCGGCGGCCACGGCGCGCAGGCCCTGGTGGACCATCGCCTGGGCCAGCACGGTCGCCGTCGTCGTACCGTCACCGGCGACGTCGTTGGTCTTGGTCGCGACCTCCTTGGCCAGCTGCGCCCCGAGGTCCTCGAAGGGCTCGTCCAGCTCGACGTCGCGGGCGACGGTGACACCGTCGTTGGTGATCGTGGGGGCGCCCCACTGCTTGTCGAGGACGACGTAGCGACCCTTGGGGCCCAGCGTCACCTTGACGGCGTTCGCGAGCGCGTCGACGCCGCGCTCCAGGGAGCGCCGAGCGCTCTCGTCGAACTCCAGGATCTTCGGCATTTACTTCTCCTTGAAAAGCGAAGGTCCTGACGTGCCTGGCGCCCGGCTGGCAAGCGCCGCCGCGCAGACGACCTGACAAGCGAAGCGGTCGTCGAGCGGCGGCAACGCCGCCAGCCGGGAATCCAGGTGCGTCAGGAAACGACAGCGAGGACGTCGCGGGCGGAGAGGATCAGGTAGTCCTCGCCGGCGTAGGTGACCTCGGTGCCGCCGTACTTGCTGTAGATGACCTTGTCGCCCACGGAGACGTCCATGGGGATGCGCTCGTCACCGTCCTCGTTGAAGCGACCCGGGCCGACGGCGATGACCTCGCCCTCCTGGGGCTTCTCCTTGGCGGTGTCCGGGATGACCAGGCCGGAGGCCGTGGTCTGCTCGGCGTCGAGCGGCTTGACGACGATGCGGTCCTCGAGAGGCTTGATGTTGACCGACACTTGTCGACCTCCACTTTCTCCACTTGTGTTCAGCGAACGGTTGGCGGGCACCGGCCCGCCGACGACTGGGCTTGCCTCCGGCGGAGTACGTCGTCGCGGGTGCCGCACACCTCATCAGCAAGCACTGGCACACTCACCAGGAGAGTGCCAACACAGAAACTAGCACTCACCGGCAACGAGTGCCAGTGCGGGGCGTGCGAGCGCTCTAGGAGATGCCGCCGGAGAAGTTGTTGTTGTCGAACGGGGGCCGGTGCGGGTAGGCCTCGTAGTGACGTGCTTGGTGCTTCGCGGACTTCCCCCACCCGGTGAGGCCGCCACCCTTGCTCCGACCACTCGACCACCAGGCCAGGGCGAAGAGCAGGACGGCGACGACACCGGCGATGATCCAGAACAGCATCCGAGTAACACCTCTCGATCGCGGATGCCCATCGTGTCACACCGAGCCTGCGCGACCGGCCTGCGAAGATGCCGGGATGGATCTCGACGCGTTCCGGTGGCTGCTGACCGACGACGGCCAGGCACTGCTGGCCCGGGCGCACGGGCACGCCGAGGAGGACGAGCTCGGGCTCCAGCGCGAGCTGCGGCGCCACGCCGAGCCGGAGCAGGTGGCCGCCGCCCTCACCCAGGTCGAGCTCCGCGGCCGCGCCACCGCCAAGTTCGGCGAGTCGGCGGCACGGATGTACTTCACGCCCGACGGGCTCGAGCAGGCGACCAGGCTCACCGTCGCGCGGCACCGAGCCGGCCGGGCGACCGCGTTCGACGCCCGCACCCTCATCGACCTCGGCTGCGGCATCGGAGGCGACCTGATCGCCACCGCCGAGGCCGGCATCGTCGTCGCCGGGGTCGACCTCGACCCGGTGCGGGTCGCCGTCGCCGAGGCCAATCTCGCGGCCTTCGGCCTCCCCGGCGCGGTGCAGGTCGCCGACGCGACCACCCTCGACCACAGCGGGTTCGACCTCGCGTTCGCCGACCCCGCCCGCCGCACCGGCGCGGGCCGCAGCTTCCGCGCCGAGGACTGGACCCCGCCGTGGTCGTGGATCGAGCACCTGCTCACCCGCGACGCGTGCGTCAAGACCGCGCCCGGCATCCCGCACGGGATGATCCCGGACGGCGTCGAGGCGGAGTGGGTCAGCGACGGCGGCGAGGTGAAGGAGGCGGCGCTCTGGTCCGGGCGGACCGCGACGTGCGAGCGCCGTGCCACCGTGATCGGCGCCGGTGGGCTCGCCTCGCTCACCGACGAGGACGACGCCGAGACCGAGGTCCGCGACATCGGGCCGTTCCTCTACGAGCCCGACGGAGCCGTGATCCGCGCCGGGCTGGTGACCGCGGTCGCCGCCGGGGTGGAGGGCGGCCTGGTCGACCGGAAGATCGCGTACGTGACCTCCGACCGGTCCTTCCACACCCCGTTCGCCCGGCCCTACCGGGTCGTCGAGACGCTCCCCTATCGCGAGAAGCAGCTCAAGGCCGCGCTGCGCGAGCGTCACATCGGCACGCTCGCGATCAAGAAGCGCGGCGTGCAGGTCGCACCCGCACAGCTGCGCAAGCGGCTCGAGCTCTCCGGCGACGAGGAGGCGACCATCGTGCTCACCCGGACGCCCACGGGCGCGACCTGCCTGCTGGTGGAGCCCTTCTGAACGGTGGTTGAGGTGCGAGGAGCGCCGGCGGCGAGGCTCCGGACCACCGTCGCTCACGCGACCGGCAGCTCCATCGTGCTCCCGCCGCGCTCGATGATGGCGCGTTCGCTACGGATCACGAGGTGGTGGAGGTCGTGGTTGTCGCCGATCCGCACCGCGCGCGGCACCAGTGCGCGCGAGCGTCGTACGCCGGCGGTGACGGCACGCCACGCGGATCGGTGCGCTGCTGTCCAGCGCAGCCCGTAGAGCTCGCGCACCTCCGGCGGCAGCATGCCGATCACACACAGGTTGGTCAGCCTGACCCCGGGCGCCATCAGCGGTGGCACCGGCATGTCGGTGGCGATCGCGCGGCCGACCGCACGCGCCTCCTCGGTCAGGTGCATCCGGCCCGAGGCATACCACTCGGCCATCCACCTCTCGAACGCTCCGGCGGTCGGCGGCGCCACCTCCTCGGGCATCCCGAAGAGCACGCCGAACCGGACCCAGTCGGCCCACAGCTCCTCGCGCTCCGGACCGCTGAGCGGGCGGACCAGCGTCTCGAAGCACACCCGTGAGGAGTCGGCGAGCATGGCCATCGTCCACAGCATCAGCTCCGGGTCGAAGGCGTCGTACGGCGTGCCGCGCGGGAAGCGGCCCTCGTCGCGGTCCAGCTCGCCGCGCACCCGGGTGTGCAGACCGTGCACCGCCTGCAGCAGCCGGTCCGCCTCGGCCTTCGAGCCGAAGAAGACCGTCTCGAAGGCGAGCGCGGTGCGGGCGAGCCGCTCGAACGGCCGCTCCTTGGCCAGCGTCGAGGCCGAGGTGCCGACATACGGGACGGGGTGGGTGGCCCCGATGATGAGCGCACGCTGGCCGTAGGTGTGGCCGACCGGTCGGTGCGCCTGCACCCACCGCAGCATCGATCCCTCGGGGAAGTATCCGTCGCCCATGTCGTTCCTCAGAGAACCCTCAAATATCGCCCGCCGGCGGCATCATACGGCCTGTCAACTGTCTTGACTGTCGAAGGAGCACCCGATCCAGGAGTGACTGATGACCACCCAGACCCGCAAGCACCGCGCGACCGAGCCGATGCCCGCTCCCGAGCGCCCGACCGACGCAGGAGCCCACCGTGCCTCCCGCGCCGTCGACATCGCGATCGCCGGCGTCCTGGGCGCGGTGCTGATGGTGCTCATCGTCATCCTGGGCGCGCGCTGAGCCGCGGCACCCGCACGGGGACACGGGCCGGCCGCGGCCCGGCGCCGCCGGGCGGCGATCCTGCGACGGGGCGGCGCATCGACGCCAGTAGCCTCCCGGCCATGCCCCGTCACCTCGCCTTCGTCGCCGTCGCGCTGCTGCTCCTCACCACCGGGTGCGGCGGTGAGGAGCCCGGCTCGTCCGGCGGAGCACCCGACTCGACCGCCGCGGCCACCGACGCATCGACGGAGGCCACGACATCCTCCGCGACCGACGCCTCGGACGCGACCACTGCGGGTGAGGGACCCGAGGAGAGCTTCCGCACCTGGCTCGCCGCGAGCCGCGAGCCCGATGCCGCCACCGCGTGCGACTACCTCACGCCCGCTCTGGTACGCCGCATGGTCGCCCAGCTGCAGCAGGACGGCTGGCCCGGCATCGACGACTGCGCGTCGATGACCGAGGCGACCGCCTCGCTCTACGCCGCAGCGGGGTCGAGCACCGATGTCGACCTCGAGGTCGAGCAGCACGACGCACGCCGCGCGGTGCTGGACGTGCGCTACCGCGACACGGGCAAGTGCGGCATCGTCGTGCTGCGACCGGGCACGGGCCACTGGGTCATCACCGAGCAGTCCGAGCAGCGCTGCTGAGGCCACCCGAGCAGCGTGACGTGCCCCGCCTCGCAGGAGATCTCTCGGATCGGCTGCGCGCGTCGGCAGGTCGTGCTCTACTGGTGACTCGATCCCCCCAGGTGACCCGAGACGCCTGGGGGGATCATCATGTCCCACGACGCGGCGCCGAGCCGCCCGGGTGACTCCTAGGACATGTCCTGGCCGCGGCCCAGCGCCGCGGCCTCGGCACCGATCGTGGTGTCGTCGCCGTGGCCGGTGTGGACCACCGTGTCGTCGGGCAGGTCGAAGAGCCGGGCACGGATCGCGGCCTCCAGGGTCGGCAGGTCCGAGTAGGAGCGACCCGTCGCCCCGGGACCACCCTGGAAGAGCGTGTCGCCGGTGAAGACGCATCCGAGGTCTGCGGCGTACAGGCAGACAGCGCCGGGCGCGTGACCCGGCGTGTGGAGCACCTGCAGCGTGATGCCGGCGACCTCGATGACCTGCCCGTCGGTGAGGTCGGCGTCCCAGAGGTGATCGGTGTGGGTGAGCTCCCACAGCGGCCGGTCGTCCGGGTGCAGCAGGACGGGCGCCCCCGACCCGCCGTTGACCCGCTCCCGCAGCGCCGGCGCGACCCGCACGTGGTCGTCGTGCGCGTGGGTGCACACGATCGCCTTCACGTGGCGGTCTCCCACGAGGGTCAGGATGTCGTCGACCGAGTGCGGCGCGTCGATCACGATGCACTCGCTGTCGTCGCCGACGACCCACACGTTGTTGTCGACCTGGTGGGTCTCGCCGTCGAGGCTGAAGGTGCCGCTGGTGACCGTGTGGTCGACCCGCGCCGGCATCAGAGGACCACCACGGAGCGCAGCACGTCGCCGTGGTGCATCCGCTCGAACGCCGCCTCGACGTCGCCGATGCCGATCTCCTCGGTGACGAAGGCGTCGAGGTCGAGGCGGCCCTGCTGGTAGAGGTCGACCAGCATCGGGAAGTCACGGCTCGGCAGGCAGTCGCCGTACCAGCTGGACTTCAGCGC
>CAZJDU010000180.1:0-4505 GCA_964544855.1 uncultured Nocardioides sp.
ACCAGCTGCTTGAGCACCGAGGCGCCCTTGGCGTAGGTGACCATGTCGAAGTTGACCTCGACCGCGTGGAGGTCGTGGTTGTCGGCGGCGATCGGATGGGTGCTCGGCAGCGCGTCGGCGCGGTAGCCGGTCTGCTTGCGCGCGTTGGTGAACCCCGTCCAGGCGTCGGTGTACGACGTCGCCTCGGCCTCGGCGTGGTAGCAGGCCCACTCCGCGAAGGACTCGTTGAGCCACAGGTCGTCCCACCACTTCATGGTGACGAGATCGCCGAACCACATGTGGGCCATCTCGTGCAGGATCACCGAGGCGCGGAACTCGTAGAACGAGCGCGGCTGCCGGGAGCGGGGGAGGTACTCGTCGCGCAGCGTGACGCACCCGGCGTTCTCCATCGCGCCCATGTTGTACTCCGGCACGTAGAGCTGGTCGTACTTCTCGAACGGGTAGGGGAAGTCGAAGGCGTCCTCGAAGTACGCGAAGCCCTGCTGGGTCAGCCGCACGATCTCCTCGCGGTCGCGCTCGAGCTGCTCCTTGAGCGACTGCCGCGAGTAGTGGCCGAGCGGGATGGTGCCGTGCTTGCCCTCGTAGACGTCCTGGACCTCGTAGTACTCGCCGGCGACCAGGGCCGTGATGTAGGTCGACATCGGCTTGGTCTCGGGGAAGCGCCAGATCGCAAGCTCGGTGGTCGAGCCTGTCGCAGCCCCGAGGTCCTTCGGGTCGGGGGTCGGGGCGTTCGAGACGACCTTCCAGTGCGCGGGAGCGGTGACGTTGAAGGTGAAGCCCGCCTTCAGGTCGGGCTGTTCGAACGTGGTGTAGACACGCCGCGCGTCCGGCACCTCGAACTGGCTGTAGAGGTAGACCCGGCCGTCGGCCGGGTCGACGAAGTGGTGCAGCCCCTCGCCGGTGTGGGAGTAGCGGCAGTCCGCCCGGACGACCAGCTCGTTGTCGGCGGCGAGGTCGGACAGCGTGATGCGGCTGTCGGAGTAGACAGCGGCGGGGTCGAGGGACCGGCCGTTGAGGGTGACCTCGTGGACGGTCGCGTCGACCAGGTCGGCGAAGGTCTGCGCCCCGGGCTGGGTGCAGGTGAACCGGATGGTGGTGGTCGAGCCGAAGGTCTCGACGCCGGCCTCGGTCGCCCTGGTGAGGTCGAGGTCGACGACGTACGACGAGATGTCGATCAGCGCGGCACGGGCGGTGGCCTCGTCGCGCGTGAGGTTGGTTCCAGGCATGCGGCCCATCCAATCACCGACCCGGTGAGGGGATGGAATCGGTCACACCGTCGCTGTCGATCGGGAATGACAAGGATGTAATTCCCGAAAATCAAGCCGACACGCCTGTGACTCGTGTGTTTTTTGAGAGTTTTGTTGCGCTGCGAGGCTGATGTCACTCACAGTGATCCCATGCGTCCTGGAAGGCGAACTCTCCGTGTCGGCTGCATGCTGCTCACCAGCGGCATGCTGGCCGCGCTGCTGGTGATCATCGGCGGCTCGGAGTCCCGCGGGCCGGCCCCGCTGCCCGAGACCGAGTCGGCGGCGGGATCGACCTACCTCTGCACGGGCTACGCGGCGTGCCGCCGGGCGGGCTACTCCGACGCCGGGTACGGCGCTCGCAACCACCGGATGTACTGGCGGATGTACGCCGGCCACAACTGCACCAACTACGCCGCCTACCGGATGATCCGGGCGGGGATGCCCAACACCCGCCCCTGGAGCGGTGGCGGCAACGCCAGCGAGTGGGGCAAGCAGATGCGCCACCGCACCACCCGGACGCCGAGCGTCGGTGCGATCGCCTGGTGGGGGCGCTACGAGGGCGGGCACGGCTCCGCAGGCCACGTCGCCTACGTCGAGCGGGTCGAGAACTCCAACACGATCGTCGTCTCCGAGGACGTCTGGGGCGGCAACTTCCACTGGCGCAGGATCACCCGCAACAGCGGCCGCTGGCCGTCGGGCTTCATCAACTTCGTCAACAAGAGCATCGAGAACGTCCGGCGTCCGGTCGTCTCGGGCACACCGCGGATCGGCGAGCGGCTGCGGGTCGGCGGCGGCGCCTGGAAGCCGGGCCGGAAGCTCAGCGGCTCGTTCCAGTGGTACGCCGGAGGCGAGGCGATCCCGGGAGCCACCTCGCGCACGTTCACCGTCGACCGGCCGCAGTTCGGCAAGCGGATCACCGCCCGGGTCACCGCCAGCCGCTCGGGGTTCCAGTCCGCGAGCGCCCTGTCGAAGCCCACGGCACGGATCGACTGGGGGAAGTACGACGTGACCGCGCCGGTCGTCTCCGGCACGCCCGAGGTCGGCCGCACGTTGCGGTACAGCCAGCCGGAGGTGTCACCGACACCGGACAAGCGCGTCGTCAAGTGGCGCGCCGACGGCAAGGTGATCAAGGGCTCGAAGAACAAGCCGCTCCCGATCACCGGCGAGCTGCTGGGCAAGAGGATCACCGCGTTCGTCGCCGTCAACGGCATCGGCTACTACAAGCAGCGGGTCGAGTCCGGGGCGACCGCGCCCGTCGTGCGCGGAAAGCTCCGTGTCACCGAGCCGACCCGCGCCCGGGGAGGTCGCCTCGTGGGCGCGGTGAAGCAGGTGGTGCCCGGCTCGGTGTCGCCCTCGCAGGGCGTGACGACCAGCTACCAGTGGCTGCGCGACGGTGTCCCGATCGACGGCGCCACCGGGACGACGTACCGGCTCACGCCCGCTGACGTCGGATCCCGGATCGGGGTGCAGGCCCGGCACGAGCGGGCGGACTTCACCTCGGCGGTCGAGCGGCGCAGCGCGGGTCGGCACCAGGTCCGCACGACCGCCGACGTCCGGATCAAGGTCCGCACCCGAGGTCGTCGGGCCGTGGTGCGGGTGCGGGTCCGAGCGCCCGGCGTGGACAACGTGAGTGGCCGGCTCTTCGTCGGGCTGATGGGTCGCGACCGCACCGTGCGGATCCGGGACGGCAGGGCGCGCGAGGTGTTCCACCTCCTCGACCGTGGCCAGTGGTGGGCTCGTGCCAAGTTCCGGCCGACCCCGCTCATCCGGGGCGACCGCGAGAAGGTCAAGGTCCGCATCCGCTACTGATGCGAAACACGCAGCGGGAATGCGCCGGAGTCGCGCGGTGTTGCCGCCTCACATGGAGACTGCCGCCCCGGTCAAGGACCGCGCCGATTTCTGGTTCGACCCGCTCTGCCCCTTCGCGTGGATCACCTCACGGTGGATCCTCGAGGTGGAGCAGGTGCGCGACATCGAGGTCGACTGGCACGTGATGAGCCTGGCCTACCTCAACCAGCACAAGGACATCCCGCAGGACTACCGCGATCTGCTCGCACCCGCGTGGGGTCCCGTGCGGGTCCTCATCGCGGCCGCGGAGCGGCACGGCGACGGCGTCCTGCTCCCGCTCTATACCGCGCTCGGCCAGCGGATCCATCTGGACGGCCGCCGGCTTCACGAGGAGCCGGACGCGGGCCGCGGCCTGGTCGCCGAGGCGCTGGCCGAGGCGGGTCTCGAGCCGGAGCTCATCGACGCGCTCGACGACACGGCGTACGACGCCGCCGTCGCCAAGTCCCACCACGAGGGCATGGACCAGGTCGGCGACGACGTCGGCACGCCGACCATCGCGGTCAACGGCTCCGCGTTCTTCGGGCCCGTGCTGTCGAAGATCCCGCGCGGCGAGCAGGCCGGGCGGCTCTGGGACGGCGCCGTCGCGGTCGCGGAGTTCCCGTACTTCTACGAGCTCAAGCGCACCCGCACCGGCGAGCTGGACTTCCACTGAGCGGCCGAGCGCGAGGCACGAGCGCTCGGCGTGGCTCAGCGAGGTCGAGCAAGCGCCGCGACCGAGCTCGCGAGGTCGCGGCAGCGCGTCGAGACTCGTCGGGCGGACCCTGGTGACGAGCCACGAACCGGCCTACCGTGGAGCCATGAGCGACGATGTCACCATCACCGGTGTCCGCGTCCTGGGGCGCGCGCTCGACCAGGCCGGTGACGTGCTCGACCACGTCCATCCGGAGCAGCTCGGCGATCCCACGCCGTGCACCGACTGGGACGTCGCGGCACTGGTCGACCACCTGGTCGCCACGCCGTCGCAGTTCCTGGCGATGATGCGAGGTGAGCAGCCGGACCGGTCGTCGCCACCGCCGCACGTCAGCAGCGGATGGGCGGCGGAGTTCCGCAACCACGCCGACGACCTGATCCACGCCTGGCACGAGCTCGACCGGGACGGCAGGTCGCCCGCCACCGCGCCGGAGTGGCAGGTGGCCGAGCTCGCCGTGCACACCTGGGACCTCGCCCGTGCGATCGGTTTCGCCGTCGACCGTCTCGACCCCGAGGTCGCCGAGACCGGACACTCCTTCATGCGCGGGGCGATGCAGCCGGACATGCGCGGCCCGGCCTTCGGGCCGGAGCAGCCCGCCCCGTCGGACGCGGGTCCCTACGACGCGCTCGCGGCGTTCGCGGGCCGCTCGGTCTGACCGTCCCCCACGGTGGTCGAGGTCCGAGCTGCCCGACGGTGGTTGAGGTGCGAGCGTGCGAGCC
>CAZJDU010000180.1:4605-5672 GCA_964544855.1 uncultured Nocardioides sp.
CCACCCATCCGCAGTCACCCATCTAGGATCGCCCCCATGAGCAAGGTCTTGTCCGCCGTCGCCTGGCCGTACGCGAACGGCCCGCGCCACATCGGCCACGTCGCCGGGTTCGGCGTGCCCTCCGACGTCTTCAGCAGGTACCAGCGGATGGCCGGCAACGACGTGCTGATGGTGTCCGGCTCCGACGAGCACGGCACGCCGATCCTGATCGCCGCCGACGAGGCGGGCATGACCCCGCAGGAGCTGGCCGACAAGAACCATCGGCTGATCGCCGAGGACCTGGTCAGCCTCGGGCTGAGCTACGACCTCTACACCCGCACCACGACGCGCAACCACCACGCGGTGGTCCAGGAGCTCTTCCTCGGGGTCTACGAGAACGGCTACTTCCTCGAGGAGACGACGTACGGCGCGATCTCGCCGTCGACCGGGCGCACGCTGCCGGACCGCTACATCGAGGGCACCTGCCCGATCTGCGGGTACGACGGCGCGCGCGGCGACCAGTGCGACAACTGCGGCAACCAGCTCGACCCGCAGGATCTGAAGGACCCGGTGAGCCGCATCAACGGCGAGACTCCGGAGTTCGTCGAGACCCAGCACTTCTTCCTCGACCTGCCGGCGCTCGCGGACGCGCTGGGGGAGTGGCTGGACGAGCGGGAGGCCACCGGGCTGTGGCGGCCCAACGTGATCCGGTTCTCCAAGAACATCCTCGAGGAGATCCGCCCGCGGGCGATGACCCGCGACATCGACTGGGGCATCGCGGTCCCGCTGGAGGGCTGGCGCGACAACCCCAGCAAGAAGCTCTACGTGTGGTTCGACGCGGTGATCGGCTACCTGTCGGCGTCGATCGAGTGGGCGCGCCGCACCGGTGACCCGGACCGCTGGCGGGAGTGGTGGAACGACGCCGAGGCGCTGTCCTACTACTTCATGGGCAAGGACAACATCGTCTTCCACAGCCAGATCTGGCCCGCCGAGCTGCTCGCCTACGACGGCCGCGGTGCGAAGGGCGGCAGCCCCCGCGAGTACGGCACGCTCAACCTGCCGACCGAGGTGGTGAGCTCGGAGTTCCT
>CAZJDU010000181.1:0-5496 GCA_964544855.1 uncultured Nocardioides sp.
TGAGGGCGAGCGTAGTTGTCGGCTCCCCTCTCAGCCGACGAGCGTGGCGTCCGCGTCATCGGCGCGAGTCCGGCGCTCCTGGCGGACGGCCCAGCCGATCCCGGTGAGCCACAGCACCGCGATCACCGAGGCGAGCGCCGCGACGGTGAGCCCGCCGGCACCGAGCGACTCCGCGATCGTCCGGGTGTTGGTGAGCACGATCAGGCCACCCGCGGCGACGCCGAGCACGCGGGCGGCCAGCCGGCGCACCAGCCAGGCGGCGATCGGGGCGGCCACCACGCCTCCGGCGAGCAGTGCGAGTGCGTAGTCCCACGGGATGTCGGAGTGCGTCAGCGCGACGAGGAAGCCGAGCGAGCCGCCGACGGCCACCACGAGCTCGGAGGTGTCGATCGAGCCGACGACCTTGCGCGGCTCGAGCCTGCCCGAGGAGAGCAGCGTCGTGGTGCCGACCGGCCCCCACCCGCCGCCACCGATGGCGTCGAGCGTGCCGCCGGCCAGGCCGATCGGCGCGAGGAACCGGATCGACGGCCGGGCGCGGAAGGTGGGCCGCCGACCGCCCAGTGCGAGGAAACGCCAGATGACGTAGCAGCCGAGCGCCAGCAGGATGCCCGCCACCCACGGCTTCGCGGTGGCGGCGTCGAGGCTCGCCAGGAAGGTCGCGCCGACGAACGCGCCGACGAAGCCCGGGCCGGCCAGGATCCCGACCGTGCGCCAGTCGACGTTGCCGAGCCGGTGGTGCGAGATGCCCGAGACCAAGGAGGTGCCGATCTCGGAGAAGTGCACCGCGGCCGACGCCGCCGCCGGCGCCACCCCCACCGCCAGCAGCAGCGTGGACGACGTGACGCCGTAGGCCATGCCGAGCGAGCCGTCGACCAGCTGGGCCAGCAGGCCCACGAATCCGAGTACCAGCAGCTGTCGCATCGTCCGTCGTCTCCGATTTCAGTAGTGCAAGATAGGTGAATAACCTAAACCTAGTGAACAACTAGAGATTATGCAGTACGGCGCCGACCTCGCAACCCTGCTTGGATCGGGGCGTGTCGTTCACCGCCACCGAGATCACCGAGGCGTACGCCGCGTTCCACGAGCAGGTCGCGGGGTTCGTCGCGACGGGCGACTGGTCGGGGTACGCCGACCTGTTCACCCCCGACGCGACGTACGTCGAGCACGCCATGGGCACCTTCCACGGCCGGGAGGAGATCCGGGCGTGGGTGGTGCGGACGATGACGTCCTACCCGGGGCGGGTGATGACCGGCTTCCCGCTGGGCTGGCAGGTCGTCGACGCCGACGCGGGGCGGCTGGTGTGCGAGGTGCGCAACCCGATGCCCGACCCCGGCGACGGCACGATGCTCGAGGAGCCGAACATCACGATCATGACCTACGCCGGCGACGGGCTCTTCTCCGGCGAGGAGGACGTCTACAACCCGCTGCGGTTCCACACGATGGCGGTGCGGTGGGCGCGGATCGCGGTCGAGCACGGCCGGGCCGAGGACGACGTACGGGAGTATCTGGAGAGGTATGGCGGATAACCGGAAGCTGGCGGTCGCTTAGTTACGGTTGTAAGGTCAAACGTAACGACAACTCCCCGTGATGACGGATCTGAGGCGACATGGCACCTGTCCGGCCCGGTGGCGACTGGCCCGCCGCCGAGCATCGCGAGCTGTCGTGGCGGACGAACCCCGACCAGCACGGGGCCGACGGGCGCCGCCCCAACCGGCAGGACCGGATGCTCCGGTCGATCGTCGCCGAGGTGCCGCCGGCGATCGCGCACGTGCCGGTCGATCTCGGTGCCGACCTGGCCGAGCAGTGCCGCGAGGTCGAGGCCGCGATCACGCGTCTGGACGCACAGTACGGCGCCCACCTGGTGGGTCTGTCGTCGTTCCTGGTGCGCTCGGAGTCCGTGGCGTCATCGCGGATCGAGCACATCACGGCCGAGCTCGACGACGTCGCGCGTGCCTCCGTGGCGGAGCAGGCCTCCCGCGCCGCGGTGAGCACCGTCGCGGCCAGCACGGCGATGACCGCGCTCATCCAGCGGCAGCTGCCCGGCCAGCCGGTCGGCGAGACCAGCATCCTGGCCGCCCACCACGCGCTGCTCGACGGCGATCCGCTCGAGGGGCGGTACGCCGGCCGCTACCGCGACGTGCAGAACTGGATCGGTGGCAGTGACTTCAGTCCTCGCGACGCTGTGCACGTGCCACCACCGCCGACCGAGGTCGCGGGCCTGATGAGCGACCTGGTCGACTTCATGAACCGGGACGACCTGTCGCCGCTCGCCCAGGCCGCGCTCGCGCACGGCCAGTTCGAGGCGATCCACCCGTTCACCGACGGCAACGGTCGCATCGGGCGTGGGCTGATCGCGGTGGTGCTGCGCCGGCGCGGGGTGACCCGCCGGGTCGTCGTACCGATGGCAGCCACGATGCTCGGCGACGTCGACGCGTACTTCGAGGCGCTCGGCGCCTACCGGCGTGGCGACGCCGACGTCCTGGTGGCCTACCTGAGCGACGCGGCGGCGACGGCGACGAGCGAGGCGGCCGTGTCGGCGCAACGCCTCGGTGAGATGCCGCAGGCGTGGCGCGACCTCGCCAAGCCTCGAGCCGGCTCCTCCGCGGCCCGACTGATCGAGGGCCTCGTCGCGACGCCGATCCTCAACGCGCAGATCGCGCGGGAGATCACCGGGTCGGCGGCCCCCCGCACCTACGAGGCTCTCGAACGCCTGATGTCGGCCGGGGTGCTGCGCGAGGTCACCGGCGGGGCGCGCAACCGGGTCTGGGTCGCCAGCGACGTGATGACGGAGCTGGCCGAGCTCGACGAACGCATCGGCCGGCGGGCGAGACCCTCGCAGCGCTGGCGCTAGCTTCGGCCGGGCCGGGCGTGGCGCGCGGGGTTGGCGGTGTCTGGGAGGCTCAGGGGCATGAACGTGCCGGGCGGCGGCGCCGCCAAGCGACTCGTCCTGGAGATCGTCGGCTGGGTGATGCTGCTCGCGGGCATCGCGGCGCTGTTCCTGCCGGGGCCGGGGCTGCTGCTGATGTTCGGCGGTCTGGCGGTGCTGTCCCGGCAGTACACCTGGGCGGAGCGCTGGGTGGACCCGGTGCGGCTGCGGGCGTTGCGCGGGGCGGCCGAAGGGGTCGAGACCTGGCCGCGGATCGCGATGTCATCGACCCTCGCCGTCGTGCTCGTCGCCTGCGGCGTGCTCTGGATCGCCAGCCCCGACCCCCCGGGGTGGTGGACCCTGGGTGACTTCTGGTGGTTGCCCGGCGGCATCTGGACCGGGGTCACCCAGGTCGTCTCAGGGTTCATCGCCGGCGTCCTCATCGTCTACTCCTACCGCCGTTTCTACGGCAAGCCCGAGGCGGTGGCGGCGCTCGAGGGGGAGATCGACGAGGCCGACGACGAGGTCCCCTGGCATCACGACCGTGACTGATGGCGCCGAGGGTTGTCCGGTTGTCGCTGATCTTGTCCGGCGTTGCCATGCCTGACAACGTCAGGGATCCCCGGTCGACCGGGGTTTCCTGCAGCCCACCTGTCGGCCGTCCCCACTAAGGTGACGCCCCGCGATGACTCTCCATCTCCACCGCGCCACGCGGACCGACCAGCTCGCCGACGCCCTCGGCGAGCTGCTGACGCAGCCGCTGGCCGACCCGTTCGCCACCGAGGTGGTCGTGGTGCCGGCCAAGGGGGTGGAGCGCTGGCTCTCGCAGCGGCTCTCCCATCGGCTGGGCGTGCTGGGCGGGCGCGGCGACGGCATCTGCGCCGGGGTCGACTTCCGCAGCCCGCGGTCGGTGACGGGCGAGCTGCTCGGGCTCGAGGACGACGACCCGTGGGCGTCCGACGCGCTGACCTGGTCGCTGCTGGCCGTCATCGACGCCTCGCTCGACGAGCCGTGGGCCGCCACGTTGGCGCGTCACCTCGGCCACGGTGACAGCGGCGAGGAGGCCGACCTCCGGCGCGGCCGACGGTTCGCCACCGCGCGACGGTTGGCGCGGCTGTTCGCGTCGTACGCCGTGCAGCGGCCGGGGCTGGTCGCCGACTGGACCGCGGGCGGTTCCGGCGACGGCCACGGCCGACCGGTCCCCGACGACCTGGCCTGGCAGCCCGAGCTGTGGCGCCGCCTGGTGACGGCGATGGGCGGCACTGATCCGGTCGAGCGCCGTGCCGCCGCCGTACGACGCCTCCGCGACGGCCCGGCGTGGACGGTGCTGCCCGAGCGGGTCTCGTTCTTCGGCCACACCCGGCTCGCCGCCAGCGAGCTCGAGACCATCGAGGCGTTGGCGACGGGCCGCGAGGTGCACCTGTGGCTGCCGCACCCGTCGCCGGCGCTGTGGGAGGCGTTGCTCGGCGCCGGTGGCCCGGTCGCCCGGGCTGACGACCGCTCGCACGAGGTGGTCGCGCACCCGCTGCTGGCCTCGCTCGGCCGCGACACCCGCGAGCTGCAGCGCACCCTCGCCACGGTCGAGTACGTCGATGAGCCGGTGGTGTCGAGGCACGCTGGCGCTCGCACCTCGACCACCGCCGACACGCTCCTCGGGTGGCTGCAGCACGACCTCCGCGACAACACGGTCGGCGATCCGGCGACGCGGACCCTCGACCCGCGCGACCGCTCCGTGCAGGTCCACGCGTGCCACGGCCCGGCCCGTCAGGTCGAGGTGCTGCGCGAGGCGCTGCTGGGCCTCTTCGCCGACGACCCGGACCTCGAGCCGCGCGACGTGCTGGTGATGTGTCCCGACATCGAGACCTTCGCCCCGCTGCTGGCGGCCGGCTTCGGCCTGGGCGAGGTCGTCGGCGACGACGGGCATCCCGCGCACGGGCTCCGGCTCACCCTCGCCGACCGGGCGCTCGACCGCACCAACCCGCTGCTCGCGACCGCGGTCCGGCTGCTCGACCTCGCGGGCGGCCGCGCCGGTGTCGGCGACGTGCTCGACCTCGCGCACACCGAGCCGGTCCGCCGGCGCTTCGGGTTCCGCGACGACGACCTGCAGCTGCTGGCGGAGTGGGCGGTCGAGGCCGGCATCCGCTGGGGTTTCGACGCCGAGCACCGCGCCGACTACGACCTGGAGGCCTACGTCGCCAACACCTGGCAGTTCGGTCTCGACCGGATGCTCGCCGGGGTGGCGATGTCGGCCGACACCGGCGCGTGGCTCGACCGGACGCTGCCGCTGGACGACGTCGGCTCCGGGGAGGTCGAGCTGGTGGGCCGGCTCACCGAGCTCGTCCACCGGCTCCGCGACGTCACCGACCGGCTCACCGGCGCCCACCCGCTGGACCACTGGGTGCGCACCCTCCACGACGGCATCACCGCGCTCACCGCGCTGCCCGCCACCGAGCAGTGGCAGCTCGGCCAGGTGCAGCGCGTCCTCGGCCAGGTGGCCGAGGGGGCCGATCGCGAGACCCAGCTGCGGCTGCCCGACGTGCGGGCGATGCTGGGCGACCGGCTGGAGGGCCGCCCGACCCGCGCCAACTTCCGCACCGGCACGATGACCGTCTGCACGATGACGCCGATGC
>CAZJDU010000182.1:0-5479 GCA_964544855.1 uncultured Nocardioides sp.
CGCGGCCTGACGGCCGCGGAGTGACCGTCAGGCGGCGAGCAGACCGCGGACGTACGCCGCCTGGCCGATGTGCTGGGTGTCGTCGTTCATCACGCTCATCAGGCGCACCCCGAGCGTGACCGGCGGGTCCCACCGGGTGTCGATGACACGGTCGAGGTCGGCCTCGCCCAGGGTCCGCAGGTAGTCGAGCGTCTGGGCGTGGGTGGCGCGGTAGTAGGCCAGCAGCAGCGACGCCGGGGCGCGCACCAGCGCGACCTGCTCGCTGGAGTGGCCGAAGCCGGTGTCGGGCACCGGCAGCGGCAGCCCGAAGCGCTCGGCGTACCCGTGCGTCGTCCAGACCTGCTCGAGGCCCGCGACGTCGGCGATGTGGTCGTCCTGCACCCGGGTGAGATGCCAGACCAGCCAGGCGATGGTGGTGGCGTCGGGACCGACCCGATGGGTCAGGGCGTCGGCGTCGAGGCCGTCGAGCACCGCCTCGGTCTCCTCGAGCACGCGGTCGAAGCCGTCTGTCAGCAGCTCTGCTGGAGTCATGCTGCCGACCGTACGCCGCCAGGGCGACATCGAGGCCCCGCGCACCTCCTTCCCCGATCTGGGGGTGGACACCGGGTCAGGCGCGGGCCAGGATCCGAGGATGCTGACAACGACGTCGCGCCTCCGTGTCCTCGTCCTGCCCCTCGGAGCAGTGGTGCTGATGGTCCTGGCCCTCGCCGGCTCGGGCAGCGCCGCCGCGGCTCCACCCGAGGAACGGCCCGGCAAGCCGCAGACGGTGATGACGCGCAACCTCTACCTCGGGGCGAACATCAACCGCCCGATCAACGCGGCCCTCGCGGCCGAGGCGGCCGGCGGCACGCCGCAGGAGGTGCTCGTCGCGCTGGCCAACGCGACCCACGTGTCGCGGGCGATCGTCGACCAGACGAACTTCCCGGTGCGGGCCGGGCTGCTGGCCGACGAGATCGTCGCGACCCGGCCGTCGCTGGTCGGGCTGCAGGAGGTGGCGTGGTGGCGCCACGGCCCGCTCCAGCTCGACCAGGTGGGCGTCCCCAACGCGACGGTGACCGACGACGACTTCCTGCAGATCCTGCTCGACGCGCTCGAGGCGCGCGGCGAGTCCTACGACGCCGTCGTCGTCGGAGAACGCGCCGACGTGGAGGCGCCCAGCTTCACCGGCACCGGCTCGCCGGACGCGCGCGACGTACGCCTCACGATGCGCGACGTGATCCTGCTCCGTGCCGACGCCGGCGTCCACGTCACCGCCACCCACGACCAGGTCTTCGCCACCAACCTCGTCGTGCCGGTCGCCGGGGTGCCGATGGAGTTCGACCGCGGCTTCCAGTGGGTCGACGTCCGCAGCGGCGGTACGTCGTTCCGCTTCGTCAACACCCACCTGGAGTCGGTGAGCTCCGACCTCGCCTACGCCCAGGCCGCCGAGCTGCTCGGCGCGGCCCCGGCCGAGGACCGCTCCACGGTGTTCGTCTGCGACTGCAACTCCGACCCGTTGAACCACAGCGTCAAGACCGGCATCGGCGACACGCTGCCCCACAGCGCGCCGTACGAGCTGATCACGCAGACCTTCACCGACGAGTGGCTGCGCCACGCGCCGGCCGAGGAGGGGTGGACCGCGGGGCTCTCGGAGACGGTGGACGACCCGACGGCCGCCGGCTTCGACCACCGCATCGACATGGTCTTCGGTCGTACGGCGACCGGCGACCCGCTCGCCGTCGACCGCGGCACCACCACCGGCGCGACGGTCGACGACCGCGACCCGGCGACCGGACTGTGGCCCTCCGACCACGCCGGGGTGGTGCTGCGCCTGCGGGGGCTGTGACCGCGGTCACGCTTTCCGATCGCCGGAGGTTAGGCTACCCTGAACCTTGATAGGTGAGCCTGATCGAAGTCCGGAGTCTGCCGTGATCGTCTGCCAGTGCCAGGTCGTGAGCGACCGTGCGGTCGAGGCCGCCGTCGCCGACGGTGCGCGCACGGTCGCGGCCGTCTGCCGGCAGACCGGCGCGGCACGCGACTGCGGCTCGTGCATCTTCACGGTGAAGCGACTCGTCTGCGAGCACCACCGCGACGAGGCCCAGGTCCTCGAGGCCGACGGCGCCGCCAGCTGAGTCTGGCCTTAGGTCGGGTGGCCTGTGCCAGCATCGGGGCACCCACTCACTTCCGGAGGTGCCCGGTGCAGCCAGTCAGCCCACGTGTGGTCGAGCTTCTCAACGATGCGCTCACCTTCGAGCTCACCGTCACCAACACCTACTTCCTCCACGCCCGCACCCTTGACAACTGGGGCTTCGGCAAGCTCGGGAAGGTCTTCTACGACCTGTCGATCGACGAGATGAAGGACGCGGACGAGCTCATCAACCGGATCCTGATGTACGACGGTCACCCCAACGTGCAGAAGCTCAACCCGATCACCGTGGGTGAGTCGGCCGAGGAGATGCTCCGGTTGGCCTACGAGAGCGAGAAGGCGGCCGTCGCGCAGTTCAACGCCGGGGCCAAGGAGTGCCACGACCTCGGCGACCACGGCACCGCGGACGTCTTCGAGGACATGGTGCGCGACGAGGAGCAGCACGCCGACTGGTTCGAGAGCCAGCTCGACGCGATCGAGCGGATCGGCGTGCAGCAGTACCTCGCGCAACAGGTCACGGCCGGCGAAGGACCCTGAGCGAGCCAGATCACATCGCTCCGCGGCTCCGTGCAACAGCAGTGACACGTATCCGACACATCCGCCACGGACTCTTGGTGGCATGGACACCACCACCTGCCCCGCGTGCGGACTGCCCGCCGAGGTGGAGTGGCGCGCGGTGATGGAGAGCACCGACGGCCCGGTCGAGCACGCCAAGATCCGGTGCGTCGCACGGCACTGGTTCCTGCTGCCGCTCGCGACGCTCCAGGCGTCGCGGCAGCACGACGTACGGCACGCCGTCCGCCCGGCCGCCGACGTGCGCTAGGAGCAACGGCCCGTCAGGGCCGCACGAAGATCCCGGCGCAGGGCTTCGGCTCGAAGTACGTCGTCTTCGCCGGCATGACCACGCCGGAGTCGGCCAGCCGGGTGACGACCTCGAGCGGCGGTGGGGCCAGGGTGAAGAGTGCGCCGCGGTCGTGGTCGCATCGCTGCGTCAGCTCGTCGACCGGGGTCCGCGCGGGCGCGACCTCGACCGGGTGCCACAGCCCGGGCCGGCCCAGCGGCTCGACGACCTGCGCCTGGAGGATGGCCACGTCGAGGCCGTAGCGACCGCCGGGACGATGCCCCGCGTAGCGCACGTCGTACCAGCGGCCGTCGACGTACAACCCCAACTCCCCGGGCGCCGGGACCGGTCGTGCCTCGGCCGCACGGACCTCGAAGTCGCGGGCCAGCAGGCCGAAGAGGACCGTCCGGTCGACCGGGCCGGTCAGCCGGCGGTGGAACGACGAGAGCCGCAGTCCGTCGGCCGGATGGACCAGGCAGAGCAGCCCCGCCCCCTCGGGCTTGCCGCGCAGCCGCCACTCCTCGAGCGCCGCCATCACCCGATGGTGCCCGTCGGCGATGTAGTGGTCGCCGGTGGCGAGCTCGTCGGTGACGGCGGCCGCAGTCGGAGGGTCGTCGATGCGCCAGACGGTCTGCTGGTGACCGTCCGGCCCGGGGAAGTCCAGGATCGGTCGGCTCTGCGTGGCCGTCTCGAGCGTCCGGAGGTAGGCCGGCCCGGCGTGGTGGAACAGCGAGACCAGCGTCGGGCGGTCGCGTGTCGTCGCGTAGTGCCGCACCAGTGCCTCCACCCGCCCGGGATGCACGGCCTCGTGGGCGCGGACCCGACCGTCGAGGAAGGCATGGATGCCCACCTCGCACACCAGTCCGGTGGAGGTGACCCCGTCGTGACACTGGCGGTAGACGTAGAGCGCGGGCCCGGCAGCGTCGTACGCCGCGGGGTCGACGGTGCGCTGCCGGTCGGCTGCGTTGGGCTCGTCGAGCGAGTCCCGCATCGGCGTGACCGCCTGCGCGACCCAGTCGGGGTGGACGACCCGCGCCGGAACGGCGCGGACGACACTCATCGTCGACCTCCGGCGTCGTCGGGGAGCATCGCCTCGGCGACGCCGAGCACCCCCGGGATCGCGCGGAGGGTCGCCATCAGCGCGGGCGTCGTCTCGCCCGCGACGTCGATGGAGGCGACGGCCGCGTGACCGCCGCGGAAGACCCGGTTCTCCATGTGCTCGACGTTGAGGCCGGCCGCGCTGAGCTCGTGCAGGATCGTGGAGAGCACGCCGACCTGGTCGAGATGACGGACCGTCAGCGTGACCGACCCGAGCCGACTGGGGTGCAGGTTGACGCAGTCGCGGGCGTCGCCGGCGACGAAGGCGTCGACGATCTCGATCACGCCCTGCGCGATCGCCTGCTGGGCCTGCTCGGTCGAGGCGCCGATGTGGTGGGTGGCGACGACGTCCGGGTGCTGGCCGAGCGGTGAGTCCCAGGTGCTCTCGCCGGACCCGGGCTCGTCGGCGAAGACGTCGAGCCCGGCACGGACGGTGCCGGCGTCGAGCGCCGCGAGCAGGGCGGTCTCGTCGACGACGTCGCCGCGGGAGGTGTTGAGCAGGATCGCACCGTCGCGCATCCGGTCCAGGAAGTCGGCGTCGACGAGCTGCCGGGTGTCCTCGCCGGCCGGCACGTGGAGGGTGAGGATGTCGGAGGTGGCGAGCAGGTCGGCCAGCGAGTCGACCATCCGGATGCCCAGCTCGTCGGCCCGGGAGACGACGTACGCCGGACGGCCGGGCTTGGCGACGGCCCTGAGGTGGATGCCGAAGGCGCGCGCCCGCTGGGCCACGGCCAGGCCGATGGACCCGAGACCGATGATGCCCATCGTCCTGCCGTGCAGCCCGTCGGCCTTGCTGTAGCGGGCCTTGTCCCAGTGACCGTTGCGCAGGTCGGCCACGTTGTCGGGGATGCGGCGGTCGATCGCGAGCAGCAGGCCCATGGTGAGCTCGGCGACGGCGGTGGCGTTGCGGCCGGGCACGTTGGAGACGAGGACCCCGCGCTCGGCGGCGGCGTCGGTGTCGATCGTGTTGGTGCCGGCGCCGGCCCGGATGACGAGAGCGAGCCGGTCGGCGGTCTCGAAGACGGCGCTGGTGACCTTCGTGCTCCGCACGACGAGGGCGTCGTGGCCGGGGATCTCGGCGGGGAGCTCGTCGGCGGTCAGTGTCGGAGCGAAAGCGCACGTGTGTCCGCGTTCCTCGAGCTCGAGCAGGGTCTGCTCGGGGAGTCGGTCAGCGATGAGCAGGTGCATCTCGCGACCTCCCGTGGGAAGGTGGCCGCCCGCCGGTGTTGACGGATCTGCGGACACGCTAAACCCGCGATCAAGCCGCGCGCCAGAGGTTCTTTCGGTGCCCTCCGAATTAGGTACGGCGACCCACGGTGGACGACTGCCCACGGTGGTCGAGGTGCGAGCCTGCGAGCCTCGAAACCACGCGCCGTCGCCGGCTCGGGACCGACCGTCGGTGGCCTCTGGTGGAC
>CAZJDU010000183.1:0-5417 GCA_964544855.1 uncultured Nocardioides sp.
CCGAGCAGCTGCACGGCAAGGAGATGTCCTACAACAACTACGTCGACACCGACGCCGCGCGCCGGGCGGCCTACGACCACGGGGATGCGCCGACGGTCGCGATCATCAAGCACGCCAACCCGTGCGGCATCGCGGTCGGCGCCGACGTCGCCGAGGCGCACCGCAAGGCGCACGAGTGCGACCCCGTCTCGGCCTTCGGTGGCGTGATCGCCACCAACACCGCGGTGTCGGTCGCGATGGCCGAGCAGGTCGCCGAGATCTTCACCGAGGTGATCGTCGCGCCGGCGTACGACGACGGTGCCGTGGCGATCCTGCAGGGCAAGAAGAACATCCGGATCCTGGTGGCCGAGCCGCTCGCAGCCGGTGGCGTCGAGACCAGGCCGGTCAGCGGCGGGCTGCTGATGCAGCACACCGACCGCTTCCAGGCCGAGGGTGACGACCCGTCGACCTGGGCTCTCGCCACGGGCGAGGCCGCGGACGAGCAGACGCTGGCCGACCTGGCGTTCGCCTGGCGCGCCGTGCGGGCCGCGAAGTCCAACGCGATCCTGCTGGCCTCCGACGGCTCGTCGGTCGGCATCGGCATGGGGCAGGTCAACCGCGTCGACTCCTGCAAGCTGGCCGTGGAGCGCGCGGGGGAGCGGGCAGCCGGTTCGGTCGCCGCCTCGGATGCCTTCTTCCCGTTCGCCGACGGCCCGCAGATCCTGCTCGACGCCGGTGTACGCGCGATCGTGCAGCCCGGGGGATCGGTCCGCGACGAGGAGACGATCGAGGCCTGCCGCGCTGCCGGCGTGACCATGTACGTCACCGGCACCCGTCACTTCGCCCATTGAGCCGCGGCGTCAGCCGGGGCGTGCCATGGGCAGGTCCAAGCGCCGCGACTGAGGAGCGACGTCGCGACGCGCGCGTCGAGACCCGGTAACTTCGAGACGACAGCTCTAGGACAGGATGCATCACGTGACAGCACAGAAGCTCGACGGCACCGCCACTGCCGCCGCCATCAAGGATGAGCTGAAGGTCCGCATCGAGAAGCTGGCCGAGCAGGGTGTCACCCCGGGTCTCGGGACCGTGCTGGTGGGCGACGACCCGGGCTCTCGGTGGTATGTCAACGGCAAGCACAAGGACTGCGCCGAGGTCGGTATCGCCTCGCTCCGGGTCGACCTGCCCGAGACGGCCACCCAGGACGAGATCGAGCAGGCCGTCGCCGATCTCAACGCCGACCCCGCCTGCACCGGCTACATCGTGCAGCTGCCGCTGCCGAAGGGGCGTGACGAGAACCGGGTGCTCGGACTCATCGACCCGGCGAAGGACGCCGACGGCCTCCATCCGACCAACCTGGGCTGGCTCGTGCTCGGGCACGAGGCCCCGCTGCCGTGCACGCCGTACGGCATCGTCGAGCTGCTGCGGCGGCACCAGGTGCCGATCGCGGGTGCCGAGGTCGTCGTGGTGGGTCGTGGCATCACCGTCGGCCGGCCGCTCGGCCTGCTGCTGACTCGTCGCAGCGAGAACGCCACCGTCACGCTCTGCCACACCGGCACCCGCGACCTCGCCGCTCACGTGCGCAACGCCGACATCGTGGTGGCGGCCGCCGGCATGCCCGGCATCATCGGCGCCGACATGGTCAAGCCCGGCGCGGCCGTGCTCGACGTCGGCGTGTCCCGGGTCGACGGCAAGATCGCCGGAGACGTGGCCGAGGACGTGTGGGAGACCGCCGCGTGGGTGTCGCCGAACCCCGGCGGGGTCGGTCCGATGACGCGCGCCATGCTCCTGGCCAACGTGGTGTCGATCGCGGAGCAGCGGGTTGCTGCCGCACGGTCCTAGGAGCTCGACGCTGAACGAGCAGGATGACGAGGCGCCCCCCACCCGGCGCCACCCCTCGACGATCGGTGGCGTCTGCTACCTCGTGGTGCTGTTGGGCACCCTGGTGGGGATCGGCATCACGGTCGTCGACGACTGGCGTCTCGGCGTGCGGGTGATCGCCGGGGCACTGCTGGGGTTCTCCGCGCTGCGACTGGTGCTCCCCGAGCGGGAGGCCGGCATGCTCGCCGTACGTCGACGCTCCGTGGACGTGGTCGTGGTGGCGGTCACCGGCGTCGCCCTGCTGGTGCTCGCAGCCAGCATCCCGGAGCAGCCGCAGCTGCCGTAGCGAGGAGCTCGTCGCACGCGCAACGGGGCCGCACCCGCTCGTCGCGGTGCGGCCCCGTCGGCTGCTGCGTCTGCTGCGGTCAGATCAGGCCGAGCTCCTGGACCGTGGACCGCTCCTCGGCGAGCTCGGCGACCGAGGCGTCGATCCGGCCACGGGAGAAGTCGTCGATCTCGAGCCCCTGGACGATCTCCCAGGCGCCGCCCCGCGTGGTGACGGGGAACGAGGAGACGAGGCCCTCCGGCACGCCGTAGGAGCCGTCGGAGCGGACCGCCATCGACACCCAGTCGCCCTCGGCCGAGCCGTACAGCCAGTCGCGGGCGGCGTCGATCGTGGCGGAGGCCGCGGAGGCGGCGGAGGACGAGCCCCGGGCGTCGATGATCGCCGCGCCGCGCTTGGCGACGGTGGGGATGAAGTCGTTCTCGATCCAGGCCTGGTCGCCCACGACCTCGGCGGCGTTCCGCCCGGCCACCTCGGCGTGGAAGAGATCGGGGTACTGGGTCGCCGAGTGGTTGCCCCAGATCGTCATGTGCCGGATGTCGGTGACGGGCGCGCCGGTCTTGGTCGCGAGCTGCGAGATCGCCCGGTTGTGGTCGAGGCGGGTCAGTGCCGAGAATCGCTCGGCCGGGATGTCCGGCGCGTTCGACATCGCGATGAGCGCGTTGGTGTTGGCCGGGTTGCCGGTGACACCGATGCGCACGTCGTCGGCCGCGACCTGGTTGAGCGCCTTGCCCTGCGCGGTGAAGATCGCGCCGTTGGCCTCGAGGAGGTCGCCGCGCTCCATGCCCGGGCCGCGCGGGCGGGCGCCGACGAGGAGCGCGAGGTTGATGCCGTCGAAGACCTTCTCGGCGTCGTCGCCGATCTCGACTCCGGCCAGTCCGGGGAAGGCGCAGTCGTCGAGCTCCATCACCACGCCCTCGAGCGCCTTGAGCGCCGGAGTGATCTCCAGCAGCCGCAGCTCGATGGGGCGGTCGCCGGTCAGCGCGCCGCTGGCCAGACGGAAGAGCAGGCTGTAGCCGATCTGACCGGCGGCTCCGGTCACGGCCACCTTGAGGGGCGTGTCGCTCACGAGAACTCCTTCTGTCTCCGCAGTGAGTCGAGTCGCTGGTGACGCTAGCAGCGCGCCGCACCGGGTGCCTCATCCGGTCGGCGGTACGAGATCATGACCGTCATGACGTCCACGCTGGTACGACGCGGCGCGGCCGCCGCGCTCCTCACCGCCGTCGTGCTCGGGGTCGCGGGCTGCGGCTCGGCCTCGGCCCCCAGCCCGCCGACGGGCGTGGACGGCCTGGTCGTCCCGACGCCCGAGCCGGATCCGGACGACTTCGTCGGCGCGATCGACAACCCCTGGCTGCCCTACGTCGAGGGAGCGCGATGGGACTACCGGGTCGAGGACGACTTCGGACGGCACCGGCTGCTGGTCACGGTCTCCGACGGTCCGACGGTGGCCGGCGTCGCCACGACCGCCGTGCTCCGGGTGGAGCAGGGGCGCGCGGCGGTGGCGGGCGAGATCACCGACTACTACGCCCAGGACCGCGACGGCAACGTGTGGTGGTTCGGTCGCGAGGGGGAGTGGCAGGCGGGCGAGGCCGGCGCGGAGGCCGGCCTGGCGATGCCGGCGGAGCCGCGCTTCGGTGACGGCTTCCGGACCGCTCGGGCCGTCGGCCTCGACGAGCGAGCGCGGGTCCGGGGCGTCGACGGCACGGTCGAGGCGCCGGCCGGGCAGTACGACGACCTCGTGGTCCTCGAGCGGACGTCCGGTGAGGTCGTCCGCGTCGAGTACTTCGCCGAAGGGGTCGGCCCGGTGTGGTCGGAGGTGGCGGACCTGGGAACGACATCGGGGCTCGTCGCGTACGACGAGCCCCGATGACGGTGGTGGTGGCTACTGCCCCTCGGGCGGGCGGGCCATCGTCTGGTCGCCGCCGGGCGCCGGGGGCTGCTGCTGGGCCGGGATCCACTGCTGTGCCTCCGGGTCCCACTGCCAGCCGTTCTGGATGATCGGCTGCTGGTGTGACGGCGTCTGGTGGGCCGCCGGCTGCTGGGGGATCTCCGCGGTCTGCGGCGTGCTGTACGCCGTCGCTGCCTGGTCGGCGGCCGGGGCGCCGTACTGACCCGCGGCGGGCTGGGCGTGATGACCGAACGGCGGCTGCTGCTCGGCCCACTGCTGCTGGTAGCCGGCCGCGAAGCCGGACGGCGCGGGCGCCTGGCTGCCGAAGCTGAGGCCCGACCCGGGCACCGGCTCGCTGCCGCGGCCGAAGATCAGCGGATAGACCAGTCCGGCGATCGCGCCGCCGAGGAAGGGCGCCACGATGAACAGCCACAGCTGGGCGATGGCGTCCCCGCCGGAGAAGAAGGCCACGCCGATGGAGCGGGCGGGGTTGACCGACGTGCCGGTCGCCGGGATCGCCACGAAGTGGATGGCGGCCAGCGACAGGCCGATGGCGAGCGGGGCGAAGTTGGCGTTCTCGGTGCGCTCGTCGGTGACGCCCAGGATCACGACGAGGAAGATGAAGGTCAGCAGCAGCTCGATCAGCAGGGCGCCGAACAGCTCGACGCCGCCGGCGGAGCCGAAGCCGTTGCTGCCGAGCGGGTCTCCGAACTCCCAGCCGATGTCGCTGGCGAGCACGGTCAGGGCCAGCAGCAGCCCGCCGACGAGGGCACCGCCGATCTGTGCCCCGGTGTAGAGCCCGAAGTCCTTCCAGGTCAGCCGGCCGCTGAGGGCCGCGCCCAGCGAGACCGCGGGATTGAAGTGTCCACCCGAGATCCGGCCGACGGCGTAGGACATCATCACGATGGCGATGCCGAACGCGAGGCCGGTCGCGACGATGTCGCCGCCGGTCATCACGGCCGCGCCGCAGCCGATGAACACCAGGATGGCGGTGCCGAGCGCCTCGGCACCGAGCTTCTGCACGAGTGTGGGGTCCTCAGGCGTGGTGGCGTCGTCAGCCGCCCCAGCGCCGAGATCAGGCGTACCTGCGATGTCAGTCATGGCCTCAGATTCTCCCTCGGATCGGCCAGGTCAAACAGCCTGGAACGACTTCACTCTAACCACACCGGATCGGGCCGACCGGGAGCCGGCCGCTGCGCCTCGCGGTGGCGTCGGGTGCGTGGGGATGCCAGGCTGAGCAGGCGCTGCCGGACGGGCCGGGAGCATCGGGTATCTTGACGTCAAGCAATCGCTATCGCACCAGACCCAGGAGCCGGAACATGGCGGGCACCGAGTCCAGCATCATCTACACCCACACCGACGAGGCGCCGCTGCTGGCGACGTACTCCT
>CAZJDU010000184.1:0-5357 GCA_964544855.1 uncultured Nocardioides sp.
CACACGTATGACGCACCAGCACCCCGGCCCGTTCCCGACCAGTTCATACCCGCCGGTACACGCACATGCTGGGGCGAGGCGCCACCGGGCGTTTCCGTCCGGGTCTGGGTCGTGTCAGCCGATGAGGTCGAGCTCGGAGTGGATGGTGTCGGCGGCTGGTGGGGTGCGGTGGCCGTGGCGTTGGGCGGCGGCTCCGGCGCTGACCACGGTGGCGATCCCGACGAGCTGGATCGCAGACGGGGTCTGGTGCAGGACGAGGAGGCCGAGGAGGAGCCCGAAGGCGGGTTCGAGGGACATCAGGGTCCCGAAGGCGGTGTGAGTCATGCGGCGCAGCGCCAGCATCTCCAGGGCGAAGGGCAGCACGGGGAGCAGCAGCGCCAGCCCGAGGGCTGCGGTCAGGATGCTGGGGGTGAGGTCGCCGGCGGCCTGCGGGATGCCGGGGATGGCCGCGGTGGCGGCGGCGATGGGGACGGTCAGGGAGAGTCCGGTGATGCCGGTGAAGCGGTCCCCGATGTGTTGGGTGAGCAGGATGTAGGTGGCCCAGCCGACGGCGGCGAAGGCCGCGAACCCGACGCCGGCCGGGTTGACGGTGCCGTGCCAGGGTTCGGTGAGCAGGACCACGCCGACCAGGGCAAGCGCGGGCCAGGCCAGGGCCCGGCGGGTGGGGCTTCGGACGGCGGCGACGGTCAGGGGACCGAGGAACTCGATGGCGACCGCGGTGCCCAGCGGGATGCGTTCGATCGCGGCGAGGAACCCGATGGTGACCAGCCCGGTGGCCACGCCCAGGCCGATCAGCGCGGGCAGGTCGGCGCGGCGGATCTGCCGGAGTGGGGGCCGGGTGATGGCCAGGAAGATCAGCGCGCCCATGGTCAGCCGGAGCCAGGCAGTGCCGGCGGGGCCCGCGGTGGCGATGAGGTCGACGGACAGGGCCGAGCCGAGCTGGACCGACAGCATGGCGGTCACGGCCAGCCCCCAGGCCGGCACCCGTGCGGTATCGCTGGCGGTGGCGGTGGTGGTCATCGGTGCTGCCGCCAGTCGCCGATGGTGTCGAGCCGACGGCGTTGCTGGGCGGCGGCCCCGGCGTCGGTGTGCTGGTGGCGCTGGTCGAGCTGGTCGGCGACCCGGTGGCGGTGGTGGGTGGGCTTGTCGTCGTCGTACTTGAACTTGGCCTCGACCCGCAGCACGGTCAACCGGATCCCGCGGATGCCCGGAAGCATCCGTGCGTAGGGGCCGGCGTCGACTTCGACGGGGGCGTGCCGTCCTTCGGGCTGCAGGTCGGCCAGTTGGGCGGTGAGGATGGCGGCCTTGCCGGCCGGGTCGTCGACGACCTGCGGGTGGCAGACGAACTGCACGCTGGTGTAGTAGCTGGTGGGCACGCCGTGGTCGGCGGGCACGTCGGGGCGCGTGCGCCAGTAGCCGGGGACGTAGGCCTGGTCGCCCCCGAAGGTGACTCGGACCTGGGCGGCGGCCTCCAGGTGCGGCCAGACCGGGTTCGGCCGTGCCAGGTGCGCGACGAGCTGCCCGCCGGACAGGGTGATGTGGGTCGGCACGACCAGTGGCGCCTGGTCGGGGTCGTGGTTGTTGACCGCCAGCGTCCCGAACCGGTCGGTGCCGGCGAGCCAGGCCTGCCACTCCTGCGGGCTGGTGGCGGCGTCCCAGGGATGGATCAGCATCTCAGGCTCCCCGTGGTGGGGCGAGCAGACGGCGGGTGACGCGCACGTCGGGGCCCAGCCGTGCGAGGTGGTCGGCCAGGTCGTCGCCGGCGGCCTGCAGCGCGGCGTCGCCCATGGGTGCCAGCGCGTCGAGGATGAACAGCGCCGTGGTGGCGTCGTCGGTGAGCTGGGTGCGGGTGGCCTGCCGCCAGTTCCACCGGCGACACGTCACGCCGGCGTCGTCGCACCACACGACCTCGCCCGGGTCGGGATGCTCGACCACCGGCTCGCCGTCCACGATCGTGGGGAACGGCTCGTCGCCGGTGGCGACCACCAGCCGTGGCGGGCCCTGGTAGCGGGCCAGGTCCTCACCACCCAGCGGAAGCCGGTGGAGCACAGAGACGGCGTTGTAGATGTCGGTCAGTCGGTTCACCCGCGGCAGCCCCGCGGCGGCGCGTCGTAGCAGCGCCTCCAGGCTGTTGCGGGTCCGTCCCGGCTTGGCACCAAACGTCCGGTACGCGTCACGCCAGGCCGCCACGTGTGCCAGCTCGGTCACCGGCGTCTCGGCCAGCGCCTGCCCGGCAGCGTCCTCCGCAGCGGCGAGGAGGGCATCGCTGGTCGCGTCGCTGGGGCCGGCGACGATCCCGTCGGCGGCCACCAGCAGCGCTCGGTAGTCCGGCCGCAGCGCGGCCACCGCCGCATCCACCCTGGCCGTCGCCAGGACGGTCTCGAGCACGTCAGACATCGGCCGGCTCCGATCCTCCAGTCGTACCCACGCCGGGCTCGAACACGGTCAGCGCGAACCGCGCCTCCGCGTCGCCCTGGTTGCTGTAGGCATGGGTCACGTCCCCGCCGAACGTCGCGGCGTCCCCGACCTCGAGCACCACCGACCGGTCGGCGACCTCCACCGTCACCGTTCCCTCCTGGACATGCACCAGCTCGCGCGTCCCGGCCGCGTGGGCCTCGCTGTCGTGCCGCTCGCCCGGCTCCAGCGTCCAGTCCCACAGCTCCACCACGTCCGGCGGCGCCGTGCCCGCGACCAGCACACCCCGACCGCCCGACGGTCCCCGCCACAGCGCAGCACCCTGCCCACGTCGGGTGACCTTGACCGTCTGCGGGTGTGGCGGCTCCACCAGCGCCGGCAGCCCGACACCGAGCGTGTCACTGAGCCGCAGCAGCGTCCCCACGCTCGGGTTGGCCGTGCCCTGCTCGACGCTGACCACCGTGCGGCGGCTCACCCCCGCAGCCTCCGCCAGCTGATCCAACGTCCAGCGTCGCGACTGCCGTTCCCGCTTCACGCGGGCACCGATCGCGGCAGCCAGGGCGTCCGTCATCTGCGTATCCATGAAGTGCACGATACTGCACTCGTGGTGCAACAGCGAATCCGCTTGTTGCACGTCGCCTCCTACGAGTCGGCGCCGTCAGGAACCGCCGGCAGTCGCCGCTCACCGTGGTCGTCCAACCAGAGCGATATGCGGCATCCCCGACCGTTGGTGACTCTGACGGGACGAGCCGGATCGCGGGATCGTCCCGTTGCGCATCGTGAGCGCTGATCGCTCGGCGGCCGCGTGGCCTGCGACCTGCACACTGCGTCGCGCGTCGGTGTGAGGCGACTACGTGAGGAGCCCCGGTGACCGCAGTGCCACCCCCTGAGCTGGAGGTGTTCGCCGCACGTGAGATGCCTCGCGTGCTCGGCACGCTGGCTCTGTACTGCGGCGATCGGGACGTGGCCGAGGAGCTCGCGCAGGAGGCGCTGGTCCGGATCTGTCGCGACTGGGAACGCGTGCGCGGCATGGACCATCCAGGCGCGTGGCTGCACCGGGTCGCGATCAACCTCGCCCACTCCCACTACCGCCGACGGCAGGCTGCCCGGCGCGCACGCCGTCGGGTCGAGGCACACGCGGCCGTCCCGACCCTGCTGCCCGACACCGCCGACGCCGTGACCGTCCGCGAGGCGTTGGCGCGGCTTCCAAAGCGCCACCGCCGGGTCCTGGTCCTGCGCTACTGGGCCGACCTGTCCATGGCCGAGACCGCCGTCGCCCTCGGGGTTTCGCTGTCAGCGGCCAAGTCCCGCGCCTCGCGCGCCACCGCGGCCCTGGCCGCCCTGCTCGACGACACGGAGGACGCCCATGTCCGTTGACCTGCACGAACGTCTGCACACCGCGGTTGGGGAACCGGGCCCCCACCCCTTCGACCTCGACGACGCGTGGACGCGCGGCCGGCGACGCCGCACCGGACGCCGGGTCGCAAGCGTGACCGCTTCCGCCGTCGTCGCCATCGCAGTCGGCATGGCCGCCCTGTGGCTCGCCGACCCGGGGACGCCCGACGTCGCGGCGCCGCAGGTGGGACCCGACCCCCGTCCGCCGGTTGAACGTGACGGGTGGACACGGGTCCCGGCGGACGGCGCCCAGCCAGTGGAGGACGTGGACGACGTCATCGACCGTCCCGACGAGGTCGAGCAGGTCGTGCAGCTCGACGGTGGAGCCGAGTGGGGCTGGACGACCCGGGCATGGGACGTCGCCCCGGATGGGACCGTGTACTGGGTGGACGCCGAGTCCCGTCACGTCATGGCCCAACAGCCGAACGGGGACACCCGCAAGGTGACCGACGCACCGCTGGCCCTGTTCGAGGACAGCAACGGCCGCGGGGTGGCGACCGCCCTGCAGGTGGGCCCCGACGGGCGGCTGTACCTGACCGCTCCGTCGTTCGAGTCGCCCGACCTCGAGACCGGCCAGACCATGGTCGGCATCATCGACCCCGCCGCGGGCCTGGTGAGCCTGCGGCACAACGACCCCACCCTGCTGTACGGGATGGTGTTCGGCGGCGGGTACGGCTGGCAGCAGCACGAGCGAGGGCGCTGGCAGCCCATCGTTGAGATGGGGGGACCACAGGTGCTCGACGGCGGCGTGCAACGGGGCCTGGAGCACACCGGCGAGCTCGCACCCGACGGGTTGGCCCTCACCCTGCCCCAAGCCGACGCGCGCCCGGCCCAGGGCAGCTGGACCCTGCACGACCGGAACGGCTCGGTCGCCAGCTTCACCCTGCCCTGGAGCGTGCCCGTCAACGGCTACGCCATGCCTGACAGCAACCCGCCATCGGGCGAGCGGCTCGCCGTGATCGACGGCCAGGGCGACGCGACCAGCTTGTCCTACCTCGTCCGCATCGACGCCAGCGGCGTCGCCGACGTGCTCGGCATCGACCACACGGTCGCCCCCGGACTCGAAGGCATCGGCAACGCCACCGCAATTGTCGGCGAAGACGGCCACGTCTACTGGACCGAGACCACCGAGGCCGGCGACGTCGTCATCGTCCGCTACACCCACCCGGTACGCGACCCGTCGCACTGAGGAGCATCCGAGGGGCGCGATCACCCGGCAGGTCCTCGACCTCTGGGCTTTGTCAGGTTCTCCGTGCCGCCCGCGCCGGTGGGCGTAGGGTTGAGGCCATGCGACGCGCCAAGGCGATCGAGCACCTCCGCACGGTCATCGACACGTGCGAACGCGACCGGGCATTCCACCGGGACCACCTACTCGTTGTCGAGCTCTGGGCCGCCGGACACATCCTGGATCCCGGCGACCTCCCGGGCGGGGTCGAGGTCGTCTTCGTCCTCGCGCTCCCTGCCGACCAGCTCCCCTGGGGCGTGACGCCGCCGGTCCTCCGCAGCTTCGTGAAGGGTCACCGCCTGGACAACAAGCCCATCGTCGT
>CAZJDU010000185.1:0-5321 GCA_964544855.1 uncultured Nocardioides sp.
GTCAACCGCGCTCCCGGCGGCCAGCAGACCACCGTGCCCACCGCCGACGCCTTCGTCGTACCGTCACCACGACGGTCGACCCGAGACCACCGCGCGGCCGGCAGCGGCGCGCAACCGAGTACCGCGACCCAACGCCCGCGGCGACCACGACCTCCGACTCCGCACGACCCGGCACCGCGACCAGCGGGAGCCGCCTGACCTCCCTGCGCTGAGGCCCGCGTTCGCGGCGGTTTCGAGGCTCGTCGCTGGCGCTCCTCGCCCCTCAACCACCGGTGGCCGAGGGGTTGGCGACGGTGATCTGGGGGCGACCGTCAGGCGGACGTGTCGAGGTCGGCGTCGAGCGAGGCGCGCTCCCAGGCGAACCCGTCGGGGTCGGTGAAGGAGCCGGCGTCGCTGTTGATCGCGATGCGGTGGGACCCGCTGCCCTCAGGAGGCACACCGGCGTCCTTGGCGAGCGCCTTGTGGCGGTAGAGGCCGAACTTGATCGCGCCCTCCGGGGCGTCGAACTCGACGTACATGCGGCCGAAGCTCCGCGACACGGTGAGCCCGTGGTCGACGTAGAAGCTCTTGCTCGTCCGGACGTCGTCGACGCCGATCAGCAGCACGATGTCGTCGATCTCGTCCGTGGCGGGGCCGGTGTTCTTCTTCTTCGGGGTGGCGACCTTCCAGATGGCGCCGTCGGGGGCGCGGAGCACGCCGCCGTAGCCCCACATCGACTTCTCGGCGGGCCGCAACGTGGTCGCGCCGGCGTCGAGCGCCCGCGCGAGCAGAACGTCGGCGTTCGCCGGCTGGGAGACCAGCAGCGACAGCGTGTAAGCCCGGAAGCCGGTGGTCGGCGAGTCCGCGGCGCGCAGCTGCAGCCGGTCGCCGAGACCGAACGCGGCGGAGTAGAACTCCTCGGCGGCGGTCGTGTCGTCCACTTCGAGGGTGATGGCTGTGATCGTCTTCATGACCATCACGCTAGGGACGGTCCGCCCCGGGTGCTTCTCGATTCCTGACCGGATGGTGGCCCTAGGGTGTCCGGCGTGGACGACGCGCGACACCCGTGGCTGCCCTGGTCGGCGGCGGCGATCGTGCTCGTCCTCGTCTCCGGCGCGGCGACCGCCCTCCTGCTCCGAGACACCGGACCCGAGGGCAGCGACGCCTGCGGCCCGCTCGTCGGGAAGGACGACGGCGGGGTGTGGCAGTGCACGTTCCACGACGACTTCGACCGGACGCGGCTCGACCCCGGTCGCTGGACCGTCCTCGAGTCCCCTCCCTCCGGCCAGACCGGTGCCCGGGCGTGCCCGACCGACGACCCGCGCACCATCGAGCTCGCCGACGGCGAGCTGCGGCTGAGCGTGATCGAGGCCGACGAGCCACTGACCTGCCAGGGGCAGCCGGCGGCGCACGCCTCCGGGCAGGTCGGCACCCACGAGCTGTTCGCGCAGCAGTACGGCCGGTTCGAGGCGCGGATCAAGGTGACGGCCGCCGACGAGCCGGGGCTGCAGGAGGCGTTCTGGCTGTGGCCGGCGGATCCGCCCGACCCCGGCGACCCGGTCTGGCCGGCGGCCGGTGAGATCGACATCGCCGAGACCTACTCCTCCGACCCGGCGTACGCCGTACCGTTCCTGCACTACACGGCGAACGACAACGGCGGCCCGATCGCCGGGCGCAACACGGCGCACTGCGACGCGGACCGTGGCGGCTGGCACACCTACACCCTGGAGTGGACCGAGACCGAGCTGCGGATGCTCGTCGACGGCGAGGAGTGTCTCGTCAACACCGACGACGACCCCGCCTTCGACAAGCCCTACTTCATCGTGCTCAGTGCGATGCTCGGTCGCGGTAGGAACGCGTACGACGGCGCTGCGCCGCTCCCGGCGACGACCTCCGTCGACTACGTGCGGGTCTGGCGCTGACCCCGCCCGTCGACCAGGGCAGGGATCCTGGTGTGCACCAGGTCGAGCAGCACGCCGGTGAGCAGGTCCTCGGTCTGCGACCGGTCGAGCTGCTCCTCCTGGAGCCACTGGCGCGAGATCGTCACCACGAAGCCGGCGTAGCCGTGGAGTGCGGCCCGGACCGCCGGCTCCTCGCGCTGGTCGCTGAGCCCGGTCACCTCGCAGATCTGGTCGATGGTCCGCTCGACCGCCCGCATCATCAGCTGCGTGATGTCCTCGTCGGGATGGCCCGCCAGCCCCGCGACCGCGAGCCATGCGGCGCGGCCGTGCTCGACCTGGTCCATCCACCCACGGACACTGCCGCGCACCCGCTCCTCGAGGCCGCCCTCGACCACGGGCAGCGGCACCTCGGGCATCTCGACGAACCGTCGCAGCGCGGCGAGATAGAGCGACCGCTTGGTGGGGAAGTAGTGGCTGAGGAGCCCGCGGCTCACACCGGCGGCCCGCGCGAGCTCGGTGGTGGAGACCTCGTCGTAGCCGTGCGTGGTGTAGAGATGGGCCGCCGCCTCGACGATCTGCTCGCGGCGGTCGTCGGGCGCCAGGCGTCGGCGTACGGCGGACATCACGCCCCCTCTCCGGTGGACACCTCCGCACCTTAGGACACGCGTCCCGGCACGGCCCCAGGACGGGCCGCCCGGATTGGCGACGGCCCGAGCGCACCGGTACGTTGTGAGGCACCGAGGTGTGCTCCGGATCACAGCCACGCCACCCCTGTGGCTGAGCCGGATCCACCGACCGACACACCGGTGCCCGGTGACCCCGTGGCGCCGGCGCGACGCAAGGAGTGGTGCTGCGATGAGCGAGGACTTCGGCCCGGACCTGGCCGCGACCTATGGCCCGGTGCAACTGAGCAGGGCGCACGAGGACGGAGGGCCGGAGTTGGTCCAGCTGCTCACCCCGGAGGGCGAGCGCGTGCACCACCCGGAGTTCGAGATCGACTTCTCCGCCGAGGAGCTGCGCGGGTTCTACCGCGACATGGTGCTCGTCCGCCGGCTCGACACCGAGGCGACGGCACTCCAGCGCCACGGCGAGCTCGGCATCTGGGCGCAGCTGCTCGGTCAGGAGGCCGCACAGATCGGCGCCGGTCGCGCGCTGCGGCCGCAGGACCACGTCTTCCCGACCTACCGCGAGCACGGGGTGGCGTGGTGCCGCGGCATCGACCCGGTCAAGCTGCTCGGCCTCTTCCGCGGCACGTCGTACGGCGACTGGGACCCCACCGACCACGGCTTCCACTACTACACGATCGTGATCGGCGCGCAGACGCTCCACGCGACCGGCTATGCGATGGGCGTGCAGCGCGACCACGCGGTCGGCACCGGCGACCCGGAGCGCGACTCGGCGGTGATCGCCCACTTCGGCGACGGCGCGAGCTCGCAGGGCGACGTCAACGAGGCGTTCGTCTTCGCCGCCTCCTACAACGCGCCGGTGGTCTTCTTCTGCCAGAACAACCAGTGGGCGATCTCGGAGCCGATCGAGCGCCAGACCCGGATCCCGCTCTATCAGCGGGCACTGGGCTTCGGCTTCCCCGGCATCCGCGTCGACGGCAACGACGTGCTCGCGTCGTACGCCGTGACCAAGGCGGCGCTGCAGCGGGCCCGCGACGGCCAGGGCCCCACGCTGATCGAGGCCTACACCTACCGCATGGGCGCCCACACCACCACCGATGACCCGACCCGCTACCGGCTGCTCGACGACGTCGAGCACTGGAAGCTCAAGGACCCGATCGCCCGCGTCGAGGCCTACCTCAAGCGCAACGGCCTCGCCGACGACGAGTTCTTCAGCGACGTGGCGGGCGAGGCCGACGCGCTCGGCGAGCGGATGCGCGCCGAGTGCCACGAGCTCCCGGACCCGTCGCCGCTGTCGCCGTTCGACCACACCTACGCCGAGACCCCACCCGAGCTGCAGGCCGAGCGCGAGCAGTTCGCGGCCTACTTCGACTCCTTCGAGGGAGGTGCGGCCTGATGACCACGATGACGCTCGCGAAGGGCCTCAACGCCGGTCTCCGGCGCGCGATGGAGGACGACCCGAAGGTGCTGATCATGGGTGAGGACGTCGGCACGCTCGGCGGCGTCTTCCGGATCACCGACGGACTGATGAAGGACTTCGGGGAGGACCGGGTGGTCGACACCCCGCTCGCCGAGTCCGGCATCGTCGGCACCGCTGTCGGACTCGCCCTGCGCGGTTATCGGCCGGTGGTGGAGATCCAGTTCGACGGCTTCGTCTACCCCGCCTACGACCAGATCGTCTGCCAGGTCGCGAAGATGCACGCTCGCAGCAAGGGCCGGCTGCCGATGCCGATGGTGATCCGGATCCCGTTCGGCGGCGGCATCGGCGCGGTCGAGCACCACAGCGAGTCGCCGGAGGCGCAGTTCGCCCACACGCCAGGGCTCAAGGTCGTCGCCTGCTCCAACCCGACCGACGGCTACTGGATGATCCAGCAGGCGATCGCGTCGCCCGACCCGGTGATCTTCCTCGAGCCGAAGCGGCTCTACCACGGCGCGAAGGAGGAGGTCGACGAGTCGGCCACCCCGACGTCGCTGTGGGAGTCGCGCACGATCCGTCCGGGCGACGACGTCACCGTGATCGGCTACGGACCCACCGTCGGCACCTGCCGCGACGCCGCCGCGGTGGCCGCCGAGGAGGGTCGCTCGCTCGAGGTGATCGACCTCCGCACGCTCTCGCCGCTCGACCTCGATCCGGTCTATGAGTCGGTACGCCGCACCGGGCGGGCCGTCGTGGTCCACGAGGCCCACACCAACCTCGGGATGGGCGCCGAGGTGGCGGCCCGGATCACCGAGGCGTGCTTCTACTCGCTGGAGGCGCCGGTGCAGCGGGTCGGCGGGTTCGACACGCCGTACCCGCCGGCGCGCATCGAGCACTCGTTCCTGCCCGACCTCGACCGGGTGCTCGACGCCGTCGACCGTTCGCTGGCGTTCTGAGGAGGACCGGTGCCCGACTTCAAGCTGCCCGACGTGGGCGAGGGCCTCACCGAGGCCGAGATCGTCTCGTGGAAGGTGAAGCCCGGCGACACGGTCGCCATCAACGAGATCGTCGTCGAGATCGAGACGGCGAAGTCCATCGTCGAGCTGCCGTCGCCGTACGCCGGCGCGGTGAGCGCGATCCTCGCCGAGGAGGGCGAGACCGTCGCGGTCGGTACGCCGATCATCACGATCGGCGACGCGTCCGAGACCGCCGAGGCCCCGGCCGCGGACACGTCGCCCTCGTCCTCGGAGCCGATCGACACCAACGTCCCGCCGGAGGGCAATGCCACGCTGGTCGGCTACGGCCCGCGTGAGTCCTCCCTCAAGCGGCGGCCCCGCAGGGCCGCGAGCGGCGGCGACGCCGCCCAGGTCCAGACCCAGGCCGCCTTCGAGCCCGGCG
>CAZJDU010000186.1:0-5244 GCA_964544855.1 uncultured Nocardioides sp.
CGACACTACCCATCCCGCGAGACGGGCCCGCCACCCATCCACCGGCGACCTGCGCCATCATGCGTCCTGCAGGGCCCATCATGGGACCAGGCAGGCCGGCAGACCGAGACCCAGGAACGGAGCGATCGCCATGACCGACCTCGATCGCGCCGGTCAGGCCCGGTTGCGCCGGCTGCTCGTCGTGGAGGACGACGAGCACGTCGCCACGGCGCTGGTCTCCGTGCTCGGCCGACAGGGGTACGACGTCACCCGTGCCTCGACCGGGCACCAGGCCCTCCAGGAGCTCGACGGCGAGACCGATGCGGTGCTGCTGGACCTCGGCCTGCCCGACATCGACGGCTTCGAGGTCTGCCAGCGGATCCGGCAGCGCAGCGAGGTACCGCTCATCATGGTCACCGCGCGGTCCGACCTGGAGTCCCGGGTGCGGGGGCTGCGGATGGGGGCGGACGACTACGTCACCAAGCCCTACGACCTGCGCGAGGTGCTGGCTCGGATCGAGGCCGTGCTCCGCCGCGGTCCGTCGTACGGCGACACCGCCGATCAGACCCGGGTCGCCGTCGACGGCCTCCGGGTCGATCTCTCCACCCGCGAGGTCACCGGCACCGACGGCGCAACGATCACGCTGACCCGCAAGGAGTTCGATCTGCTGGCCCTGCTCGTCCGGCAGGGCGGTGTCGTCGTGCCCCGCGAGCGCATCCTCTTCGAGGTCTGGGGATCGGACTGGAAGGGGCTGGCCCGCACGCTCGAGGTGCACGTCGCCTCGCTGCGCAGCAAGCTGGGTGACCACGACGTCGTTCGCACCGTGCGAGGCGTCGGCTACCGACTCGCCGCCGTCGACGATCCGGACGGCCACTGAGCACCGATGCGCACCCGACTCTCGATCTTCCTCTTCCTCCCGAGCCTGGCACTGCTGCTGCTCCTCGGGCTGGCCTACGTCGCGAGCGCGGCCCGCTCGGACCAGCAGGAGATCTACGTCGACCGGCTGCGCGACGCCAGCTACCTCACGATCGTGGCACGCCAGTCCCTCCTGGCCGACGACCCGGAGCTCGTGGCGGCCGACCTCCGGCGGTACCAGGAGGTCTACGGCATCGAGGCTGCCGTGCTCGACAGCTCGGGCCGGCCCTGGGCGAGCAACGGCCTCGCCGTCGACGACGTGGAGGCGCGGTACGCCGCGCTGTCGGGCCGCCGCGGCGAGCTCGACCCCACGGCCCTGCCGTGGCAGGTGGACCGGATCGTGATCGCCGAGCCGGTCTACGAAGGGGGCGACCTGGTCGGAGCCGTGGTCACGGCATCCGACGTCGACTACCTCTCCCGCGGGATCTGGCGCAACTGGGGCCTGATCGCGCTGTTCGCCGTCGCTCTCGTCGCCGGGGCGGTGCTGATCGCCAACCGGACCGCCGCCTGGGTGCTGCGACCGGTCGGTCGGGTGGACCAGGCCATGGCGCGCATCGGCCACGGGCAGCTGGAGGCACGGATCCCGGACTCGGTGGGCCCACCGGAGCTGCGCGAGGTGACCTCCCGCTTCAACCAGATGGCCCAGCGGGTCGAGCACCTGGTGCGCAAGCAGCGGGAGTTCGTGCACAACGCCTCCCACGAGCTGCGCAACCCGCTCACCGCACTGACGTTGCGGGTCGAGGAGCTCGAGCTCGCGCTGCCGCGGGAGCACGCCCAGGACGTGGCAGCCGTGCGGGCCGAGACGGTGCGGCTGCGGCACATCCTCGACGCGCTCCTGCTGCTCGCCGACGACGCCGCCATCGCGGCCGATGCCGAGCCGGTCGACCTCGTCGACCTGGTCACCGAGCGGGTGGAGGCCTGGCGGCATCTGGCACCGGAGCGCGAGCTCCGCCTTCTCGCTTCCCCGAGCCGACCGGCCCGTGCGGTCGTCAACACCACCGCCGTGGAGTGCGCACTCGACGCCGTCGTGGACAACGCGTTGAAGTTCTCACCCGACGACGAGCCGATCGAGGTCACCGTGACCGTGCGGAACGGCACGATCGAGATCGGCGTGCGCGACCACGGTCCCGGCATCCCGCCGGACCAGCTCGGCTCGGCCACCGAGCGGTTCTGGCGCAGCCCCGGGCACACCACCGTGCGTGGCTCGGGCCTCGGTCTCGCGATCGCCTCCGAGCTGCTCGCACCGTGCGGCGGCGCGGTCGGGCTGGAGCTGCCCGACGGCGGCGGGCTCCGGGTGCGGCTCACGGTGCCCGAGGACGAGGTGGAGCGATGACCCTCCGGAGGCTCGTGGGCGCTGTCGCCCTCGCGCTGACCGTCGCCCTGCTCGCCGCGTGCACCGACGAGGACACCTCGTGGCCCGCCGAGCAGGACACGATCGTGATCGCCACCGGCAACCCCGCCGGGGTCTACGCCGGGTACGGCGAGCAGATCGGCCGCGCGATCGAGCGCCGTACCGGTGCCGAGGTCCGGGTGCTGCCGTCGGGCGGATCGATCGACAACCTGCAGCACCTCGCCGCCGGGGAGGCGGATCTCGCCTTCTCCGCGGTCGACGCCGCTGCGGATGCCGCTGCCGGCCGCGGGGTCTTCGACGAGCCGGTGCCGGTGCGCACGCTGGCCCGGGTGTACGACGACTTCGCGCACCTCGTGGTCGCCGCCGACTCGGACCTCCGCTCGATCGAGGATCTGCGTGGCCGGCCGGTCGCGATCGGGGCCCGTGACTCCGGCACCGCGCTCATCGCCGGCCGGCTGTTCCGGGCTGCGGGCATGCAGACCTCCGACGTCGACGCGCGCGCGCTGTCGCTGGACGACTCGATCAAGGCGCTGCGCACCGACCGGATCGACGCCCTGTTCTGGTCCGGCGGCCTGGGCACCCCGTCGCTGGCCGACTTCGCCGACGGGTTCCCCGTGCGGCTGCTCCCGCTGGCGGAGCTCGTCGACCCGGTGCGCAGCGAGTTCGGCAGCGGCTACCGGCACGGCACGCTCCCCGGCGGCACCTATGGCTCGGCGGAGGAGGTCGACACCCTGGCGGTGCCGAACGTGCTCGTGGTCCGCGCCGACGCGTCGCCGGACCTGACCTACGCCCAGCTCGACATCGTCTTCGACGCCCAGCACGAGATCGCCGAGGAGGTCTCCGCCGCGTCGCTGCTCGACCGAGCCAAGGCGATCTTCACCGACCCGGTGAAGCTCCATCCGGGAGCGGTGCGGTACTACCGGGACGCCGCTCGGTGAACGCCGGCCGACCCCCGGCCACCCCTCGGCGAACGGCTCCGGCCTTCCTCAGAAGAACCTCAACAACGCGGTCGCCGCGTTGCACCGGGGTGCCCGCTGGGCGAGAGTGTCCGCAGGAGCCGGGGTCCGACCGTCTGGGGGGTGGTCGGACCCCGGCCTTCGTCCTGCTCAGCTTCGGGCGACGCCCTCGCGCCGCGCCGCCTCGGCCACGGACGCCGCCACAGCAGGTCCGACCCGGGCGTCGAACGGCGAGGGGATCACGAGGTCCTCGCTCAGGTCGTCGCCGACGAGGTCGGCGAGCGCCGTCGCCGCCGCGACCTTCATGTCCTCGGTGATCGCGGTGGCCCGCGCGTCGAAGGCGCCGCGGAAGATGCCGGGGAACGCCAGCACGTTGTTGATCTGGTTGGGGAAGTCCGACCGCCCCGTCGCGACCACACGCGCGTAGCGGTGCGCGACGTCCGGATGGACCTCGGGGTTCGGGTTGGCCATCGCGAAGACGATCGCCTCGTCGGCCATCGTCGCGACGACCTCCTCCGGGACGGTGCCGCCCGACACGCCGACGTAGACGTCGGCGCCGGCGAACGCGTCCGCGAGCGTGCCGCTGCGGCCGTTGCGGTCGGCGGTGAGCGCGGCCAGCTCCTTCTTGACGGGGGTCAGGTCGGCACGATCCGAGCTGACCACGCCCTTGCGGTCGGTCACCACGATGTCGCTCATGCCGGCGTTGAGCAGGATCTTCGCGATCGCGACGCCGGCGGCTCCCGCCCCGGAGATGACGATGCGCGTCGCCTCCGCCGACCGGCCGGTCAGCTTCAGCGCGTTGACCAGGGCGGCGAGCGTCACCACCGCGGTGCCGTGCTGGTCGTCGTGGAAGACGGGGATGTCGAGCCGCTCCTTGAGCCGGTCCTCGATCTCGAAGCAGCGCGGCGCCGAGATGTCCTCCAGGTTCACGCCGCCGAAGCTGGGAGCCATCCGGGCGACGGTCTCGACGATCTCGTCGGTGTCGGTCGTGTCGAGGCAGATCGGGATGCCGTCGACGCCGCCGAACTCCTTGAACAGCACGGCCTTGCCCTCCATCACGGGCATCGCCGCCGCGGGGCCGATGTCGCCGAGGCCGAGGACGGCGGTGCCGTCGGTCACGATGGCGACCGTGTTGGGGACCCAGGTGAAGTCCCGGGCGAGCGCCGGATCGGCCGCGATCGCCTCGCACACCCGGGCGACACCCGGGGTGTAGGCCAACGACAGGTCGTCGGCGCCGCCGAGGGGGACCGTTGAGAGGGTCTGCATCTTCCCGCCGACGTGGAGGTCGAACACCGGGTCACCGGCATGCGGGTGGGAGGAGGGGACTTCGTCGGCCACGAGCCGCGATTCTTCCACAGCAACGGCACGTGCGGGATGGGTCTCAGAGTCGGCGTGGCCACGGCCACAACCGCGCGAGCACGACCCCCAGCACCCCCTCGTCGCGCACCGGCCCGCGATGCCGCGAGTCGACGCCCACCGGAGCCGCGTCGCCCAGCAGCCACCAGCCGTCACCGCGTCGTTCGACCGCGCGCTTGACCACCACGGTGCCGTCGGCGAACCGCGCCACCACCACCCGGCCGGGTCGCGGTGCGACGTCGTACCGCACCAGCAGCCGGTCGCCGGCGCGCAGCGTCGGCCGCATCGAGTCACCTCGTACGACGGCCAGCCCGACCCGGCCGCGAGCGACGCCCTCCCCTGCCGTGGGGCGGCCTGCCGTCGGTCCGTCATCCATGGCGAGTAGTGTCGCAGCCACATCCGCAAGCAGTACCTGACAGAGAGGACACGCATGTTCCAGCGACTGTTCGCTCCCACGATCGAGGTCTCGGCCCACTGCGACCTGCCGTGCGGCGTCTACGACCCGGCGCAGGCGCGCATCGAGGCCGAGTCGGTCAAGGCCGTCATCCAGAAGGCCCTCGACAGCGACGACCCCGACTTCCGCACCCGCGCGATCCTGATCAAGGAGCAGCGCTCCGAGCTGGTCAAGCACCACCTCTGGGTGCTGTGGACCGACTACTTCAAGCCGCCGCACTTCGAGAAGTACCC
>CAZJDU010000187.1:0-5120 GCA_964544855.1 uncultured Nocardioides sp.
TCAGTCGATCGGCACCTTCGAGGTGGTCGTCGTGGGATACGAATGGAGGCCTTTGTCGAACTTCTGCCCGCTCGCGACACCGCCGAGGTAGAACGCGATCACCGCGATCGCGACGCCGGCGACGTCGTCGGCGACGTAGTGCCAGCCGAAGTAGAGCGTCGCGATCACGGTCAGGCCGAAGTTGACCCAGAAGACCCAGTGCAGGATCCGGGAGCGGACGGTGTACTGCACCATCAGCGCCCACAGCAGGGTGATCGCGACGTGCAGGCTCGCGAACCCGGCGATCGAGTTCATCAGACCTTCCACGTCGCTGTCGTAGAGGAACACCTCGCGGGAGGTCTTGATGCCGTCCATCAGATCCGTGGTCGGCGTGTGGGTGAGGTCGGCGTACTCCGAGGGGTACTCGATACCCGGGCCGAGCGTCGGCAGCAGGTAGTAGGAGAGCGTGCCCAACGACCAGGCGACGACCTGCGAGGTCACGAACCAGTAGCCGAAGGAGAGGTTGCGCGACCACACCAGCCACACGGTCACCAGCAGGATCACCATCGGGAGGTAGGTGAGGTAGATCTGCGACAGCACGTGGGCACTGATCGTGGTGCCGAAGATCGCGTGCAGCACGTCGGACGGGTCGTGCCCGAAGAACAGCACCCGGTCCATGATGTGCAGCTCGCGGTCGTAGGACAGCGGCTTGACCTCGCCGGGATCGCGCGCCGGGTCGGGTCGGACGAAGGGCAGGTTGGACTTGAGGTTCCGGTAGCTGACGTAGGTGGTGTAGAAGCAGACCGTCCCCAGCATCACCAGGGTCACCCGCTCGCGGTTCCAGTGCGTGCGCACCCGCTGCTTGGCCGCCTCCCAGAACCGCACCGGCTTGCCGACCGAGCGCCACAGCCCCATCGCGGCCATGTCGACGACGAGCGCCGCGAGCAGGATGGTGCACGCCCGGAAGACGATGTCGACCAGGAGCACCAGGCTGAGCAGCAGGATGTCGGTCGGCAGGATGCCCACCATGTCGAGGATCCAGGTCAACGACGGCCCGAGCAGCTTCCCTTCGGGCTCCACCGGCGGCCGGTCGTAGAGCATCGCCACGAGGAACGCCATCGACCACATGACAACGGCAGTGCCGATGAGCAGGGTGTAGGCGCGGCGGTACACCCGCGCGAGTCTAGAGGGCGGGGTGTCACCCCGGTGCGTCGAGCCGTGCGAGGCGGGTCGCGTCGACGCGCACCGCCACCCGGTCGCCGGGCTCGGGGAGTCCCCCGGACCCGCCCACCGCCTCGAGATCGCCGACGCCGTCGACCGCCAGCTGCAGCCGGACCTGGTCCGGCGTCGGCGTCACCGACCGCACGGTGGCGGTGAGCGCCGCGGGGTCCACCTCCCGGACGGCGGTCACGGCGGAGCGTCGTACGGCGACCGAGGCCGCGCCGTTCACCGCGCCCACCCCGGCCGCATCCAGGAGCGTGACGGCCGCCGGTCCCTCCACCACGCGCGCGTAGCCGAGGAAGAGCGCGGTCTCGGCATCGACCGGAGCCGACCACACGTCGTGGACCGGGCCCTGCTGCACGATCCGGCCCGCCCGCATCACCGCCACCCGGTCGGCCACCGCGAACGCCTCGGCCTGGTCGTGGGTCACCAGCAGCGCGGTCGTGCCGGAGGCCGTGAGGATCTCGCGCAGGTCGGCGGCGAGCCGGGCGCGGAGCGCGGCGTCGAGCGAGCTCAGCGGCTCGTCGAGCAGCAGCAGCCGCGGGTCGGCGGCCAGCGACCGGGCGAGCGCGACCCGCTGCCGCTCGCCGCCGGACAGCGTGGCGGGGAGGCGGTCGCCGTACTCGCCCAGCCCGACCCTCGCCAACAGCGCGGCGACCTGCGCGGACTCCTCGGCGCGCGGCGTGTCGCGCAGTCGCAGGGCGTAGCCGACGTTGCGGGCGACGGTCAGGTGGTCGAAGAGCTGGCCGTCCTGGAACATCAGCGCGAAGCCGCGGCGATGCGTCGGGACCCGAGCCTGGTCGGTGTCGTCCCAGACCACCGTCCCGGCGGACAGCGGCTCGAGTCCGGCCACCGCCCGCAGCAGCGTGGACTTGCCGCAGCCCGACGGACCCAGCACCGCGAGCACCTCACCGTCCTCGACCCGCAGGTCGACACCGGCCACGGCCGGCACGTCGTCGTACCGCACCTCCACGTCGCGCACCTCGAGCATGGCTACATCGCCCCCAGCGACGGCACCCGGAGCCGCTCGACCAGCAGCACGACGGCAGCCGTGACCGCCGCGAGCAGGACCGAGGCGGCCAGCGCCGTGCCGTAGTTGAGCGCTCCCGGATGCCCGATCAGGCGGAAGATCACCACGGGCAGCGTCGGGGTCTCCGGGCGCACGATGAACGACGTCGCGCCGAACTCGCCCAGCGACACCGCGAACGCGAAGCCTGCAGCGGCGAGCAGCGGTCGCCACAACGCGGGTACGTCCACGGTCAGCACCGTACGGAGTGCCCCCGCCCCCAGCGAGGCCGCCGCCTGGCGCTGCCGGTGGTCGATGCCGGCGAGCACGGGCACCAGCACCCGCACCACCAGCGGCAGCGCGACCAGCGCCTGCGCGATCGGCACCAGGACGGCGCTCGACCGGAGATCGAGCGGCGGCTCGTCGAGGGTGATCAGGAAGCCGAAGCCCAGCGTGACCGCGGAGACACCCAGCGGCAGCATGAAGACGCCGTCGAGCACCCCGAGGACCCGGCGCTCGACGTGGGTGCGGGACCGGCGGGTCACCACCACCGCGACGAGCAGCCCGAGGGTGAGCGCGATGCCGGCGGCCGCGAGCGCGATCCGCAGCGAGTTGGCGAGCGCCTCGAGGGCCGAGACCCGCAGCACCGAGCCCAGGCCACCGCCGCCGTCGGCGAGGGCACGGTAGTAGGCCAGCGACCAGGTGCCGTCGTCGTGCAGCGAGCCCAGCACCAGGCCGGTGATCGGGGCGGCGACGAAGAGCAGCACGAGCGCGGTCACCAGCACGGCCGGTACGTCGCGTCGTGCGGGCCGGGTGGGTCGCGCCGGGCTGCGTCGTACGGTCGGGTCGGGGACGCGCCGCAGCCGGCCGGCCAGGGCGAGCAGGGCCACGACCGCGAGCAGCTGCACGATCGAGAGCGCCGCGGCGGCCGGCAGGTCGAGCAGGTCGGTGGTGAGCAGGTAGATCTCGGTCTCGACCGAGGCGTAGCGGGTGCCGCCGAGGGTGAGCACGATGCCGAAGGCCGTCGCGCAGAAGAGGAACACCACGCTCGCCGCCGACACGACGGCCGGCCGCAACGCGGGGAGCGTGACGGTCCGCAGCACCTGCCACGGCGTCGCTCCGAGGGCTGCCGCGGCCTCCGCTGGGCGGCGGTCGAGACCCTCCCACGCAGCGCCGACGGTCCGGATCACCACCGCGATGTTGAAGAAGACCAGGCCCAGCACGATCGCCGTCGGCGTCCCGTCGAGGCCGAGCACGCCCAGCGGGCCGGAGTCGGCGAGGAGCTGCCGGAACGCCACGCCCACGACGACCGTCGGCAGCACGAACGGCACCAGCAGCAGGGCCCGCAGCACGCCGCGCCCCCGGAACGACAGCCGGTGCAGGACGTACGCCGCCGGGAGCCCCAGGGTCACCGCCGCCAGGGTGGCCACGGTGCTGGTCCAGACGGTGAACCAGAGGACGCGCAGCGTCCGCGGCCGGGTGAGCACCTCCGCCACCGCCCCCGGGTCGAACGACCCGTCGGGCCAGAAGCCGCGCTCCAGCATCCCGGCCACCGGGAGTACGAAGAACACCCCCAGCACCGCCACCGGGATCGCCGCGAGGGCGAGGTGCCCGCCGACGCGTCTCATGGGTCGGCTCGGGTCGTGACGAGGTGGTGTCGAGGCTCGCGAGCGAGCCCCGACACCACCCTCACCTGGTCGTGATCTCGGTCCACGTCTCCTGCCAGGCCCGGCGGTTGGCGGTGATCTCGGCCGGCGGCACCTCGAGCGGAGCCTCGACCGGCTGGGCGTAGGTCGCCCACTCCTCGGGCAGCTCGACCTCGCTGGCCACGGGGTAGACGTACATGCTGGTCGGCAGCGCCTGCTGCACCTCGGCGCTGAGCAGCCAGTCGATGACCGCCTCGGCACCCTCCGGGTTCGCAGCACCGTCGATGACCCCGGCGTACTCCACCTGACTCACGCAGGTCGCGGGCAGGGCCGCGGTGGTGGTCTCGCCGTCGGCGACGGTGAAGGCCGGCGAGGAGTCGTAGGACGTCACGATCGGCCGGTCACCGCCGGAGAAGGTGAAGTCGACGTTGTAGGCGTCCTCCCAGCCGCGCACGATCCTGGTGTCGTTGGCGAGCAGCTCCTCCCAGTACTGCGGCCAGTCGCCGCCGTACTCCGCGATCGTCGCCAGCAGGAACGCCATGCCCGGCGTGCTGGAGGTGGCGCCCGGCGTGACGAAGAGCCCCTCGTAGGCCGGGTCGGTGAGGTCGTCCAGCGTCTCCGGCGGCTCCTGGTCGTGCTCGGCGAACCATGCCGTGTCGACGTTGACGCAGACGTTGCCGTGGTCGATCGGGGTGAGCACCTCGGCGCCGCCCCCGGGCAGCTCGTGCTCCTCGGCGCCCACGGGGAGCTCGGGGTCGTACGACGCGAACGCCCCCTCCTCGACCGCACGCGAGGCGAAGGTGTTGTCCACACCGAACGCCACGTCGCCGAGCGGGTCGGACTGCGTGAGCACCAGCTTGTTGGTCAGCTCGCCACCGTCGCCGGCGGGGCTGTGCACCAGCGTGTAGCCGCTCTCCTCCTCGAACTGCGCGACCAGCTCGTCGGGCAGCGTGAACGAGTCGTGGGTGACGAGGACGACCTCGTCGGTGGTCGCGGCGTCGTCCTCGCCGCCACAGGCCACCACGCCCAGCGCGAGGACCGCTGCGGAGGCGGTCGCGATCGTCGTACGACGGACAGACATCTGCAAGGACTCCCTATCGCCGGTGCTAACCGGATCAGGTTCATAGGGTCTGGGCCCCTCGGCCCACTCTCAGCACGCGCGGCGTGCTCCCCTGTCGGACGTCTCCCAGTCTAGGACGGTGCTGCTGAGCCGATGGTCTCGAGGCTCGCAGGCTCGCACCTCAACCACCGTGACGACGGGGGTTGAG
>CAZJDU010000188.1:0-5085 GCA_964544855.1 uncultured Nocardioides sp.
CCGCGCGATCTGGTAGTAGCGCTCCATGCCGGCGACCATCAGCAGCTGCTTGAACAGCTGGGGGCTCTGCGGCAGGGCGTACCAGCTGCCGGGCTGCAGGCGCGCGGGCACCAGGAAGTCCCGAGCCCCCTCGGGGGTGCTGCGGGTCAGCGTCGGCGTCTCGATCTCGACGAAGTCGTGCCCGTCCAGCACCGCCCGAGCCGCCTGGTTGACCCTGCTGCGCAGCCGGATGGCCGCGGCCGGGTCGGGACGCCGTAGGTCGAGGTAGCGGTGCTTGAGGCGGGCCTCCTCCCCGACCTCGACGTGCTCGTCGATCGGGAACGGCAGCGGCGCCGCGGCGGAGAGCACCTGCACGTCCTTCGCGACCACCTCGATCTCGCCGGTGGCGAGGTGGGGGTTGACGTTGTGCTGCTCGCGGGCGGTGACCTCGCCGACGACCTTCAGGCAGAACTCGCTGCGCAGCCGGTGGGCGATCTCGTCCTCCCGGATCACGACCTGCACCACACCGCTCGCCTCACGGAGGTCGATGAAGGTGACGCCGCCGTGATCGCGCCGGCTCGCCACCCAGCCTGCCAGGGTGACGGTCTGTCCGACGTGCTCGGCGCGGAGCGCGCCGGCGTCGTGGGTGCGGATCACTGCTTCTCCTCGATGGTGGTGGTGATGATCTGCGGACGCAGGTCCTCGACAGGAGGCTCCCAGGCGGCCGGGTCGGCCGCCACCTGGTTTCCGCTGCGGATGTCCTTGACCTCGTGGGTCTCCGCGCCGACGTCGTCGCTGCTGGTGAACCAGACGTACGGAATGCCGCGCCGGTCCGCGTGTCGGATCTGCTTGCCGAACTTCGCCGCCGACGGCGACACCTCGCACGGCACGCCCCGGGCCCGGAGGGCGGCCGCCACCCGGTCCGCTCGGTCCCGTCCCGCTTCGTCGGCGACCGCGACGAGGACCACGCTCGGCACCGAGCGGTCCGCGAGCAGGGCACCCTGCTGGACGAGCGGCACCAGCACGCGGCTGACGCCGAGCGAGATGCCCACGCCGGGGTACGTCGTCCGGCCGTCGCTGGCGAGTGCGTCGTAGCGTCCGCCCGAGCAGATCGAGCCCAGCGACTCGTACCCGTCGAGCCGGGTCTCGAACACGGTGCCGGTGTAGTAGTCCAGGCCGCGGGCGATCGACAGGTCGGCCTCGATGCGGACCTTGCCGGTCGCGAGACCGGTGGTGCCGCGCACCAGGTCGGCGAGCTCGGTCAGCCCCTCGTCGAGGAGCGGATGCTCCACGCCGAGGGCGCGCACCCGCGCCACGAAGGAGTCGTCCGGGGTACGGATGGCTGCGAGGGCGAGGCACTGGTCGGCCTGGGCGGCGTTGAGACCGGCCTCATCGACGAGGAGCCGGCCCACCTCCTCCGGAGGTAGCTTGTCGAGCTTGTCGACCAGCCGCATCACCTCGTCGACGTCGGTGGCGCCGAGACCGAGGTAGAACCCCTGGATCAGCTTGCGGTTGTTGACCTGGAGCCGGAACCCCGGCAGGAAGTCGAGCTGCGCCAACGCGTCGAGCATCACGCGGGTCACCTCGACGTCGTGATGGAACGGCAGCGTGTCACGCCCGACGACGTCGATGTCGGCCTGGAGGAACTCCCGGAACCGCCCTTCCTGCGGTCGCTCGCCGCGCCAGACCTTCTGGATCTGGTACCGCCGGAACGGGAAGTCCAGCTTGCCGGCGTTCTCCAGCACGTAGCGCGCGAACGGGACGGTCAGGTCGAAGTGCAGGCCGATGCCCTTGTCACGTGCATCGTCGACCTCCTGGAGGCGGCGCAGGACATAGACCTCCTTGGACGTGTCGCCCTTGCGCAGCAGCTGCTCCATCGGCTCGACGGCCCGCGTCTCGATGTTCGCGAAGCCGTGCAGCTCGAAGGTGCGTGCCAGGCTCGCCACGACCTGCTGCTCGACCTGCCGCTGGGCAGGGAGGAACTCGGGGAACCCGCTGAGCGGGGTGGGTTTCGCCATGGCGCTCAGAGACCTCGGGACGCTTGTCCGGCCGTGTCGTGCTCCTGGAGCTCGAGCAGGAACGGGTTGGTGACGCGCTCGCGCCCGATCGACGTCTGCTCACCGTGCCCCGGGAGCACCACGATGTCGTCGGCCAGCGGGAGCACCTTGGTCGTCAGGCTGCGCAGCATCGTCGGATGATCTCCGCCCGGGAGGTCGGTGCGTCCGATCGAGCCCCGGAAGAGGACGTCGCCGGAGAACATCACCTCGCTGACGTCGTCGGCGTCGTACGGCGTCCGGAAGGTGACCGACCCCTCCGTGTGCCCCGGCGCGTGGTCGATGACGAACTCGAGCCCGGCGAGCTCCAGCGCCTGGGCGTCGGCCAGCTCCTGGACGTCGTCGGGCTCGGTGAACTCGTAGTCGCCACCCAGCAGCATGCCGGCGCTCTCCCGCGACAGGCCGGCCATCGGGTCGCTCAGCAGGTGCCGGTCGCCCGGGTGGATCCACGCGGTCGCGTCGTAGGTGCCGGCGACCGGAGTGACGCTCCACATGTGGTCAACGTGGCCGTGGGTCAGCAGCACGGCGACCGGCTTGAGCCGGTGCTCACGGACGACGTCGGCCACCCCCGGGGCGGCGTCCTTGCCCGGGTCGATGACGACACACTCGGTCCCGGCACCGGTGGCTGCGACATAGCAGTTGGTGCTCCAGGGTCCTGCGGGAAAGCCTGCGATCAGCACCGCAACAGGGTATCTGCCGGGCTGTCGCACACCGCAATCGCTCAAGACCACTAGCATGGGCGACTGCTCCTGCGACTACCGAGGATGGAACAGCTGTGACGAGCTCCGACTGGGGCCGCGTCGATGACGACGGCACCGTCTATGTGAAGACCGCCGACGGCGAGCGCGCCGTCGGGCAGATGCCCGACGCCACGCCCGAGGAGGCGATGGCCTTCTACACCCAGCGCTACGACGCGCTCGACCTGGAGGTGGACCTGCTGCACAAACGGGTCAACTCCGGCGTGCTGTCGCCCGACGAGGCGACCAAGGCCGTCGCGATGGTGCGTGAGCAGGTGGCCGACGCCCACGCGGTGGGTGATCTGGCGTCGTTGCTCGGCAAGCTGGACGGTCTCGGTCCGGTGATCGCCGCCCAGCGCGCCAGTCGTCGTGCCGAGAAGCAGCGCCGGACCGAGGAGGCTCGGGAGTCCAAGGAGGCGCTCGCCTCGGAGGCCGAGCAGATCGCTGCCGGCAAGGACTGGCGTCACGGCGCCAACCGGCTGCGCGAGCTGCTCGATCAGTGGAAGCAGCTCCCCCGCATCGACAAGGCCTCCGACGACGCGCTGTGGAAGCGGTTCTCCTCGGCCCGGTCCGCCTACACGAAGGCGCGCAAGGCGCACTTCGCACAGCAGGACCAGAAGCGGGAGGAGGCCCGCGCGATCAAGGAGCGGCTCTGCACCGAGGCCGAGAGCATCGCGGACTCCACCGACTGGGGCCCCACGGCCGGCCGCTACCGCGACCTCATGCGCGAGTGGAAGGCGGCCGGGCCGGCTCCACGCGGCGTCGACGACCAGTTGTGGAAGCGGTTCCGAGGCGCCCAGGACAAGTTCTTCGGCGCCCGGGACGCCGCCAACGCGGCGATCGACGCCGAGTACGCAGCGAACGCCGAGGTCAAGGAGCAGCTGCTCGTCGAGGCCGAGGCGCTGGTGCCTGTCGAGGATCTGGAGACGGCCAAGCAGGCGTTCCGCGACATCGCGGAGCGCTGGGACGCGGCCGGCAAGGTCCCCCGTGGCCGGATGAAGGAGCTCGAGGGACGGATCCGGGCCGTCGAACAGGCCATCCGCAAGGTCGAGGACGAGCAGTGGCGCCGCACCGACCCGGAGAAGTCCGCTCGTGCCGACGACATGGTCGCCAAGCTCGAGTCCGCCATCGCCGACGCCGAGGCCAAGCTCGAGAAGGCGCGCACCGCGGGCGACCAGAAGAAGGTCCGCGAGCTCGAGCAGGACCTCGAGGGCCGGCGGTCCTTCCTCGAGATGGCCAAGCGCGCCTCGGAGGACTTCAGCTGACCCAGCCACGCAGCATCAGCCAGTGGCGGCAGCGAAGCGAAGCGAGCCATGCCGCGTAGCCGAGTGGGCGCATCGCTCCGGAGGAAGCGATGCGAAGCGAGCGCCCGGAGGAGAGATGCGCCCACTCGGCGGGCGCAGCTCGAAGAAACCAGCCGACTCGGCGCCTACTGCGTCACCCGGTAGGCGTCGAAGACACCGGGCACGCCACGGACCGCCTTCAGCACGGTGTCGAGATGCTTGGCGTCGGCCATCTCGAAGGTGAACCGGGCCTTGGCGACCCGGTCACGGGAGGTGGTGAGGTTCGCGGCCAGGATGTTGAGGTGGGCGTCGGAGAGCACCATGGTGACGTCCGAGAGCAGCCGGGCGCGGTCGAGCGCTTCCACCTGGATGTTGACGAGGAAGGTGGACTGACCGGTCGGCGCCCACTCGACGTCGAGCAGCTTCTCGGGCTGCTGCAGCAGGTTGTCGGCGTTGGTGCAGTCCTTGCGGTGCACCGAGACTCCCCCACCCTTGGTGACGAAGCCGAGGATCGGGTCCGGCGGCACCGGCGTGCAGCACTTCGCCAGCTTCACCCAGACGTCGGGTGAGCCCTTGACGATCACGCCGGCGTCGGTGCCGGGGCCGAGCCTCGACCGACGTCGTCCGGTCGGGATCTGCACCGCCTCCGCGAGGTCCTCCTGCGCTCCCTCGTCGCCGCCGTGGAGCTCGATGACCTTGCGGACGACGGTCTGGGCGCCCAGGTTGTTCTCGCCGACCGCCGCGTAGAGCGCCGTCACGTCGGCCAGCTTGAAGTGCTCGGCCGCCTGCGTCAGCGAGTCGTGGGACAGCAGCCGCTTCAGCGGCAGCCCCTCCTTGCGCATCAGCTTGGCGATCTCGTCCTTCCCGCGCTCGATCGCCTCCTCGCGCCGCTCCTTGGTGAACCAGTGGCGGATCTTCGAGCGCGCCCGCTGGGACTTCACGAAGTTCAGCCAGTCGCGCGAGGGCCCGGCGTTGGCGGCCTTGGAGGTGAAGACCTCGACGACGTCACCGTTCTCCAGCGGGGACTCCAGC
>CAZJDU010000189.1:0-1283 GCA_964544855.1 uncultured Nocardioides sp.
CACACGGCTCATAATCGTGGTGTCGCGGGTTCAAGTCCCGCCCCCGCTACGCCAGTAGACCAGTAAGCACAGCACCATCCCGCAGCAGAAGGACTTCCCGTGGCCAGCAAGAGCTCCGACGTTCGCCCCAAGATCACTCTCGAGTGCACGGAGTGCAAGGAGCGCAACTACATCACGAAGAAGAACCGGCGCAACAACCCCGACCGGATGGAGCTGAAGAAGTTCTGCCCGCGTTGCCACCAGCACACTCCGCACAAGGAGACCCGCTGATCTCAGCGGCGGTCGAGTAGCCGTCGCGAGCGATCAGCGTCGGCGCATCGAGCCTCCGTCGGCCCGGCCTCGTGCCGGGCTGACGTCGTTTTCACACGGTGCAGTCGGGCGCTCGCCAGTCCGCGACGCCGCTGAGGTCGAAGCGCGCCAGCTGGGGCACGACGGGGCGGTCCCCCTGGCGCCAGTACGGCCGGGCGGTCGACTCGCTCAGCGCCCAGAGCCGCCCCCGGTCGTAGGCGACACCCTCCGCGCCGGGCAGGAACCCCACCCGGTGTCCTCCCGCCCGCAGCTCCGCGCAGCGGGTGTGCGAGCGCACGAACCACATCCGGGGCCCGCCCGGTCCGGCGTCACCCCAGAACGCGCCCTGCGTGTTCGGGGGCACCCGCCGGCGTCCGACGGCATCGCGGCCGAGCACCTCGATGACCCCCGGTGCCAGCAGCTGCGCCGGGTCGTACCAGTGCAGGGTCGTCCGTCGGTCCGCGTCCCAGCCCACCAGGCCGAGCCGCCCGCGACCGTCGTGCAGGATCGTCGAGCCCCACACCGGCAGCACGATGGCCCACGCCCGCTTCGTCGCGAGTGTCTCCGGGTCGAGCAGCCAGAGTCGCCGCTTCTCGGTGAGCCACAGCCCGTGCTCGTCGCTGCTGAGCCCGCCGCCGTGACGACAGCCGACCGGGTCTCGGTGGCCGATCTGCCCGCCGACGCGGGCGCGCTCGTCGAGTCGCCGGCCGGTGCGCAGGTCCAGCCGGATCACCCGGCAGTACTTGGAGCCCACCTTCCCGTGGTCGTAGCCGCTCACCCAGGCTGAGCGGCCCCGGACGACCAGTCCCTGCGGCACGAACCTGGTGCCGGTCCGGGGCAGCCAGCGGCCGGCGCACAGCGCGTGGTCGTTGGTGAACCGCGTGAGCGGACCGGAGAGGTACGCCGGCGCCCGGCCGCGGAGGTCGTCGTACGTCGCGGGACCGCACCCCGCCGTGCGCTCGTCGGGGTCGGCCTCGCTCTCCGGGGTGCACGCG
>CAZJDU010000189.1:1383-5015 GCA_964544855.1 uncultured Nocardioides sp.
GTCATGCTGTCGTGGTCCACATTCGACTCCGACGTGAAGCGAGTCGGCCCCCGGGCCTCAATCGGCGCGTCGGTCCCGCCACCGAGACTGCTTGGCGCGGTTCCCGCAACCGCCCATCGAGCACCAGCGACCGGTCCGTGACCGGGAGTGGTCGAAGAACGCCCAGCGGCAGTCGTCCGCGACGCAGACCTTGAGCCGCCGCCAGTCGCCGCCGGCCAGGGCCACGGCGGTCGCGTCGAGGACGTCGCCGATCAGGACGACGAGTCCGGTCGCGGTGGTCCCCAGTCGGAGACCGGCATCGGTGAACCTCGGCTGCGCAGCGGCCCAGCGCGCGGCCGCGGTCAGGTCTGCGGCCGTCGACGGCGGCAGCGGGTCGCGGGCGTGGTTGGCGGCGAGGCCGTCACGGAGTGACTCGCGGAGCGATCTCGCGCGTTCCAGTGCTGCGTCGTCGGCCGGGGCGTCCGCGGCGTCACGGTACTCGTGGCGAGTCAGCCCGGCACCGAGGGAGTCAAGCCAGCGCTGCCAGGAGTCGGAGTCCGACAGCTGGTCGACGCCGGCCTCGATGTCGAGCGTGTTGACGAAGCGGCGTACCAGTTCCAGGGATCCGGGCGCCTGCGGCGTACTCGCGTCGGCCATGCCAAGAGTATAACCATCGTTGCGCCTTTGTTGGTTGTCGAATAACCTGCAACACTATGACGACGGTTAGGTCGGCGTGGCGAGTGTCGGACTTCCGCAGATTGTGGAGCGCCGGCTTCAGCTCCAGCCTCGGCGCCGAGATCGGCGAGCTCGCGATACCGGCGCTCGCGCTGATCACCCTCGGCGCCTCCGCTGCGGAGGCGTCCTGGGTGCGTGCGGCGCTGATGGCCCCGTTCCTGCTGATGACGCTCTGGCTCGGGGTGGTGGTCGACCGGCGGCGTCGGAGGCCCCTCATGATCCTCGCTGACCTGGCGCGGGGCGCGGTGCTCGTCGCCGTGGCCGTGCTGGCGGTCGTGGGGTGGCTGACGATCCCGATGCTGGTGGCCGCGACGTTCCTGCTGGGTTCCTTCACCGTGCTCTACCAGCTCGCCGACTTCTCGCTGCTGCCGCGGATCGTGCCGTCCGCGGCACTCGTCGACGCCAACGCCAAGGTGACCGCGACCCAGTCGGCGGTCGGGGTCGCCGGTGGCGGTGTCGGTGGGTCGCTGGTGCAGCTCGTCACGGCTCCGTTCGCGATCCTCGCCAATGCCGTCGGGTACCTGGCCTCGGCGTGGTTCATCGCCCATGTCCGGGTGACGGAGGAGAAGGAGCGTTCGGAGCGCGCGGCGGGCTCTGGGCTGCGCGAGGCGGCGCTCGGGCTGCGGCTGGTCTGCCGTCACCGGGTCTTGCGACCGTTGGTGGCCGAGGCCACGGTGTGGAATCTCGGCAACGAGATCCTGATGCTGGCGTTGAGCGTCCACTTCCTGCAGCGCGTGGAGCACGGGGCGCTGCTGCTCGGTCTGATCCTCACCTGCGGTGGCGTCGGGGCCGTGGTGGGCAGCCTGCTGAGCACTCGGATGACTGCCCGGTTCGGATACGGACGGTCGCTGGTCGCGAGTCTGGTGGTCGGCAACACCGCTCCGCTCGTGGGGGTCATGGCGGCGGTGGCTGCGCCGCCGTTCCAGGTCGCGATGCTGGGGGTCGGGTTCGTGGCCTCGGGGGTCGGCATCGGTGTCGCCAACGCCCAGTCCACCACGATCCGGCAGCTGGCCACCGAGGACGCGGTGCGTGGGCGTGTGAACGCCGGATATCGACAGCTGTCCTGGGGTGCGCTGGCCGTCGGGGCGTTGTGCGCCGGTGCGCTGGTCACCCTGGTCGGCGTCTGGCAGGCCGCCGCTCTCGGGGGTGGGCTGATGATGCTCGCCACCGCGCCGGTGGTCGCCTCGTCCGTACCGTCCATGCGCGATCTGGCCGACGTGCGCGGCCACGCGACGTCACGGTGACGGGCGGTGGCGAGCGGTGGTGCCGGTCGATCCGCACCAGCTGACCTTCGTGGCGGGTTCGGGGCCTGATCAGGGTTGCTCCCGATACCGCGCACGCGTGCCGACGGGCATCGTCGCGGACAGCGGGTCGCACAGGCCCGGTTCCCGCCTCCCCACCGAACGAGGAGACACGATGCCACGAACTGGTCGCCGTACCCGGAGTACGCCGCTGCGCTGGTGTGCACGGGCAGGCTTGCTCGCGCCGGTCACGTTCGTGGTCGGGTGGCTCGCCGGCGGTGTGGCCCAGCCGGATGCCTTGAGCCTCCTCGACGGTCAAGTGAGCGACCTGGGCGCGCTCACCGCGGACCAGGCTTGGATCTACAACCAGATCGGAGCGAATCTGACCGGCTTGCTCGTCGCGGCCCTCGCCTGCGGCCTCTGGAGAGCGGGCAGCTCCAGGACGGCAGGAAGAGTCGGAGTGTTCGCCCTTGCTCTCACGGGAGTGGGCGTGTTCTTCGACGGGTGGCTCCGCCTCGATTGCCGCGCGATCGATGCCGATTGCAGCGCCGGAGGGACCTCGTGGCACGCCACTGCGCACCAGATCGAGTCGCCCATCACGGTGTTGGCGATGGTCGTGGCGGTGTTCGCGGCGGCGCGCGCCTTCGGGAAGTCGGAGCACTGGCAGGACCTGCGGACTCCCACGCTGATCGCTGGGTTCGCCTCAGTCGGAGGGATCCTCGGGGGGACGGTCCTCACCGGGTTGGAGCTCGCGGGTGGCGGTCTCGCGGCTCGCGCCGGGCTCACCGTGTGGTTCGCCTGGCTGGCACTGGTGTCGTATCGACTGCTGAGGATCGCTCGAGAAGTCGAGTACGGTGAGGCTCACTCGAGCGGTTCGTTCGAACGGAGCGATCGCGATGCCGGCCGTTGATCAATCGGCTCGAACTCGACGGCCTGGTCCTCCTGGAGCCGCTCCAGGTCGTTGGGCTCGGGATCCACCCGGACCCCGCCCATCGGACGCAGGTCGATGATCATCCCGTCGTCCGGTACGGCGTGCCCGACGATGCTGTGCCCGCCGCAGCGCACCCCGACCTCCCGGTCATGCTCGCGAGCGCTCTCAGAGAATGACCGCTTGGCCCCTATCGCCGTCGTGGACGGGTGAGACCTGCTTGGCGATGCACCCGGGTACGCCGACCAGCTCGGCGTGATCAGCGCGTGGTACTCCCGTGGGGTCATTGCGACCAGGTCGGTGAACCTCGAGCTGAACGAGCCCAGCGACGTGCATCCCACCGCCGTGCAGACCTCTGTCACGCTCGCGTCGCCGAGGCGGAGGAGCGACATCGCCCGCTCGACGCGCCGGGTCATCAGCCAGGAATACGGCGGCTCCCCGAACGCTTCCTTGAGCGCACGCTGGAAGCGCCCGACGGACATGCTCGCTCCGCCGGCGAGGCGACGGCTGCGGCGCGGACTAGGCTGACCCCCATGCCGATCGACGCCTCCCTGGCGGGCCGCGCGTTCCCGCCGACCGAGCCCTACCTGGTCACCGAGAAGGCGGTCGCGGCGTTCGCGGACGCCGTCGGGGCCGGTGGCGGCCGGATCCCACCGACGTTCCCGATCGTGGTGACCTTCGCGGCGATGATGGACTTCCTCGACGCCGAGCAGGTCGAGCTGTCGCGGATCGTGCACGGCGACCAGAAG
>CAZJDU010000190.1:0-4883 GCA_964544855.1 uncultured Nocardioides sp.
CACCAGCTCGCCCGCGACCCGGTGTTCCCCGAGGATCATCTCGGTGGTGTCGATCCCCTTGTAGCCCATCTTGTCGATCTTGCCCGGCACCGTGACGCCCTGGGCGGTCTCGCCGAAGCCGGACTCCTTCTCGACCAGGAAGGTCGTCATGTTCTTGTAGACCGAGTCCGCGCCCTCGTCGGTCTTGCACAGCACGGCGACCAGGTTGGCCGAGCCGCCGTTGGTCAGCCACATCTTCTGGCCGGTGATCTCATAGCCCTCGTCGGTGCGGGAGGCCTTGGTGGAGACCGCGGAGACGTCGGAGCCCAGCGCCGGCTCGGACATCGAGAACGCGCCGCGCACCTCGCCGGTCGCCATCCGCGGCAGGTAGCGCTGCTTCTGCTCCTCGGTGCCGTGCTGCATCAGCATGTAGGCCACGATGAAGTGGGTGTTGATGACGCCGGAGACGCTCATCCAGCCGCGTGCGATCTCCTCCACGCACAGCGCGTAGGTGAGCAGGGACTCGCCGAGCCCGCCGTACTCCTCGGGAATCATCAGACCGAAGACGCCCAGCTCCTTGAGGCCCTCGACGATGTCGGTGGGGTACTCGTCGGCGTGCTCGAGCTCCTGGGCCACCGGGATGATCTGCTCGTTCACGAAGAGCCGCACGGCCTTGAGGATCTCGGTCTGGTCCTCGGTGAGGCCGTCGGTCTGGCACAGGCGGGACATCGGGTTCCTTTCGCTGGGCGCGTCGCGGTGCTGATCGCGTGCGCACTCTACCGCCGGGTAGCAGTGAAACCTGTTTCTCACCTCACACCTGAGATGTCATCGTGGGCGACATCACGACCGATACGAGGAGGTACGGCGGATGACTGCTCGCGAGACCGGTGACCAGGACCCCAACGCGGACCTGAAGGCCAAGATGCGCGACGCCCTGGAGCGCAAGAACGACCAGGAGAAGGGCGTCCACGAGGACGGCCCGCTCAAGGAGAAGGCGCACGGCTCGGAGGTGGCCGGTGGGGCCGGTCCGAAGATGCACCGGCGCAAGGCGGGCGGTGGGGGAACGTGAGCCGGGCCAGTTGACCTGAGCCGCTGACCGGGTCTCGACGCGCCGACGGGCCCTCGCAAGCTCGGTCCCGTCGCTTGCTCGACCTGCGCGAGCGACGCAGCGCGCTCGTTCCTCGCGCGCAGCTGCTCGCTTGACCTTGACGTAGCGTCAACCCTCCAAGGTGGTCGGCATGACCACCAGCAACCTCGCCATCGACGTCGCCGCACTGCAGAAGTCCTACGGCGACCACGCCGTGCTGGACGGCGTCGACCTGACCGTGCCCGGGGGTACGGTCTATGCCCTGCTCGGGCCGAACGGCGCCGGCAAGACCACCACGGTCAACATCCTCTGCACCCTCCTCGAGCCCGACGCCGGCGAGATCAGCGTCGCCGGGCGCGACGTACGACGCGAGCCCGACCTCGTGCGTTCATCGATCGGTGTCACCGGGCAGTTCTCGGCGATCGACGAGCTGCTCACCGGCCGGGAGAACCTCCGACTGATGGCCGACCTGAGCCACCTGGACCGCGCCACCGCGAGCAGTGACGTGGACGAGCTGCTGGCGCGCTTCGACCTGGTCGACGCGGCCGACCGCCGCGCGCAGACCTACTCGGGCGGCATGAAGCGCCGGCTCGACCTCGCGATGACATTGATCACGCGGCCGCGGCTGATCTTCCTCGACGAGCCCACCACGGGCCTCGACCCGCGCAGTCGCCGGGACGTGTGGCAGATCGTGAGGGGGCTGGTCGCGGACGGGGTCACCGTACTGCTGACCACCCAGTACCTCGAGGAGGCGGATGCACTCGCCGACCGCGTCGGCGTGCTCGACGGTGGCCGCCTGGTCGCGGAGGGCACCCCGGAGGAGCTCAAGCGGCAGGTGCCGGGCGGTCACGTGGTGGTGCAGTTCCACGACCGGACGCGGCTCGACGAGGTGGCCAGGGCCTATCCCGACGCCACCGTCGACGTCGCGGCGCTCACCCTCAGGCTCGCGAACGACGGCAGCATCGCGTCGCTGCGGGGGCTCGTCGAGCGTCTCGACGACGACTCCGTGGCCGGACTGACCGTCGAGGTCGCCGACCTCGACGACGTGTTCCTGGCGCTCACCGGCCACTCGGCCGACGAACAGCAGACCGACCGCAACGACGAGGTGGCAGCCCGATGAGCACGACCACGACGTACGCCGTCCGCGACTCGCTCACGATGTTGCGGCGCAACCTGCTCCACTGGGTGCGCTACCCCTCGCTGGCGATCATGCTGATCGCGCAGCCGATCCTGTTCCTGCTGCTGTTCGTCTACGTCTTCGGCGGCACGCTCGGCGCCGGTCTCCCCGGGGTCCCGGGAGGGGGCGACCGCGGCGACTACCTGGACTTCGTCACGCCCGGCATCCTCGTCATGGCGGTGGCCAGCGTCGCGCTGGGCACGGCGATCTCGGTCGCCATGGACATGACCGGCGGCATCATCGCCCGGTTCCGGACGATGGACATCGCGAAGGCGTCGGTGCTCACCGGGCACGTGCTCGGAGCCGTGCTCAAGACCGGGCTGACGGTCCTCGTCACGCTCGCGGTCGCGATGCTGCTGGGCTACCGCTCCGACGCGGCGGCGGGCGGCTGGCTCGTCGCCCTCGCCCTGCTCGCGCTGATGGCCTTCGCGCTGACCTGGCTCACCGTGGGCATGGGACTCGCCGCCGACAGCGTCGAGACGGCGAGCAACACCCCGATGTTCCTGGTGCTGCTGCCGTTCATCAGCAGTGCCTTCGTGCCGACCGATGCGATGCCGTGGGGGCTGCGCCAGTTCGCCGACTACCAGCCGTTCACGCCGATGATCGACAGCCTCCGCGCACTGACCACCGGCACCGCGCCCGGGTCGGACCTGTGGCTCGCGATCGGCTGGTGCCTGCTCATCGCGCTGCTGGGATACCTCTGGGCGCGACGGCTCTACGCCAGGGTTCCGGCACAGTGATCCCATGTTGACGATCAGCCAGCTCGCGTCGTACGCCGGCGTCACCGTGCGGGCGGTCCGGCACTACCACGCCAAGGGCCTGCTGCCGGAGCCGGAGCGGGACCACTCCGGCTACCGGCGGTACGACGCCTGGGCGATCGTGGAGCTGATCAGGATCCGGACCCTGGCTGACGCCGGGGTGCCGCTCTCCCGGGTGAAGGAGCTGCTGGTGGCCGGCGAGGCCGAGTTCGCGGCGGCCGTGACCGAGATCGACGCACGGTTGCGGGCCGAGATCAGGGAGCGGCAGGATCACCGGCGCAGGATCGCGCGGCTCGCGGCCGGCGACAGCCTCGCGCTCCCGCCGGAGGCCGTGGCCTACGTCGACCGGATGCGCGAGCTCGGCTTCTCCGAGCGGATCATCGAGACCGAGCGGGACGCGTGGATCCTGATCGCGGCCCAGCTGCCGGACAGCATGCCGTTCTACATGGCGTTGAAGCAGGCGCAGATCGAGGATCCGGAGACCATCGCGCTCTATCGCGACCTGGACGAGGTGATCGACTGGGAGCACGACGACCCGCGGCTGCCGGCTCTGGCCGACCGGCTGGTCGCGACGATCGAGGCGGTCGACGTCGGTGAATGGGAGGCGAGCGAGGAGGAGCACCCGATCAGCGACGACCTGGTCGACCTGCTGGACTCGGTCTTCCTCGACTCCGTGCCGGTCGCGGCGCGACTGATGGAGCTGCTGGAGGAGCGGGGCTGGACCGGCTGGACCAGGCTCGAGCGGGTGGACCCCTCCCACCGGTAGCGCGCGGTCACGGCACAATGGCCGACCGTGAGCACGACGACTGCGTCCAAGACCGACAGCGGCAACTTCTTCGAGGACTTCACGCTCGGCCAGGTGATCGAGCACGCCACGCCGCGCACCGTCACCGAGGGCGACCGGGCGCTCTACGGCGCGCTCTACCCGACGCGGTTCGCCGTACCGTCCTCCGCGGCCTTCGCCGCGTCGGTCGGGCTCGACCCGCATCCGGTCGAGGAGCTGATCGGCTTCCACATCGCCTTCGGCAAGACGGTGCCGGACGTCTCGCTCAACGCGGTGGCCAACCTCGGCTACGCCGAGTGCCGGTTCCATCGGCCGGTGGTGCCCGGCGACACGCTGCGCACCAGCTCGGAGGTCATCGGGCTGAAGCAGAACTCCAACGGCAAGACCGGCGTGGTCTACGTGCGCTCGACCGCGCGCAACCAGCGGGGCGAGGTCGCGATCGACTGGGCACGGTGGGTGATGGTCCGCAAGCACGACATCACCGCACCGGCGGCGGAGGCCGTGGTACCCGAGCTGGCGCCGGTCGTCGCCGCCGACGACCTGGTGATCCCCGAGGGCCTGGACTTCACCGACTACGACGTGGCGGCCGCCGGCGAGCCACACCGGTACGACGACTACGTCGTGGGGGAGCGGATCGACCACGTCGACGGTGTCACGCTCACCGACGCCGAGCACATGATGGCGACCCGGCTCTGGCAGAACACCGCCAAGGTGCACTTCAACGTCGAGGCGCGCCCGGACGGCGCGCGGCTGGTCTACGGCGGGCACGTCATCTCGATGGCACGGGCGCTGTCCTTCAACGGCCTGGCCAACGCACAGCTGATCGCCGCCATCAACGGCGGCGCCCACACGGCGCCGGCCTTCGCCGGCGACACCGTCTACGCCTGGTCGGAGGTGCTCGACAAGGCCGAGACGGCCGCGCCGGGCGTCGGCGCGCTCCGGCTCCGGCTGGTCGCGACCAAGGGCCGTGACGAGTCGATGACACTGAAGGGCGAGGACGGCAAGTACGCCGACGGTGTGCTGCTCGATCTGGACTACTGGGCGCTCGTGCCACGCTGACACGGTGGTGGTGGCGCGCGAGTCGCGCGGTGGTGGTGG
>CAZJDU010000191.1:0-4874 GCA_964544855.1 uncultured Nocardioides sp.
CGGGTCAGTCGCTGAAGGCCGCTTGTGGGTCCTTGACGACCCCGGAGACCCGGTCCGGAAGGCAGTGGACTCAGCGGATCGGCTGTCCCCGCGGGGTTCACGACATCCCGTCACGCTCGACGGGTCGTGGTCGGTGTCAGGGCAGACCCTGTGGACGGCGGCTCGGCGACGCGACGCGAGATTGCGAGACTGCTCCCCCGCGTACCGGGAGGCACGGCTGTGGGGGAGACGTTCGGGGCCTACCTCGAGGACTGGCTCGAGCGACGCCGCACCATCCTGCGCCCCGCGACCCACCACAGCTATCGCCAGCTCATTCGCTGCTACCTCGTCCCACGCCTCGGCCACCTACCGCTGCGGGCCATCGACCGCCGAACGCTGGAACGCTGCTATGCGGAACTGCTCACGTCCGGCGGCCGGCAGGGGCGCCCCCTGGCACCGAAGACCGTCCGCTACTGCCACGCGGTCGTTCGGCGGGCTCTCGAAGACGCCCTCGTCGACGGGCTCGTGGCCACCAACCCGGCTGGCCAGGCGCGTCCACCCCGGCACGACCCGGCGATCGTGGAGGTCGACGATGACCTGCAGGTCTGGACGCATGAGCAGGCCGCCCGGTTCCTCGCGTACGTCGACGACCATCCATGGCGGGCCCTGTGGCATGCTGCACTCGGGACGGGCGCCCGTCGCAGCGAGTTGTTGGGCCTGCGCTGGACCGATGTGGACCTGGCGGCACGCCAGGTGCGGATCCGGCGTGCGCTGACGGTGGTCGACGGCGTCCCACGACTGCTCGGGACCAAGACGTCCCGCTCACGCGCGCTGAGCATCGGGGCCAGCGTGGTCACGGCGCTGGAGCGCCGTCGACGTGAGCAGGAGGAGCACCGGTCAGGGGCCTCGTGGTGGCAGGACCGATGGGGCTTGGTGTTCACCATGCCCGACGGTCAGCATCTCGACCCGATGGACCTGACCGTGACGTTCCGCGACCTCGTGCGCCAGGCCCCGGTCCCCGTGATCCGCCTGCACGACCTGCGTCACACGCATGCCACGCTGCTCCTGGATGCGGGCGTGCCGATCAAGGTCGTGAGCGAACGTCTCGGGCACACGACCATCGCCATGACCATGGACGTCTACGGGCATGTGCTGCCCGCGATGGACGTCGACGCGGCCGAGCGACTGGACGACCTGCTGGCCCACCCGATGGTCGAGGAGTGAGTGTCAGTAGGCGCCGACGCGCCGCAGCATCACGCCGACGGTGGCGGCCGTCACGCGGAGGTCCGAGCGCAGCGACAGGGACTCGACGTAGGCGCGGTCCATGGCCACGCGCTGGGCGAAGGTCGTGTCGCTACGGCCGCTGACCTGCCACGGTCCGGTCACGCCGGGACGCACGGACAGGTAGTGCGCGGCGGCGTCGCCGTACCGCTCCAACTCCTCGTGCACGATCGGGCGTGGACCGACGACCGACATGTGGCCGGCAAGGACGTTGAAGAACTGGGGGAGCTCGTCCAGTGAGCTGGCGCGGAGGAACCGGCCCAGCGGGGTGACGCGCGGGTCCTTCCTGAGCTTGTGGTTCTCGCGGAACTCCGCCGCGTGGACCGGGTCACGGAGCAGCTCGGCCAGGCGTTCCTCGGCGTCGACCGCCATGGTCCGGAACTTCAGGCACCTGAACTCGCGACCCTGCAGCCCGATCCGCGTGTGCGCGAACAGGATGGGGCCCCGCGAGGTGAGCTTGACTGCCAGCGCGATGAGCACCATCACTGGCAGAAGCAGGCCGATGGCCGCGATGGCGACCTCGAAGTCGTAGATCCGCTTCAGGTAGCGCTTTGCGTGTGAATGCTCGACGGGAGGCCCGGGCTGCTCAGGCCCGGCATCACGCCACAGGGTCGTGACGTCGGTCGCTTCGTCCATCCGTGCCGGCGGCGAAGCGCTGCCAGCGGACAGATCCCCCTCGAATCTCGTGCGAACGTGCACGCAAAGACCCCCGGTACTGCGTAGGCGAATCAAGTGCCCCTTGGGTCGCCAGCCGGCCCACTGGCGTTACATCAAGTCCGAACATAGTCACACGGCGTCGCCTCGTGCATCCTCGGCCACGGTGTCCGTGCGGTGCGCGGCTATCGTGCGCGATCCCGCCCTGGACGAGTTGACACGCAAGGGATCCGGTGGAACGAGCAGGTTGGATCGGGGGAGCCGCGCTCCTGATCGCGCTCGTCGTCGGTGTGGGCGGCGTGCTCGTCTGGCGAGACGCCCAGGCCGCCGCGACGGCATTGCAGCATGCGCGGTCGTCGCTGCGAGCAGGTGAGCAGGCCTTCGACGGCAAGCAGGAGGCCGACGCGGCCGCCGTCGCGTTTCTGAACGCCGCGCAGTCCGTGGACGCCGCCCGTGGGCGTCTCGACGGGCCGGGGTGGGCGGTCGTGGGCGTCCTGCCTCGCATCGGCGGGTCGGTCGAGTTCGCCCGGGCCGCCACCGATCTTGCCGATGCCGCGGCATCGCTGGGCGCGGCCGTCACCGAGCACGCCGACCGCCTCCTGGACGGCTCGACGCTCGATGGCGTCATGGCCGACGGGCGGATCGACCTGGGACGCCTCGACGAGCTGGCCGGCCTCCTGGACGAGCTGCCGGTCGAGCCGGTGGTGGACGCGCGTGAGCGGCTGACCGAGGTGCCCGCGGGCAGCGTGCTGTCCTCGCTGCTCGATGACCGGGCCGCGGCCGTGGCCCAGGTCGACCATCTGCTCGTGCGGCTCGAACGGGTGCGCACCGGGCTGGACGCCGCGCGGTCGTTCCTCGGCTCGGAGGGCCCCCGGACCTACCTCGTCGCCGCCCAGAACCCCGCCGAGCTGCGGGGGACGGGCGGGCTCATCGGGTTCCTGACCGAGCTGTCGATCCGCGACGGCGAGATTGCCCTGGCAGCCGGGACCTCGGTGGATGCCGAGGAGGAGCTGCTGCGGCGGACCTCCGTCGACTCGAGCGCCGAGCTGCCCGAGCCGGTGGAGCGCCCCGACGCCTTCGCCGACCGCTACGACCACATCGCCGGCGGACAGTTCTTCGGCTCGGTCAACGCCGACCCGGACCTGCCCACGGTCGGGCCGGTGCTGCTGAACCTGTACGCGCAGGAGATCGGGAGCGAACTCGACGGCGTGATCATGGTCGACCCCGTGGCGCTCGGGATGATCGTGCAGGCGACCGGCGAGCCGCTCCAACTGCCCGAAGCGGTCGACACCGCGGGGTTGCCGCGCGAGATCCCCGGCAACCGGCTGGCGCAACTGGTCATGGTCGATGGCTACGACGCGTTCGCGGGCGGCGGGCCCGGCAAGAAGGCCTTCGATCGGGCGGTGATCACCGCCGGGTTCGAGCGTCTGACGGCCGGAGGCTGGGATCCGGTGGCCATGGGCCGGACCCTCGGCGACGTGTTCGCGACCCGGCACATGCAACTGTTCTCGACGGACGGGGACGAGCAGGAGGCCTTCGAGCTGCTCGGGCTGGCCGGCGAGATGACCTCGACCGAGGGGCTGACTGACGTGCTGGCGCTCACCGGCGTCAATGCTGCGGCGAACAAGTCCGACGTGCACGTGGCCCATCGCATCATCGGCGAGCTGGCGCTTGGCCCCGTCCGTGACAGCGCCCCGGGCACGGCCGTACGCACGGGGACGCTGGAGGTCAGCGTCGAGAACCCGCTGCGGCCCGGGGACCACAACGAGTACGTCACCGGCTCCAGCGAGCCGGTGGAGATCGGCGGCGAGCGCTCCGAGCGGGTCGACGACGCGCTGAACCGGACGTGGTTTTCGGTGTGGACGCAGCCGACGACCGAGGCCCGCCAGGTGCGCGAGGGCGGCGAGGAGCAGCTGTTCCGCGCCACCAACATCCACGACCACCGGGTGTTCGACTACTTCCTCGAGACCCCGTCGGCGTCCACCAACTCGTTCACCATCGACCTCGAGGGGCGGGTCGAGCTGGCCCGCGACGGCGAGGCCATGGTGTACGAGCTGGCGCTGTGGCGGCAGGCCAAGGCCATCCCGGACCACTGGGACCTGACCGTGACCGCCCCGCCGGGCTGGCAGGTCGAGGATGTGTCGGTCGACGGGGGCGGGGCACCCACCGGCATGGGCGTCGGGGGAGAGGGCGGCGGGCGAATCGAGGCCAGCGTCGAGGGCGGCAAGGTGCGGGTGGTCGGGGCGGTCACCCGGGACGCGAGGCTGCAGGTCCGCCTGGTCCGGGGCTGACGCGGAGTGACGGGTAGGTTGCGAGCTGTCGGGTCACTCCGCCGCGACCAGTAGGGTCCGCCGCTGGGGCTTGGACTCGCAGGATGAGAGGAACGCGTGTGCCCACCGCGTTGATCACTGGGGTGACCGGGCCGTCGCGCGGCTGACCGAGCTCGGGTGGAAGGCCTCCATCGGCCTGCGCGATGGCATCGAGCAGACCTACTGCTGGTACCTCGAGAGTGTCGTGGACTCGGCAGCAACCTGACGGTGAAGCCCAGCCGTATCGGGGGTGGCTGACGACGCCCGCGACGCTTGCACCGCAAGTTCGGCGTCTGGGGCAGAGAAGCGGCTTGTCGACCTGCTCGGCGCCGTCATGAGGTTTGCCTTGGCGCCCGTGGTCTTGCTGCGTCCCCCGGGCCCGATGCCCAGGTCGGTCAGCTGTCCTGGCCACCGCCTTCACCGACGGGGAATCAGGCGGCACCGAGATCGGCGTGGCAGCCGTGGCAGCACCACCGGGCGCCGACCTCGTCGAAGGTCGCCTGGCGGCCGCAGCCGCGCATGCATGGACCTGCGGACGTGTGGTGTCGATAGGGAGGCGGCGCCGGTCAGCTCATCGAGTCAGCCCCCTCGGTAGCCCGTCGCAGGTTTTCCCCAGACGTGATCTGACCCCTTGCGGGGCGCGGGGTCGGG
>CAZJDU010000192.1:0-4849 GCA_964544855.1 uncultured Nocardioides sp.
CTCAACCACCGTCGGTCCGGCTATCCCAACCGGCCGCCGCCGGCGGCGATCCGGCGCTCGAGCTCCTCGGTGAGGTGGCGGGCCCAGCCGGTGGGGCTGAGCCGCTCGGAGAGTGCGCGGCTGATCCGCGACATCTCACCCAGCCGGTCCGGACCCACCGTGCTCATCCGGAGCATCGCGCGAGCCATCGCCTCGGGGTCCCCGGAGGGCACCACCCAGCCGCTCTGGCCGTCCTGGACCATCGTCGGCATCGCGCCGGTGAACTCGGTGGTCACGATCGGCAGGGCGCTTGCGGCGGCCTCGTGCAGCACCGCGCCGTAGGGCTCGATGTGCGAGGGCAGCACGAAGCACGACACCTCCCGCATCAGCCGGGCCACCTCCGAGGGCTGCACGAACCCGCGTAGGTCGACGCCGTCGAGGCGCTCGAAGAGCGGCTGCAGCGGGCCGATGCCGACCACGTCGAGCGACCACGGGTCCGAGGCCAGCTCGCGATAGCGGTCGTAGGCCGCCGCGAGCAGGTCGGCGCCCTTGTGGTCGACGAGCCGCCCGACGTACAGGAAGCGGCGGCGGCCGGCGAGCTCGTCACCGTCGCGCGGTGGTGAGGTGAACAGCGAGGTGTCGGCGCTGATCGAACCCCGGACGACGTCGGCGGCGGCGAACCCGAGCCGCCGGGCGAACCACTCGGTGCGGTCGCTCGGCACCAGCGCGAAGTCGGCGACGGGGTCGACGTACCACCGGTGGGTGAGCCGCCCGAGCCACTGCCGCGGGGTCCCGCGCCACAGGTTGTCCATCACCATCCCGCGCGCCACGGTCGCCGGCACTGCCTTCATCACCGCGCGATAGGCGGGGGAGAAGTTCCAGGCCCACATGATGACCGCGTCCGGGCCGAACGTCCGCACCCGCGCCACCAGGTCGGCCGGCTCCGGCTGGTCGGTCCACGCCACGACGTCGGCGTACGACTCCGTCGCGAGGCCGGCGAACGCCGTGTCGGCCATCGCGCCGACCGCGACGTCGGGGCTGCCGGGCGCGACGACGAGCAGCTCGTGCCCGAGCGCGTGCAGCGCCCGGAACTCGGCATCCAGATAGCCCGTCATGCCGTTGACGAGCATGGCGATCCGCACCGGTCCTGCCCCCTTCTGTCCGGCCCCGTCCGCTGTCGCGGCGACGGCGGCAGGTCACACTACCGTCGACCTCGCTCGCCGAGGCGTGTCCTCGGTGGGGGACGCGCGTTGGTACTGCCGGAACCGACCAGATGACCAGACCAGGAGGAGGAGCGATGGCGTCACGGCTGACCCGGGTCGTGCTCGAGCGCCTGGCGCGCCGCGGCTTCGTCGTCCGTCGTCATCTCGGCGCGCGGCGCCGGGTGCTGCTGGCTCGCCACGGTGTCGACGTGGTCTTCGACGTGGGCGCCGCGAAGGGCCACTACGGCCAGGAGCTGCGCCAGTTCGGCTACGACGGCACGATCGTGTCCTTCGAGCCGCTGCGGGCGCCGTACGACGAGCTCGCGGCCGCCAGTGCCGACGACCCGCGTTGGTCGGTGCGGCGGTGCGCCCTCGGTCGCGACACCGGTCGTGCCACCATCAACGTGGCCTCCAACAGCGACAGCAGCTCGCTGCTGCCGATGAGCACCGCGCACCGTGCCGCGGCGCCGCAGGTCGACTACGTCGACACCGAGGAGGTCGCGGTGGAGCGGCTCGACGACGTCGCGGGGGAGTGGTTGCCCGACGACGCCACCGGGTTCGTCAAGCTCGACACCCAGGGCTTCGAGCGCGACGTGCTCGCCGGCGCCGAGCGGACCCTGCCGCGCTGCGCGGGGCTGCAGCTGGAGCTCTCGTTCGTGCCGCTCTACGACGGCGGCCCGCTGGCCCCCGAGCTGCTGACCCTGGCCTACGACCTCGGCTTCCGGCTCGTCGGCGTCGACCCCGGCTTCGCGTCGCCGGCCGGCGAGGTGCTCCAGGCCGAGGGCCTGCTCTTCCGGGAGGACGCCTGATGCCGACCACGCTGCTCGTCGAGCCGCACCCCGTCGGTCACCGCTTCCAGGCCGTGGCCAACGTCGCCCGGGTCGCCGCGCGCACCGACGACATCCGCATCCTGACCTCGCAGGGAGCGACGGACGAGCCCGCCTTCGGTGAGTACGTCGGTCCGCTCACCGCGCCGGGTGGTCTCCCGGAGGGCCGCGCCCTCGAGGTGGAGCAGCCCTTCGGCGAGCGGATCCCGCCGACGAAGGAGGTCGTCGCAGCGATCGTGGCGGCGTGCCGTCGTACCGATGTCGCGACCGTGGTGCTGATGGACGCCGACACCACGCTCAAACGTTGGTGGCGGGACGCCCCACGCCCTCTGCGCAGCCTGCCACGGCGGCCACGCGTGGTCTTCATGCTGACCCGCTACCCGGCCACGCTGCGGCCCACCGACGTCGCCGGGTGGCGGCTGCGGGTGCCGAAGGCGACGCTGGCGCTCGCCGCGAAGGCGACCGGGTCGCTCGACCGGGTCGCCGGGTTCGCCGGCCGCGACGACCTGCGCAGCGGCTGGCTGGTGAAGCGCACCCGCGACCCCGACATCTGCACGGCGCACTCCGCCGACCGTGCCGCGCTGCGGGAGAAGCACGGACTGCCGGCGGACCGTCGGATCGCCGGCATCTTCGGCGTGGTCAACCCGCGCAAGAACGCGCCGCTGATCTGGGACGCGCTGCAGCGGGCGCGGCTCGACTGCGACCTGCTGCTGGCCGGCCCCCTCGCCGACGAGGTGGCGGCCTGGGCCGCGGCGGTCGAGCCGACCGATCGCGGACGGGTGCTGGTGCGCGACGGGTTCCTCGCCAACGACGAGCTCGACCAGCTCGTGGCGGCGGTCGACGTGGTGCCGATCGCGCTCACCAACAACGGTCCGAGCGGCATCATGGGCAAGGCGCTCGCCGCCGACGTCCCCGTGGTGACCGCCGGCTCGACCGTGCGTGCCCGCGAGCTCGCCGCCACCGACGCCGGCGAGGCCGCCGAGCTGGACGCCGACAGCATCGGTGCGGCCATCGCGCGCGTTTTCTCCTACCCGCCCGACCGGGTGCGCCGTAACACTGTGCCCCCCGCGACGGTTGAGGAGTTCGCCGAGAACCTGCTCGGTGTGCCCACGACCCCCAGGAGCAGTGCATGAGGTTCCACCCGGCGGACCACCCGCGGCTCTACGCCGCCGCGCGGACCGCGGTGCTGACCGTCAACACCCCGCTGGCCCGCCGCCGGGCCGAGCGCGCGATCGCCGAGGCGCCGCGACCGGTCCGGCTCGAGATCGGCGGTCTGACCGACCGGCCCGGGTGGCTGGTCACCAACGTCAACGCGGTGGCGCGCCACTACCTCGACGCGACCCGGCGCTGGCCGTTCGAGGACGGTGCGTGCGAGGTCGTCTACGCCGACAACATGATCGAGCACGTCACGCTCGAGGCCGGCCGGCGGATGCTCGCCGAGGCGTTCCGTTGCCTGCAGCCCGGCGGCGTGGTCCGGCTGGTCACCCCCGACCTGCGCAAGCACGTCGAGCTCTACCTCTCCGGGCAGCAGGCGGTCGACGGCGAGATCGGCGCGTTCTACCGCACGCTCGGCCTCGCCGTCGCCCACCCCGTCGACCTGGTGCGGGTGCCGATCGCGTCGTTCGGCCACCACACCGGCTACCTCTACGACGTCGCCACGCTCTCCGCCGAGCTCGAGCGCGCCGGCTTCGTCGACGCCCGCGAGTGGCCGCTCTCGGACAGCTCGCACCAGGCGCTCAAGGACCTCGACAAGCGCACCGGTGAGGGGGGCGCCCAGATGGCGGTGGAGGCGACCCGGCCATGACGAGCGCCAAGCAGCGCGCCGAGCGCTTCCTGCCCGGCTTCCTCGTGGGCTGGCTGGACCGGCTCGTCTTCCTGGCGCGTCGCGCCCGGATCCGGCTCACCCGCCGGCTCTTCGCCGCGCTGGGCTTCAACATCGTCAAGCGCGACGACTACTACTCCGTGCTGCCCGTGCTGGAGGAGCTGGAGCAGACCCGCGAGCGGTGGGACCGTCCCAGCGAGCTGGTCGGGGTCGAGGTCGACGTACCGGCGCTGCGCAAGCGGCTCGGTGAGCTCGCCGAGCGCTGGGAGGCCGACCACCGGCAGCACGCCGGCGCCTGGGCGGACAACCAGCGGCGCGGCTTCGGTCCCGGCTACCCGCAGTTCGACGCCCGCACCCTCTACTACCAGCTGCGGGACCTGACGCCGCGGCGCTACCTCGAGGTCGGCTCGGGCCTGTCGACCTACTACGCCCACCTCGCCGGCGCCGCCAACGCCGCCGACGGGTCGCCGCTGCGGATCACCTGCATCGAGCCCTACCCGTACGACGCCCTCGGCACCATCCCGGACGTCGAGCTGGTGCAGGACGTGGTGCAGAACGTGCCGGTCGAGCGGTTCGCCGCCCTCGAGGCCGGTGACGTGCTGTTCATCGACTCCTCCCACACCTTCAAGATCGACAGCGACGTCTCCTACCTCTTCCTCGAGGTGCTGCCCCGGCTCGCACCCGGCGTCCACGTGCACATCCACGACGTCCCGTTCCCGTTCACCACCCCGCAGCCGGCCGACTTCTGGCTCTTCGGCGAGCGGTGGCCGGTCTACTGGAACGAGGCGATGCTGGTGCAGTCGTTCCTCACCTTCAACGATGCCTTCGAGGTGCGGCTCTCCACCCCGATGCTGCGTCACCACGACGAGGAATTCCTGGTCGCCACCTTCCCCGACTACGTCCCTCTCGCCGAGGACCCCAACCCGCCCTCGTCGCTCTGGCTCGAGCGGGTGCGCTGACGCTCCTGAGCCGTTCGTCGAGTAGGGCTCGCGAGGGACGAGCGAGGCCGTATCGAGACG
>CAZJDU010000193.1:0-4841 GCA_964544855.1 uncultured Nocardioides sp.
TGCGAGCCTCGAAACCACCCGATCTCCCCACGCCAGCCGGTCGCACTCGTCGATCGAACAGGTGTCCGATCGACCTAGTCGACAGGGCCAGTGCCCTCGGGTGGGGGAGGCGGCCCGGCCAGTCTCGATCGGTTTCGTAGTAGCACCCGGTGCTCGACCACCACGATGCCGACGCATCCGGTCGTGGGGTGGGCGACGGCGGTCCACGCTGCGGTCGATCAGGTCACCGAGGTGCAGCCGGTCTACATGAGGGTCGAGGACCAGGCGGTGGCGTTGTCCGACTCGCGAAGCGCCTCGACACCCGCTACCACCGCGTGGCGGCCGGGACGGCCACCGACCCCGCCTGCCAGATCGGCCGGAATCGGCGCTCGCGACGGCGCTGACGTGGGAGACGTGGCCTGGACCGATCACCGTCGCCGATGTCCGGACACGCCGGGTGTCACCCATGTTCCGAGACATCAGGGAGGATCCCGTCACCCCAACTCGCATGGGAACACGTGTTCGATAGAATGAGAGCATGGCAGGACGGATCGACTGAGTCACCATGGGCTGGAGCAACCCACCGGTCCCGTGGCGGGAGCTGGAGCGTCGGCTCTCCGGCCGGCCGCCGGGCGCCGAGGACGCACCGATCTCGCGGCGCAAGCACCAGCGGACAGCGCCGACCGACATCACCCGCCCCGATCAGGTCACGCCGTACGCCGAGCTGCACTGCCACAGCAACTTCAGCTTCCTCGACGGGGCGAGCAGTCCCGAGGAGCTGGTCGCCGAAGCCGTCCGGCTGGGCCTGGACGCCGTAGCGCTCACCGACCACGACGGCTTCTACGGCGCTCCCTTGTTCGCCGAGCATGCGGCGGCGTACGGCCTCGCCACGGTGTACGGCGCCGAGCTGTCGCTGGGGCTCGCCACCCCCCAGCAGGGCGTTCCCGACCCGGTGGGGACCCATCTGCTCGTCCTCGCCCGCGGAGTCGAGGGCTATCACCGGCTCTCCGCGGCGATGACCGACGCCCACCTGCGCGGGGGAGAGAAGGGCCGCCCCGTCTACGACCTCGACGAGCTGACCGACCGAGGGCGCGGCCACTGGGTGATCCTCACCGGCTGCCGCAAGGGAGCGGTGCGGCAGGCGCTGACGAGCTCCGGACCGACGACGGCCGCCGAGGAGCTCGACGACCTGGTCGACCGCTTCGGGCGGGACCACGTCATCGTGGAGCTCACCGGGCTCGGCCGCCCCGGTGACGACGAGACCAACGACCTGCTCGCCGCCCTCGCAGTGGATCGTGGGCTCCCCAGGGTCGCGACAGGCAACGTGCACCACGCGACCCCTGACCGGCGCCGGCTGGCCGCTGCGATGGCGGCGATCCGGGCACGCAGCAGCATCGCCGAGCTCGACGGCTGGCTCGACCTCTCCGGCTCCGCCCACCTGCGCAGCGGAGCCGAGATGACCGACCGGTTCGCGCGCTACCCGGGGGCGGTCGAGCACAGCGTCACCCTGGCCGGCGAGCTCGCCTTCGACCTCCACAAGGCCACGCCGCGGCTACCGAAGCAGGGCATCCCCGAGGGGCACACGCCGTCCAGCTGGCTCCGGGTGCTCACCGAGCGCGGCTTCCGGGAGCGGTACGCCGGCGCCGACCACGAGGCGGCCGCCCGGGAGCGGGTCGACGCCGAGCTCGAGGTGATCACCCGCAAGGACTTCGCCGGCTACTTCGTGATCGTCCACGACATCGTGGCCTTCGCCCGCAGCCAGGGGATCCTGTGCCAGGGCCGAGGATCGGCGGCCAGCTCCGCGGTCTGCTACGCCCTCGGCATCACCGCGATCGACGCGGTCTACTTCCGGCTGCCGTTCGAGCGGTTCATCTCCGAGCACCGCGAGGAGGAGCCCGACATCGACGTCGACTTCGACTCCGACCGGCGCGAGGAGGTGATCCAGTGGGTCTATGCGACCTACGGTCGTCACAACGCCGCCCAGGTCGCCAACGTGATCAGCTACCGCCCCCGGATGGCGGTACGTGACGCCGCCAAGGCGCTCGGCCACTCGCCCGGACAGCAGGACGCCTGGTCGAAGCAGATCGACGGCTGGGGCGGCAGCATCGGTGACGACCTGGGCATCCCGCCCCCGGTGGTCGGGCTCGCCGAGCAGCTGATGTCCTCCCCTCGCCATCTCGGCATCCACTCCGGAGGCATGGTGCTCACCGAGCGGCCGATCGGCGAGGTCTGTCCGATCGAGCCGGCCCGGATGGCCGACCGCACCGTGCTCCAGTGGGACAAGGACGGCTGCGAGTCGATGGGCCTGGTCAAGTTCGACCTGCTCGGGCTGGGGATGCTCGGCGCGCTCGACCACATGATGCGGCTCATCGACACCCACCTCGGCCGGCGCTGGGCCCTCGAGTCGATCCCGAAGGAGGAGGCAGAGGTCTACGACATGCTCGGCCGCGCCGACTCGATCGGCGTCTTCCAGGTGGAGAGTCGCGCGCAGATCGGCACGCTGCCGCGGCTGAGGCCGCGCAGCTTCTACGACCTCGCCATCGAGATCGCGCTGATCCGCCCCGGGCCGATCCAGGGCGGCGCCGTCCACCCCTACATCCGCCGCAAGACCGGCAAGGATCCGGTGACCTACGCCCACCCGTCGCTGGAGCCGGTGCTGGGGCGCACCCTCGGCGTGCCGCTGTTCCAGGAGCAGCTGATGGCGATGGCGGTCACCCTCGGCGACTGCACCCGTGACGACGCCGACCTGCTGCGGCGGGCGATGGGCTCCAAGCGCGGTGTCGAGCGGATCGAGAAGGTCAAGGAGAAGCTGTACGCCGGCATGGCCCGACGCGGCCTCACCGGTGAGGTCGCCGACGGCATCTACACGCAGATCCTGTCCTTCGCCAACTTCGGCTTCGCCGAGTCCCACGCGCTCAGCTTCGCGCTGCTGGTCTACGCCTCCTCGTGGTTCAAGCTGCACTATCCGGCGGCCTTCCTCGCCGGCCTGCTGCGCAACCAGCCGATGGGGTTCTACTCGCCCCAGTCCCTGGTCGCCGACGCACGTCGGCACGGGGTGACGGTGCTGAGACCCGACATCGCGCTCTCCCAGGCACAGGCCGACCTGGAGTCCTGCGGGCCGGGGGAGTCCGACCCGCAGCGCTACGACGCCGGGTTCGCCGTACGACTCGGGCTGGACGCGGTGAGGGGCATCGGCATCGAGCTGGCGGATCGGATCGTCGCCGAGCGGACCGGGGCACCGTACGTCGATCTCACCGACCTCTCCCGCAGGGCGGGGCTGACCAGTGCCCAGCTCGAGGCGCTGGCCACCGCCGGCGCGTTCGACGGTTTCGGGCTGGATCGTCGGCAGGCGCTGTGGCAGGCCGGCTACGCCGAGCGCGAGGACCAGCTCGAGGGCAGCACGCCGCGTCCGGCAGCGCCGACACTGCCGGCGATGTCCGATGAGCAGCTGACCCTCGCCGACCTCTGGGCGACCCGGATCTCGCCGGAGCGGCACCCGATCGAGCACCTCCGTGCCGATCTCACCGTGGCCGGTGTCCGTGCGATCGGCGATCTCGCCACGGTCGACCACGGTCGCCGGGTCCACGTCGCCGGGCTGATCACCCACCGGCAACGTCCCGGTACCGCGATGGGCATCACCTTCCTCAACCTCGAGGACGAGACCGGCATGCTCAACGTGATCTGTTCGGTGGGCGTGATGAAGGCCCATCGCCAGGCCGCCCGCAACCGGGTCGCGGTCATGATCCGCGGCAGGCTGGAGCGCAGCGACGGCGTCACCAACCTGGTCGCCGACCGAGTGGAGCCGCTCGACGTGCTGGTGCCCGGCGCCGGAGCAGCGCTCCAGGCGCGACAGACGTCGCGTGACTTCCGGTGAACCGCCCCGCCCCCGAGATCGTGGCGGGTCACCGGAAGTCACGGTCCGGGTGCGGTGCCGTGGCCCTCTCGTCTCGCGGTGACAGGACCACGGCACCACCGTCCATCCCTGGTGAGGCGACGCGCATTGGTGCATCGCCACAGACCCAGGTCCGATTCTGGGTCCGACAGTACTATCGCCACGGCCGATGTGGGACCCGCTCTGAGTCGCAGCGGGACCTTCGCCCGTTGCTCCGGTCCTCCCGAGTGCACAGGATGGTGGGATGATCGAGTCTGGGGTCCTGCTCACCACCGACCGGCTCACGATGCGTCCGTGGCAGTCGGAGGACGCAGCGGCGGGTCTCGCCATCTACGGCAGCGAGGAGGTCACCCGGTGGCTGGCGCCGGTGATGGAGCCGGTCCGCGACGAGGACGAGATGCGCGCCCTCATCGAGCGGTGGACGAACAATGGTGAGGACGACGAGGCGAGCCTGCCGACCGGCGTGTTCGCGGTGACACTGCGCGAGGACGGCACGGTGATCGGCGCCGTGTCGGTCCGCTCGATGCCGCCGACGCTCTACGACCTCGAGCTCGCCTGGCAGCTCGCCCCGGAGTACTGGGGGCGGGGCTATGCCATCGAGTCGGCCCAGGCGGTAGCGCGGTGGGCCTTCGACAACGCGGCGCACGAGCTGTACGCCGTCGCCCGGCCGGGCAACGAGCGCGCGCGACGGCTGGCCGAGCGGCTGGGCATGCAGTGGGTGGGGGAGACCGAGAAGTACTACGGCCTGCGGCTCCAGGTCTACCGGCTGCGTCCACCGGACCTGACCGCGCCAGGGTGAGGCGATGCTGGTCCGTCGGCACCCCTACGGTAAGGTTCCATCCGCTCCGGCCGGCGATCCCGGACGGAGTCAGCGGGCTGTGGCGCAGTTTGGTAGCGCACGTGACTGGGGGTCACGGGGTCGCAGGTTCAAATCCTGTCAGCCCGACCGTTGCGACGGACGGTTCGCGTC
>CAZJDU010000194.1:0-4746 GCA_964544855.1 uncultured Nocardioides sp.
CGAGACCAACGTGGAGTTCTGGGCCGCGATCGTGCTCGACTTCGCCGAGGTGCCCGCCACCATGTTCACCTCGATGTTCACCTGCGCCCGCACCGGCGGCTGGTCCGCGCACATCCTGGAGCAGAAGAAGACCGGCCGGCTGATCCGGCCGTCGGCGGTCTACACCGGCCCGGCCGAGCGACCCGCCGACTCGATCGAGGGCTGGGACGCGTCCTGGGCGGACTGAGGCGCGGGATCGTCACAAGAGAAATCGTCGCGATCCGGCCCTCAACCCGACCTATTCTCTTGTGACGATCGCACCGACCCGGCGAGCGGTGTCACGTCGCACGGTCCGCCACAGCAACCAGGTCACGACCGCGTAGCCGAGCCAGGCGAGCACCACGAGCACACCCATCCCGAGGACCGCGGCCCGCGCCTGCGCTGTCCAGCCGCCCTCCTCGGCAACGCCCGCGAGCGATCCGAGCACACCCACGACGGTGAGGAGCACGACCACGCCCAGCAGGCCGTAGCGCACCCGGGGCTTCCAGCGCTGCGGGGCTTCCACGGGGACGCCGTGGTCGGCGAAGAGCCGCAGCCAGAGCAGCCCCTCGGCGTCGACCTGCCGCTCCCGGCGGGCCATGCCCCAACCGGCCACAGCGCTGCCCGCCAGCATGCCGGCACTCGCGCCGGCGCCGCCGGCCGCCTGTCCCAGCGCCGCGTGGCCCATCGTGCGCATGCCCACGTGAGCGGCGGTGCCCGGCGCCGCGAGCACGATCGGGTGGCGACGCCCGGCGACGACGACCCGCAGCTGCCCGACCCGCAGCTCGGCGCGCTCGACCTCGGCCACGGGCACGTCGAAGACGACGCGCTCCGTGCCCGCCCGCTCCCGCACGGTCAGCCGGCACCGCGCACCCGGGGCGGCATCGAGCCGACACGTCGGTGGGCGGCCGAGGGGGATGCGCGCGTAGCCGCCGACGGTGCTCAGGCCACGGCTCTGGCCGCCTGGTTCGTCCACGACGGAGAACGCTACCGAGACAGCCCCGACTCGATCGCCCACACCACCAGCTGGGCGCGGTCGCGGGCACCGAGCTTGACCATCGCGCGGCTCACATGGGTGCGCACGGTGTCGGGACTGACGACGAGCTGCTCGGCGATCTCGGCGTTGGAGCGGCCGGTAGCGACCCAGCCGAGGATCTCCCGCTCACGCTCGGTGAGATCGCCGAGCCGCGGGTGCACGGAGGTGGGTCGGGTGGCGCCGAAGTGCTCGATGACGGTCCGGGTCACCGACGGCGCCAGCAGCGAGCCGCCGTCGGCGACCACCCGGATCGCGTCGAGCAGCTCGCCCGGCTCGGCGTCCTTGAGCAGGAAGCCGCTGGCTCCGTGACGCAACGCCTCGAAGACGTACTCGTCGAGCTCGAAGGTCGTCAGCATCACCACCCGTACGCCGGCCAGGTCCGGGTCGGCGGAGACGTCCGCGAGCAGCTCGAGCCCGTCGCGCACCGGCATCCGGATGTCACAGAGCACCACGTCGGGCGTCGTACGGCGCAGCAGGGCGAGCCCGTGCCGCCCGTCGCCGGCCTCCCCCGCCAGCTCGAGGTCGGGCTCGGCGTCGATCAGTGTCGCCAGACCGGTGCGCACCAGCGGTTGGTCGTCGACCAGCGCCACGCGGATCATCGCGCCTCCTCCGTCCACAGCGTGGCCCGCACCCGGAACCCTTCGTCGATGGGCCCGGACTCGAACGTCCCACCGACGCCGCTCACCCGCCACTCCAGGCCACCCAGCCCGAGCCCGGTCGCGGCCGGCCCGGGGTCGCTCCCCCGGCCGTCGTCGGTCACGGTGACGACCAGCGTGCCCGGGTCGGTCCGCTCGAAGGCCACCGTCGCGCGGTCGGCGTCCGCATGGCGAAGCACGTTGGTCAGCGCCTCCTGCACCACGGCGTGGACGACCTCACCCACGCGCACGGGGACGTCGCCAGGCGCGCCCTCGACCGTCACCTCCAGACCGGCACCCCGAACCCGGTCGACCAGTGCCGGCAGGTCGGCGAGGCCCGGCGCCGGCCGGCGCGGCGCCGCTGCGCCGGAGATCGCCGCGAGCTCGGCCCGCAGGGCGTCCAGCGACTCCTTCGACGTCTCCCGGATCGCCTCCAGGCTGGTGCGCGCCTTCGCCGGGTCCCGCTCCAGCACGTGCAGCGCCACCCCGGCCTGCATCGCGATCACCGAGAGCCCGTGACCCACCCCGTCGTGCAGCTCCTGCGCCATCCGGAGCCGCTCCTCCGTGGCGGCCCGGCCGATCCGCTCGGCCCGCGCCTCCAACCGGCTGCGGGCCGCCGTCGCCACGGCACCGGTCGCGGCGACGATCGCCGCCGCGCCGATGCCCTGCCAGAAGAGCTGGTGACTGGCCTCCGGCCGCCACCACAGGTAGCCGCCGGCCATCCCGAGCCACACCGGCACGACCGCACCGGCCGCCCACCACACCCAGCGGCGGACGGGGTACGCCGAGGCGACGACGAAGGTGGCCGCCGGCAGCGCGAGGAAGACCGGCCCGTCGGCGTACCCGAGGGCGAAGTAGCCGCCGGTCATCAACCCCGTGACCGCCAACGGCGCCCCGGGCGGCAGCCCCGTGCGGGCCGCCAGCCCCGGCACCACGGTCGGCAGCATCGCGACCGCCATCAGCAGCACCGCGAGGGCCACCGGTGCGGTGGCCTCCGCCTCCCGGTTCGACGCGGCCGTCCCCAGCAGCACGAGGAACGTCAGCACCCACGGCCACACCCGCTGCAGCGAGATGGTCTCCGGGGCACGGGTCGACGTCATACCGGCGAGGCTAGACCGCGGCGACGGATCCGGCGTACGACGACCCGCGCTCGCGCCGTACGCAGAACTGCGTAGCGGAGAGCCGCTGTCGGACGGACGCCGACCGGCCCCGACGGGAGCACCGTGGTCGCCATGAACGAGACGGACACGGTGGCCACCACCGACAAGATCACGAAGAGATACGGCGCACGGCTCGCCGTCGACACGGTGAGCATGGCGGTGCGACGCGGCGAGGTCTACGGCTTCCTGGGGCCGAACGGTGCCGGGAAGACCACCACGCTGCGGATGCTGCTCGGCCTGGTCCGGCCCACGGCCGGCACCGCGAGCATCCTCGGCCGGAGCTCGGCGAAGCCGCATCCGCCCACGGCGGTCGGCTCCCTCATCGAGGGACCCGGCTTCTACCCCTACCTGTCCGGCCGGGCCAACCTGCGGGTGATGGCCCGCTACCGAGGCTTCGCCGACACCGAGGTGGAGCGGGTGCTCGAGCGGGTCGACCTCGCCGACCGCGGCGACGACCGGTTCAAGGGCTACTCGCTCGGCATGAAGCAGCGGCTCGGCGTCGCGGCGGCCCTGCTGGGCGACCCCGAGCTGATCGTGCTCGACGAGCCGACCAACGGACTCGACCCGGCCGGCATGGTCGACATGCGCTCGTTGATCGTCGACCTCGCCCGCGGCGGGCAGACCGTGCTGCTCTCCAGCCACCTGCTCGGCGAGGTGCAGGAGATCTGCCATCGCGTCGGCGTGATCCACGACGGCCGGCTGCTGCGCGAGGGCGAGGTCGCCGAGCTGCGGGGCGGGGTCTCGCTCCGGGTGCGCGCCACGCCCGAGCCGGACGCGGTCGCCGTCGCGATGCGGCTGGCCGGCGACGACGGCGTACGACGCGAGCCCGGCGGGATCAGCGTGGCCCTGCCCGCCGACGCAGCGCCGCGGCTCACCCGCGAGCTGGTGACCGCCGGCCTCGACGTCCACGAGATCACCGCCACCGAACGCAGCCTCGAGGACGTCTTCTTCGAGCTGACCCATCGCAACGATACGGAGGTGCTGTCATGACCACGACGAGCACGGCGCCGGCCACGGGAGCCGGCCTGACGAGCGGGCTCGCCCGCAGCACGCGTGCCGAGCTGATGCGGCTGCTGAGGTGGCCCGCGGTGTGGATCACCCTCGGCGCCTGGCTCGGGCTGAGCGTGCTGTTCGGCTACCTGTTCCCCTACCTGTCCTACACGACCGGCGACAGCTCCTTCGCCGACGAGGGCGCGACCAGCGCCGAGCTACTGGCACGGATGCTGCCCCCGGCCCTGCCGGAGGTGTTCCTGCAGGGGATGCCGATGTTCGGTGGTGCGCTGATGATGGTGCTCGGCGCGATGGTCGCCGGCAACGGCTACGGCTGGGGCACCTGGAAGACCGTCTTCTCCTCCGGGGTCCGGCGTGGCGCCGGCATCGGCGGGTCGATGGTCGCGCTGACGGCCATCGTGGTGGCGACGCTCGCGACCTCGCTCCTGCTCGACTTCGGCCTGTCGCTGCTCGTGGCCACCACCGAGTCGCAGGCGGTCGTGATGCCCGCGGCCGGTGAGGTGGTCGAGGCGGTCGGCATCGGGTTCCTGGTGCTGGAGATGTGGGCGCTCCTGGGGTATCTGCTCGGCACGCTCGCCCGCGGCCCCGCCCTGGCCGTCGGCCTGGGCCTGGTCTGGTCGCTGGTGGTGGAGAACCTGCTGCGCGGAGTGGGGTCGCTGCTCGGCTGGGTCGACTCGCTCACCACCGTGCTGCCCGGCACCGCCGCCGGGTCGCTCGTCGGCTCCTTCGTCGGCGTCGGCTCCGGCGACGGGACCCCCGGCGTGCTCGACACCGTGCCGGGTGGTCAGGCCGCGGTCACCGTGGCGGCGTACGTCGTGCTGGCGGTGGTGGCCTCGGTGGTGGTGGTGCGGCGGCGGGACGTGGGGTGAGGGGGGTGTGCAATTCA
>CAZJDU010000195.1:0-4725 GCA_964544855.1 uncultured Nocardioides sp.
CCGCGACTGCAGCAGGCCCAGCAGCGCCAGCAGCCGTGCGGAGGTCTCGAGCATCGTCGCCACACCTCGGGTTCGCCGGGAGCAGGAGCAGACCGTGCCGGTCGCCGGGCATCGTAGCCGTGCGGATCACCGCAACCGGCGGGCGTACCAGCTGGTCCTGCCGTGGCCACCCCGACGGCTCAGCGAGATGTGCACGTGGTCGCGGTGCCGGAGCGTCGGGGAGCACTTCCTCCGGGACCGGCACGAGGAGTGGAGGTAGTCACGCCGGTCGAACCGGTCGTAGGCCGACCAGATGTGGTCCTTCCAGATCACGTACATGATCCCCATCCGACGCGCCTTGGCGTGCGGGTTGCCGCGCCGGTCGGTGGCGAACACCCGCCGCAGGAACGCGCGCGCCCGCCGCCGGTCGGCGGCGCTGCGTGCGTCGAGCGTCCAGTCGATCGCTCGGCCCTCCTTGTGCTCCGAGACGCCGCCGATCCGGCAGCGACGGGAGATCCCGCCCAGTGCCCCGCCGTGCCGCCGGACCAGCCAGCGAGCGAGCACGGCCGTGCCGGGCTTCGCCTGCGGGCTGCATCGCTTCTGCGGCTGGTAGGGGGCATAGTCCTCGACCGGGGTGCGCGCCACCGCCGTGCCGGCCCCGAGGACCAGCACGGAGAGCAGCGCGGCCAGGGCCGTCACGAGCATCGTCTTGCGCACCCGGGGACGGTAGATCGTGGCGGGCGCCGGCTCCGGCGTTCGGCTCAGAAGCAACCGATCGGGCGGCGCGGGATGCCCCCGATCGACTACCCGGCACCACCGATCGGGACTGCGCGAGACCTGCCGAGAGTCGATCACAAATCAGGAACGAACCGTGCCGGTTGGGTTCCTAACGTAGCCACATGACCACCACGGAGAACGCCACCACCGCCCTCGATGTCCGCCCCTTCACCGTCGCGATCCCGGAGGCCGACCTGGCCGACCTGCAGCGCCGGCTCGAGCAGACCCGCTACCCGGCCGCCGCACCGGGCGACGACTGGAGCCACGGCACCCCGGTCTCCTACCTCCGCGAGACCGTCGGCTACTGGCAGGACGGCTTCGACTGGCGCGCCCAGGAGGAGCGGATGAACGCGCACCCGCACTTCCTCACCGAGATCGACGGCCAGACCCTCCACTTCGTCCACGTCCGCTCCGCGGTCGACGGCGCCACCCCGCTGCTGCTGGCCCACACCTACCCCGGCTCGTTCGCCGAGTTCCTCGACATGATCGGGCCGCTGGTCGACCCGGAGTCCTACGGCGGCAGCGCGGCCGACGCCTTCCACGTCGTGATCCCGTCGATGCCGGGGTTCGGCTTCAGCACCCCGGTCGTCGAGGGCGGCTGGACCGCTCGCAGCGTCGCCGGCGTCTACGACCGGCTGATGCGCGGGCTCGGCTACGCGTCGTACGGCGTGCACGGCAGCGACATGGGCGCCAACGTCGCCCGCGAGCTGGCGATCCTCGACCCCGAGGGCTTCCTGGGTGCGCATGTGCTGCAGCTCTTCTCCTTCCCGTCCGGTGACCCGGCGGAGTTCGAGAGCCTGGAGCCCGCCGACTACGCGGCGCTGGAGCACCTGCAGTGGTTCCAGTCGGTGGGCGGCTACCACCAGATGAACGCCTCCCGGCCGCAGACCATCGCCGCCGCGCTCGCCGACTCCCCCGTCGGCCAGCTCGCCTACAGCGAGCTCTTCGAGAGCTTCGGCAACGGCACGTCGCGGGTGACGCGCGACCAGCTGCTCACCGAGGTCAGCCTCTACTGGCTCACCGGCACCATCGCCACGGCGGTGCGGTACTACCACGAGGAGCGTGACCTGGAGCCGCAGGTCAACCACGGCCGCATCGGCGTCGCGGTCTTCGAGCACGACTTCCAGAGCGTGCGCACCTTCGCCGAGCGTGACAACACCCGGATCGTGCACTGGACCCGGCACGAGGGAGGCGGTCACTTCGCCGCACTCGAGGCGCCGCAGCCGGTGGCCGAGGACATCCGGGTCTTCTTCGACCAGTAGTGCCGACCCCAGCACGGCCCGCCGGCTCCACCGAGCCGGCGGGCCGTCGGTCGTGCTCACCCCGCGAGCATGAAGCCGAGAGTGAGGTGCGTGGTCGCCGCCGAGCCGGACGCGCGGCCGTGGCCCCAGCCGGGGAAGAGGTGGAGGCGGCCGTCCGGCACGCCCGTGGCCGTCTCCTCGAACAGCGCCGGGGCGTAGAAGCGGTCGTTGTCCCCGCCGATCACCAGCGTGGGGGCGGTGATGCGCGCCAGACCGTCCCGCACGTCGAAGGCGTCCTCGGCGTCGAGGGTGACGAGCAGGTCGGTGGGGTCGTCGGTGACCATCGGCCCGGCCGCCAGCCGCGCCAGCGGACGCGCCGGCGCCCGCAGCGGGTCGGGCAGCATGGCGACGGTCAGCAGCATGGCCCAGGCCTCGCGTGGCTCGCCGGCCCGGATGAGCCGCGCCATCTCGGCCTGCACCTCCCGCCCCGGCGCGCCGAGCCGGTACGCCGCCGAGACCACCACCAGCCGTCGTACGAGATCGGGCCGGTCCACCGCGAGCTGCAGTGCGACCGACCCTCCGGTGCTGGTGCCGGCGAGGTACACCGGCTCGCCGAGGTCGTGCTCGATCGCGGCAGCCAGATGCCCTGCGATGTCCGACATCGACTCCCCGGGCCGCAGGCCGCGCCGCCGGTTGACGACGTGGACGGTGAAGTCGCCTGCCATCGACCGGGCGTAGGACCGTGCGAGCCGGCGGTCGACGCCCTTCGGTACGTCATGCTGGGAGGTCAGCCCGCGTACGGAGAGCAGCGGCGGACCGGTGCCCAGCCTGAGGAAGGGCAGGTCGCCGTGCAGGAAGCCGACGGTCTCCTTCTCCGGCATCTCACACCTCCTGTCCGCACCAGCGTCGGCCGCAGTCGTCCTACGGCGACAGGGGCGAAGGTCTCGACGTCCCGCTCCGCGTCAAACCCTGGTGTCGGGTGCGATCGCCGCGAGCACCTGGTTGGCCCGGCGGTCGACGCTGCGCGTCACGATGTGCTGCGCGGCGCCGAAGACGACGGCGAGCACGAAGACCGCCGGGATCGTGGTCGGGACGGCGATGCTCACGACGTCGCTGCTGATGACGTCGGTGGTCTGCAGCGTGTTGACGATCGCGAAGCCGACCAGCGCGACGATCGGGGCGAAGGTCAGCTTGAGCACCGCCTGCTGCAGCGGCAGGTTGAACGGGCTGAAGTCCGACCGGATCTGCGTCATGGTCGGGATCGCGGTCAGCAGCGCGCCGATCGCGCCGAAGGTCATCACGAGGAAGAGGTACGTCGTCGGCCGCTCGGTCAGTCCGTCGGTGGGGGTGGTGAACGCGTGGGCGGCGAGCCGCCACTGGATGAGGAGGACCAGCCCGGCGACCAGCAGGCACAGGGTCGAGGCGAACAGCAGCCGGTTGCGCAGGTAGCGCGCCTCGACGTTGTCGACGTCGGTCCGGTCGTGGACGGCCCGGAGCACGTCGACGATCGCCGGACGGAGCACCTCGGCCGCGCTCGTGCCGGCCACCACCTGCACCGACAGCCCCTGGAGGCGGAGCAGTCGCTGGTCGTCCGCCGGGAGGTGACCGGTCGCGTGCACTGCGGCGGCCGCGGCCCGTCCCTCGAGCTCAGCGACGGGGACCAGGTCGACGATGCGCTCCTCCACCTCGTGCAGCCGCGCCCAGGCACGCTCGATCTGGGTGCCCCACCACCACATCGCGGGCCCGACGCGACAGCGCGCTGCGTGACCCGCGTCGTCGAGCTGCGCACGCAGGGCATCCCGCTCACGCAGCTGGGCCGCCGTCAGGCCGTCCAGTCGACCGAGCTCGTTGAGGAGCCTGCCGCGGCGGCGCTCGACCACTGCCCGCCACGGGGCGGAGAAGGTCCACGCCGGCAGGGCGGCCTCCTCGTCCCCCGCTGTCGCGGCCGCCGGCTCGAGCGCCGGCCGAGGATGCCCCTGCGACGGCGTGCCGTCGGGTCCTGATGCGGAGTCCTGCTTCGTGGTCCTGCTCATGGTGTGCCTGCCGTGGGTCGGCCCGAGGGTTCCCATCTGGAGGAGGACCGGGACCGGACGTCTGATACCGATGGGCTGACGGCCCGACCGCGCGGCTGGTAGGCATGGCGGGAGGGCCGGACCGTCCAGAGCCCGATGGAGAGGGGTGCCGCATGAGTGGTCGTGTCGACGCCGTGGCGTTCGACGTCCTGGAGACACTGCTCGACCTGGAGCCGATCGGCGCCCGGCTGGAGGCCGTCGGGCAGCCCGCGGCCGTGCTGGGACCGTTCTTCATGCGGTTCCAGCGCGACGCGATGGCCCTCACGCTGGCCGGGGACGTCGCGGACTTCACCGCGACCGCACGCCAGGCGCTGCGCACCGAGACCCAGCAGGCGATGTCGGAGGACGCGATCGCCCACGTGCTGGAGGGCTTCGCGACGGTGCCGGCGTTCCCGGATGCCGCCCCGGCACTGCAGAAGCTCGCCGGGGCCGGCGTGAGGATCGGCTGCCTGACCGTCGGCGATCCGCACAACACCCGCTCGTTCCTCGCCGGCGCGGGCCTGGACACCTACGTCGACCAGGTGGTGACCTCCGACGCGGTCGGGACGTGGAAGCCGGCGGCCGCCGTCTACCACCACACGGCCGAGGCTCTCGGCTGCGCGCTGGACCGGATGGCGCTGGTCGCCGTCCACGCCTGGGACTGCCACGGCGCCAAG
>CAZJDU010000196.1:0-4713 GCA_964544855.1 uncultured Nocardioides sp.
AGCCTCGAAACCACCGGATCGCGCCTCAGCCTGGAATCACCGATCTGCGGCGTCGCGAGCGTCACCAGATGGGTGCGATGGCAAGGCGCGTGCGCGACGGCGGTCTGGTTGACCGTCGAGCGCGCGCAACGTAGCCAGCGTGCCCATCTGGTGGCGCGCAGTAGCCGCAGAGCGGTGAATCCAGGCTCAGCCCAGCAGGTGGTCCAGCAGGATCCGGAGCCCGATCGCGATCAGGATGACGCCGCCGGCGAGCTCCGCCCACCGGCCGAGCCGCTCGCCGGCACGCGCGCCGAGGAAGACGGCGGCCAGGGAGAGCACGAGCGTCACCACACCGATCAGCACGACGGCGGGCAGGACGACCACGTCGAGGAACGCGAAGGTCACCCCCACCGCGGCCGCGTCGATCGAGGTCGCGATGGCGAGCGGGATCACCGACCGGAGCGTGACGACCGCACCGGCGTCGTGCTCCTCGCCCTCGACGCCCTCCTTGATCATGTGTCCGCCGATCAGCGCGAGCAGCGCGAAGGCGATCCACGGGGTCAGCGACGTCACCGCATCGGCGAACCAGAACGAGAGCCCCCAGCCGAGCACCGGCATCAGCCCCTGGAAGAGACCGAACATCCCCGCGACGAGCAGAGCGTCGCGCCACTCCGGCCGGCGCAGCCGCAGGCCGGTGGCCAGCGAGACCGCGACCGCGTCCATCGCCAGCGCGACCGCGACCACCACCAGGTCGGCAAGCGTCACGACACTGTCCTCTGGCGGTCCGGGGTGCGGGCAAAAATGAGGTCGGGCCGCGACCTCTGGGGGGGTCGGTCACGGCCCGACCGACACATCATGACATACCCCGCACGAGATCGGGACATCCCAGCCCAACTGATCGCGACTGATAACCAGAAAGCATCGAATCGGTCGGACGCGACCCCGGTATCACCCCCAGAACACCCGCTCCACGACGTCGCGGGCGAGCCGGGTGGCACGCAGGTAGTCGTTGACGAGCGCATCGGTCTGGTCCTGCGGATAGCCGAGGATCTGCGCCACCGCCTGCCGGTCCTGGGTGTCCCGCGGCAGCTGGTCGGCGGGCTTCCCCCGGGCGAGCGTGACCGCGTTGCGGATCCGGCTCGCCATCCGCCACGCCGCCTGCAACGTGCCCGCGTCATCGGCGTCGAGCAGCCCCGCCGCGGTGGCCGCGTCGAGCGCCGGGAGGGTGCGCGGCGTGCGCAGCCCCGGCACCTCCGCACCATGGCGCAGCTGCAGCAGCTGCACGGTCCATTCGATGTCGGCCAACCCGCCACGGCCGAGCTTGAGATGACGCCGCGGATCGGCACCACGAGGCATCCGCTCCTCGTCCACGCGCGCCTTGATCCGGCGGATCTCGATGGCGTCGTCCTCGGTGAGCCCCTCCGCGGGGTAGCGCAGCGGGTCGATCAGCTCGGTGAACTCCCGACGTACCTGCTGGTCGCCGACCACCGCGTCGGCGCGCAGCAGCGCCTGTGCCTCCCACACCTCCGACCACCTGGCGTAGTAGGACGCGTAGGACGTGAGCGTCCGCACCAGCGGCCCCTGCCTGCCCTCGGGACGCAGGTCGGCGTCCACGACCAGCGGCGGGTCGGTGCCGGGCAGGCCGAGGGTACGCCGGATCTCGTGCGCCACCGCCTGCGCGTAGCCGGCGGCGGCGTCGGGCGCGGCGTCCGGCTCCGGGCGATGCACGAAGAGCACATCGGCGTCGCTGCCGTAGGAGAGCTCGAAGCCGCCGTACCTGCCCATCGCGATGACAGCCATCCGGGTGGGTGGGGCGTCGAGCCGTCGCTGCTGCTGCACCGCCTGGCCGACCACGGCCAGCGTCGCCTCGAGCGTCGCGTCGGTCAGCCGTGACAGCCCGGCACCGACGTCGGCGACGTCGACCAGACCGAGCATGTCGCCGGCCGCGATCCGCAGCAGCTCGCGGCGACGCACCGCCCGGATCGCCCGGACCGCACGATCCGGATCCGACCGCCGACGCCCGGTCGCGAGCATCTCCTCGGTGATCGCCGCGCCGCTCAACGGCTGCAGATCGCCGGCGAGCAGCCGCACGCCGGCCGGCTCGCGCTCCAGCAGGTCCGTGCAGTAGCGGGAGGTGGCGAGCAGCACGGCCAGCCGCTCGGCCACCTGTCCCTCGTCGCGCAGCGTGCGGAGGTACCACGGCGTGCGGCCGAGGGACTCGCTGATCCGGCGGAACCCGAACAGCCCGGCGTCGGGGTCGGCGCACTCGGCGAACCACTGCAGCATCGCCGGCAGCAGCGTCTTCTGGATGGTCGAGGTCCGCGACACCCCCGAGGTCAGGGCGTCCAGGTTGCGCAGCGCCGCCTGGGGGTCGGCATAGCCGAGTGCGGCGAGCCGGTCCTCCGCCGCCTCGGAGGAGAGCCGCGCCTCGTCGGCGGAGATCCGCGCCACCGCGTTGAGCAGCGGGCGGTAGAAGATCTTCTGGTGCAGCCGACTGACCTCACGGCGATGGTGCTGCCAGACCCGGTCCAGCTCCTCGGCCGGGTCCTTGAACCACCCTAAGCCGCGGCCCAGCAGCCGCAGCACCTCGGGATCCTCCGGCAGCAGATGGGTGCGCCGGAGTCGATAGAGCTGGATGCGGTGCTCGAGGTGCCGGAGGAAGGCATACGCCTCGTGCAGGGCCTCGCCGTCCTCCCGGCCGACGTAGCCGCCACGGGTGAGCTCGGCCAGGGCACTGAGCGTCGTCGGCGGCCGGATCCGCTCGTCCGCGCGGCCGTGCACCAGCTGGAGCAGCTGGACGGCGAACTCCACGTCGCGGAGCCCACCGACGCCGAGCTTGAGCTCGCGGTCGGCGCTCTTGGCCGGGATGTGGTCGAGGACGCGCTGCCGCATCGTTCGAGCCGCCTCCACGAAGCCCTCACGCTCGGCCACGGTCCACACCAGCGGCTCCACCATCGCCCGGAACTCCTCGCCGAGCGCGCGGTCGCCGGCCACCGGCCGCGCCTTCAGCAGTGCCTGGAACTCCCACGGCTCGGCCCAGCGCTCGTAGTAGCCCCGGTGGCTCGCCATCGTGCGCGTCAGCGGCCCCGCCTTGCCCTCGGGGCGCAGGGCAGCGTCGACCTCCCAGATGTTGCCCTCACTGGTGGGCGTGGAGCAGATCTGGATCACGTGCGCGGCGAGCTTGGTGGCCACCCGACCGGCTCGTTGCTCGTCGACATCGCCGACCGGGGCATGCACGAAGATCACGTCGACGTCGGAGATGTAGTTGAGCTCGTGACCGCCGCACTTGCCCATCCCGATCACGGCCAGACGGGCGAGCGCCGCATCCTCCCCCATGCGCTGCCGGGCGATCGCCAGCCCGGTGTCGAGCGTGCCGGCCGCGAGGTCGGCGAGCTCGGCGGCCGCATCGTCGACGCCGAGACCGTGCACCAGGTCACGGGCGGCCAGGCGCAGCAGCCACCGGCGGTACTCGACCTTGAGCGCGTCCACGGCCACGGCGTCCGGCACCGTGGCGACCGGCTCGGCCGCGCTGGGGTCGGCCCCCACCACCGCCATCATCGCGTCCCGCATGACGTACGCCGGCGGCCGCGTCGTGGCCAGCGAGTCGTCGGCCAGCTCCCCCCAGTGGTGGGGATGGGTCACCAGGTGGTCCCCGAGCGCGATGCTGGCGCCCAGCACCGCGAGCAGCCGCTCCGCCGTACCGACGTCGTCGAGCAGCGTCCCGAGCAGCACGTCTCGGTCCGGCACCGCGTCGAGCAGCCGCCGCAGCGTCCCCAGCGCGAGATCGGGGTCGGCGGCGCGGGCGAGCCGTGGCAGCAGTGCGCCCGCCACCGCGCCCAGCTCGCCCAGGTCCGTGTGGGCGCGATCGACGTCGGTGAACCCGACGCGCAGCAGGTCGCTGCGCAGCGTCGCCCGGGTCATGTGGTGGTCACGGGTGCCGGACCGTCGGTCACAGGACCGGCAGCATCCGGTCCCGCTCGAACGCGGAGACCTGACCGCGGTACTCGTCCCACTCCTTGCGCTTGTTGCGCAGGAAGAAGTCGAAGACCTGCTCACCCAGGGTCTCGGCGAGCAGCTCGGAGTTCTCTGCGATCCCGATCGCGTCGTTGAGGTTCTTGGGGAGCGGCTCGATGCCGAGTGCGTTGAGCTCCCGGTCGCTCAGCGCCCAGACGTCGTCCTCGGCCTCGCGGGGCAGCTCGTAGCCCTCGTCGATGCCCTTGAGGCCGGCGGCCAGCACCACGGCGAACGCGAGGTAGGGGTTGCACGCCGCGTCGATGGTGCGCAGCTCGATCCGGGTGGACTGTCCCTTGAGCGGCTTGTACATCGGCACCCGCACCATCGCGGAGCGGTTGTTGTGACCCCAGCAGATGTGGGAGGGCGCCTCGCCGCCGAACATCATCCGCTTGTAGGAGTTGACCCACTGGTTGGTGACCACGCTGATCTCGTTGGCGTGCCGCAGCACCCCGGCGATGAACTGCCGACCGGCCTTGGAGAGCTGATACTCCGCACCGGCCTCGTAGAAGGCGTTCTCGTCGCCCTCGAAGAGCGAGACGTGGGTGTGCATCCCGGAGCCGGGGTGCTCGGTGAACGGCTTGGGCATGAACGTCGCCCAGATCCCCTGGCTCAGCGCGACCTCCCGGATCACGCTGCGGAAGGTCATGATGTTGTCGGCGGTGGACAGCGCGTCGGCGTAGCGCAGGTCGATCTCCTGCTGGCCGGGCCCACCCTCGTGGT